>SVAK01000006.1 GCA_015059445.1 Bacillota bacterium | reverse complement strand
AACCATTCGCTATTTCCTGATAACCAGTTATTTGACGCACACGACGAATATGATGTTAATTGAGTACTTGCACACTCACTTTGTAATGCAGCATATCCATAGTCACTTGGACTCATTAATCCTACATATCCACTTGACGAGCTTCCACTTGTTTTTTCATAAAAATATGTTGCAGATGTTGTTGTAACATTATCATAATATAATCCTCTCCAAGTTGGCTGTGTTATCATTCCTCTTGATTCTTCTGTTAATCCATTTGTAGTGAAACCTGCATCAATAGTTGTTCCAAAAGATTCATCAAAATATTCTTGTTTATTATAATAACCTAGATTTAGAAAATTATTTGGTTGTGTGTATCTCCATTCTGTAGCATCTGAAAACGCACCATAATCATAAGCAAAATCTCCCAATGTTTCACTTCTAATTATCTTAGTATAATATTCTCCACTTGTTAAACCTATTGTACTTCCTTCTTCTACTCCTATTATTCTCCATGTTTCATTATTAAATGTTACATAGTTGTTTACTTCAGCACCTTCATAGCGATATGAATCTAAATTTACAGTTTCAATTGTAGCATATGATATCCCAAATGAAATATTTTCTGTTCCTCCTAGAGCTTCATGTACAATTTTGATTGTATTTTCTGGTGTTAAGTATCCTAAATCCCTACTTCCTGATTCTTCTCCGGAGTATGGATGATAATTATATACTTGTTGATCATCTACATATATACTATATGCTATATGTTCTCCAGCACCAAATACTTTATAATAACCACTATTTAATGGTTTAAATGTTGAAGTGCTACTTGGTGGGGTACAATTACCACCATCATCACAACTAACTGCTAATTGATAAGTCCCTTCTGCTTCTGAAGTTATTGTAACTCCTTCTCCTAATGTCATACTACTCCATGATGATGCATTAGCAGGAATAACGGAATAAGTAGCTGCTGCTTTCATTCCTGAAGCCGTTTCGTGATATACTCCACTATCTTCCACTTCTGTCAAAGATATTATTGAATTACTCAAAACAGTTGATTCAAATAAATCAAAATATAAATAGCAATAAGCAGTTTTGCTTGTATTTATAGTTATTTTTTCATTTACTGCATCATATTCTAATGAACCATCTAATTTATTACCACTCATATCCATACAGCCAGACATAGATTCATTATAGTTATAACCAGTAATTGACCAAAAGTCTTCATCTGATTCCTTATATGTTCCGTCTGTTTGCTGTAATAACACAGCAAATAAATTATCATTTTCTACTATTTGTTCTTTTAATTTAACGCTATGTAAGTCAGTATCTTTATTTGAAAAACTTTTATACATTAAAAATACTGTAAGAATCTCTATTATTATAAGCAAGAAAACACATGCTAGAACACTTTCCCTTGGTATACCTTTCTTTCTCATTTTATACACACTCTTTCTTCCCTAATGGACTCTTTTACCCTTATATAAATTTTAATTTATTTTCCTAGATTAGTCAATATTGTTATGGATAATAATTTACAACAAAAGTGTATATAAAAAAGATTATTTAGAAATTTCTAAATAATCTACTACTTTATTATAAGTTTTATTAAAATCAACAAAATCAGTATCAAACCAGTTAACATTCATTTTATTATTAAACCATGTATATTGTCTTTTGGCATAATGGCGAGAATTTTTCTTAATTTCTTCTATTGCTTCTTCTAAAGTTGTATCATTTTTAAAATATTTTATTATTTCTTTATAACCAATGGCACTCCCTAATATTCTTACATTCCCATATTTTTCAAATAATGTTTTGACTTCTTCAACTAACCCATTATTAACCATTTCTTCTACTCTATTATTGATTCTTTCGTATAAAACGTCCCTGTTGGTAGTAAGACCAATAAAATAAGTATTATCATATAATAGTCTAGGAGTTTTAATATTTTTATTTTCTCTATTTAAATAATTTTCTAAACGCCTTCTATTGTTATGATCTATTTTTAGATTTCTATCTATCTTTTTACACATTTCATATAAATCTTCATTAGAATACTTGCTATAATCTTCTTTTTTTATAGAGCTAAAACAATAGTCATATAATCCTGCTGTTATATATAAACCTGTACCGCCAACTAAAATAATATTTCTATCTTTATATTCTTCTAGCAAAGATCTTAAATCCATTTGATAATCAGCAACGCTATAATCTTCTTCTGGACTTTTTATATCAAACAAAAAATGTTCTATCCCTTCTTTTTCTTCCTCTTTAACCTTTGCAGTTCCAATATTTAATTCTTTATATATTTGACATGCATCTGCATTAATAATTATTCCATTATACTTTTTAGCTAACATAATACTTAATTTGGTTTTTCCAACACCAGTGGGTCCTACTAAACAAACAATCATCAAATCACCTTTTTGTTTATTATAAATGATAATAAACAAAATTGACAATAACAATTTAAATTGTTATATTTTATTTGTGATTTAAATGAAAATAGTTGGTATTATTTGTGAATATAACCCATTTCATAATGGACACTTATATCATTTACAAAAAGTTAAAGAATTATATCCTAATTCTCTAATCATTTTAATATTAAATGGTTATTTTTTAGAACGCGGTGAAGTTTCCATAATTTCTAAAAAAGATAAAACTAATATCGCGCTTTTAGAAGGCATCGACATTGTAGTAGAACTGCCTTTTGTATATGGAACTCAAAGTGCTGATATATTTGCTAATGCTAGTATTACTATGCTAGAAAAATTGGGTTGTGAATATGTTATATTTGGTAGTGAATGTAATGATTTAGACACCCTGCATAAAATAACTGATTACACTCTCTATAATAAGGATGAATACAATAGCAATGTAAAAAAATACTTAGCTGAAGGTCTAAATTACCCTACTGCATTAGCCAAAGCAATAAATATTGAATTTGATTTCAATTCTAATGACTTACTTGGAATATCTTACCTAAAAAGCATTAAACTAAATAAATATAATATTAAACCAATTACAATTAAAAGAACTAATAATTATTTAGATATAGACTCAAATGAAGAAATTATAAGTGCATCAAATATTAGAAATAAATTAATTAACAATATAGAAATATCAAAATATGTACCTAAGATAACTCTTTCATTTATTAAAAATATTTCTTTTAACGATTTTTTCAAAACCATTAAATATAAAATAATAACTGAAAAAGATTTAAGTATTTATTTAGATGTCGATGAAGGAATTGAAAATAGATTAAAAAAGGTTATTAACGAATGCGAAAACATTGATGAATTAATTGAAAAAACAAAATCTAAAAGATATACATATAACAAAATCAGAAGAATGCTTGTTCATATTTTAATTGGCTTTACCAAAGAAGACAATTTTAATTTAACTTTTGACTATATAAAAATATTAGGGTTTAACGATAATGGCAAAAAACATTTAAATAAAATTAAGAAAAATCTCAAGATTCCTATTACTCCATTCAAAGAGTCTTTAACTTATCAATACGAATTAAAAGCAGCTGCAATATATGATTTAGTATCAAAAGATAACAATTTAGAATTTGAAACTAATAACAAACCTATCAAGTTTTAAGATTAACTATATTTTAATATATTTAAACTATAATAAAAATTATTGTGTGAAGTAATTGAGTGCTTCACTTTTTTGTATCATATCATAACAATTGTTTGTAAATTTTGTGGTCTTGCGGTTGACATATTAGTAATTTTGTGTTAATATATAGGCCATATTCACAAAGGGGGATTTTAAAAATGAGTGAATTACAAGAAAAATTAAAAAAAGTTCAAGAATATATTAACCAACTAAATGAAGAATTAAACGGAAAAAAAGGAAAAACTGGTGAACCAGATATACCAAGTTTAGAAGAACAAAAAAAAGAGATAATAAGTCAATTGGCTGAAGGAAAATTATCTGCTAACAAAGGTACTAAAGAATTAAGAAGACTTGAAGCTAGAATCAAAACTATTAATGAATTTTTAGAGAGATTCAAAAAAATTTCAGCAGTTAAAACAATTCAGGTTGCTCTTGAAACATTAGCTAATGGTTTAGACAAAAATAAAAAACCTTTACCTAAAGATCAAAAACAAAAACTAATAAAGAAAATTAGCGATGAATTTAAAAAGGCCAACACACCAGACGTTGCTCCTATAGCAAAATTGCTTGGAGTTGATGAAAAGGATTTAGATTTAATTAAAGCTAAAACAGATTTAGAAGCCGAAATCGCATCATTAAAAAGTACTATAGCAACACTTGAAAAAAGAAACATATCTACTAAGGATTTAGAATCCGAAAAGGCCGAAAAAGAGGCAACTTTAGAAAAAATTCAAAAACATTTAGATTCTATAATTGACGAAAAAGCACTTCAAAACGATTTACAAAAATTAGCTAATTCTAAAACTAAAAAAGCCGAAAAACAAGCTATACTAGACAAATACAATAGTATTCTAGATGCTCAACTTAAAGCACTGATAGAAGAATTACTTACTGATTTAGAAAAAGATGCAAATAAGAAAAATAAAAAAGGAGAAGTTAAAAATAAATTAGCCCAAATTAGCGAAAAAACTGTTCAATGGGTAAAAGAACATGCAAAAGCTATTGGATGGACAACTGGTATTAGTGTAATCTTAATTCTTATGTTACTTATGCTAAATAAATGCGAAAATACCAATAATAAAACAAATAATAAGCCTGAAGGCACAAAATATCCTACTAGCACTTCATCAACTGAAGCAAATGAAAAAAGAGTTACAATTGATGCATTAATTTCTAAAGGATATAATGAATATTTTTCTACATTAATGGTTGAAAATTTCTCAATTGAAGAAGTTTCTAAAATATTAAATGCTCCATTCATTCCTATGGTTGAAAATTATGCTGGAGTTAATAAGGGATTCAATTTAAGTTATATTGAAGATTATGAAAATGCTAGAACTATTTACAACATTACTTCTGCTAAAGCTGTAGACTATGTAAATCGTGCATATCAAATCCAAAAATCAAATTTTTATGACGGAGCTAGTATAAATGATATAGTAGAAATTCTAATAGCTATTGATAATAAATCTTTACAAACAACAGATAACGTAAATTTAGCTCAATCATTCAATACTTCATTTAACCGTATTGTAGACAATGCATTATTTGGAGCTACTACTAAAGCAGATTTAGCTAAACTAGATGCTTTAAATTATTTTGCAGCTGAAGGTTCCGATATAGAACAATTCTTAAGTGGTTTTAAACCATTATGCAGGAAGGTTTTAGAGAATCCTAATGATTTAGCAGCAAAAAAAGATATGTATAATTACTTAAATATCTTTGCTGCCTCATTAAACGGATTTACAAATGAAGAAAGTGCATTAAATGGTAAAAATGAAATTAATATGAAAGCTCAAGTTACAGATTACAACGATTGGTATATAACATATAATTCTTTTATTGCTCCAATGTACCCTACATTTGTACCATCAGCTGGTAGTACACCAGATCCCGATATCGACAATTTAATAAAAGCATATGAAGAATTACAATATTTAATGTTCAGCGCTTTAGAAGGTCCAGAATTAAAAAATATTAATGGACAAGGTCGTATATTAGAAAATTAGGAGGTAATTTATGTATATAGAAGAACCTAGAAAAAGAATTGATTGGGGAAGCTTAATTAAAAAGGGATTAGTTATATTAGCAATTGCTGCAATCATCTTCTTAATCATATGGTTATTTACAAGAAATGATTCTAATTCTAATAATATAAATGTTGACTATGATGAAAATAATATTAACAACAACATTAATGAAGTTTTAACAAATCCAAATTCATATTCCGGAATCTTTATTAATAATTATAGATATTTTCATGATACTGCAAAAGAATATTTTCAAATAAGCGAATTACCTACTACAGGAAATTCATTAAAATATACACTACAAGATTTAATAAACAAGGAATTAATCTTACCGTTTAGTTATGGTGATGGAACTTGTGATACTGAAGATAGTTACGTTATGGTTAAAAATGACAATGGTGAATATACAATGACTGTCACTTTAATTTGTGGTAGCGAAGTTGCTAAAACTACTGAAGAGTTAGGATGCAACCAATTATGTAACAACGGAACATGCACCACTCCAGAAGAAGTTGAACACCAATATAAACAACCATATAAAGCAACAGAAACAGTTTATAATTGTCCTTCTGGCTACACAAAAACTGGAAGTGGAACTAACACTAAATGTGTAAAAGGTAGCAGTTCTACTGTTAATGCTACTAAAAATGTAACCTATAATTGTCCTAGTGGTTATACAAAAACTGGTAATGGTTCTAGCGTTAAATGTATAAAAAACAGCAGCGCTATCGACGCAACACCTAAGACTACTTATAGTTGTTCTCAAGGCCAATTAAATGGTACTAAATGTACAATTACTTCTACTTCATCTGTAGATGCTACACCTAAGACTACTTACAGTTGTTCTCAAGGTAAATTAAATGGTACTAAATGTACAATTACTTCTACTTCATCTGTAGATGCTACACCTAAGACTACTTACAGTTGTTCTGAAGGAGAATTAATAAACGAAAAATATTGTCGTATAAGCACAACAAAGTCTTACTATCAAAGTTATACTTTATATAAAGGAAAAACTTATAATGGATGTAAGTATAGCGGATCTTATACAGACTCATGTTCATCTTATAGTGGATGTACAAGAACTTATTATAAATATTATTGTAATAAATCATCTTACAAAGAAGTTGACGCTACACCTAAGACTACTTATAGTTGTTCTCAAGGTAAATTAAATGGTACTAAATGTACAATTACTTCTACTTCATCTGTAGATGCTACACCTAAGACTACTTATAGTTGTTCTGAAGGTACATTAAATGGTACTAAATGTACAATTACCTCTACTTCATCTGTAAATGCTACACCTAAAACAACTTATAGTTGTTCCGAAGGTACATTAAATGGTACTAAATGTGTGTTAAATACCAAAGATACGATAAGTGCAACAAAAAATACCGAATATACTTGTGGTGAAGGATATAATAAAGTAGGTACTGGAGCAGCAGCAACATGTACTAAAGGCTCTACCACTACAACAAATCCTACTAAATCAACAAAAAGCGTTACAAAATACAAATATAAATGGAGTTCTGAAACAAGCTTAGATGGTTGGGAAAGAACTGGAAAGACTAGAAAAGTTAGTTCAAAATAATGAACTAACTTTTTTGTAAAGTAATATAAATTTTTGAACAAAAAAATCTAACCATGATATAATTATTATAGGTGATCGCTTATGAAACGCAAAAAATTAAAAAAGGAAGTTCTTCTTATCATTATATTATCGTTAACTATAATAATTATTGGAATTATCATATTACTAACAAGAAATACGGGATCAAAAGAATATTATAGCAAAGAAGCTATTCAAGTAATAAAAGAAAATAAATTAAGTGATGTATATAAAAGCGATTATTCTAAAACATTAGACAAAATGTTGCAAAGTAATAATTTTAATATAGAATATATCGAAGAATATATAAACATAGAATATTTAAATATTGATGGTTTCATTAATAATATAAATACTTATTTAAAAATTGGTTATAATGCACAGGAGATAAATAACATATTTAAATTAAGCGAAAAAAATCAAAGTAAATTATTAAAATTAGCCAAAAAAGATTTTAGTAAATACATTGATATTAAAAATTTTAACATCGATAATTTAGACAGATATGACGATTACTTAAAGAAAACTGAAAAAGATATTCAAACAGTTGTAACATATGTAAACATTAATCTAGATAAAGAGTTTTATACAGATAGTACATTAGTAGAAAATTCAAATGACCTAACTGTAATTGTTAATAAGTATCATCATGTTGATAAAGAATTTGTTCCAAAAGATTTAGTAACGCTTTTTGATACTACTCGAGGAGCTAAAATGGTAAGACCTGCTGCTGAAGCTTATAAACTATTTATTGAAGCAGCAAAAGAAGATGGAATAACTTTAGAAAGCACAACCGCTTATCGTTCTTATTCTTTTCAAAATACTTTATATACTAATTATGTAGCTCAAGATGGCGTAGAAGCGGCTGACACCTACTCTGCTCGCCCTGGTTCATCAGAACATCAATTAGGATTAGCTGTAGATTTAAATGATCCAAATGTAATTGGAGCACGATTAGATGAAAAAGATTATCAATGGGTATTAAAAAATTCTTATAAATACGGATTTATTGTGAGATACACTGAAGCTGGGGTACCAATAACCGGATATATGGAAGAACCATGGCATATTAGATATTTAGGAGTAGAACTTGCTACTAAAGTTTATGAGTCCGGGTTAACATATGAAGAATATTATGATTTATATATGATGGAATATTAAAAAGAGAAAAATAATTTTCTCTTTTTAATATTCTGCTTTTTTAATTGTTCTCCTAAATAGGGTTCACATCATTTTGTAGCTTTTTTACTTAATTAATTTATCAAAGTCTTGAGGGTATTTACTTTCTAACTTTAAAAGTTCATTAGTAACTGGATGTCTAAATTCTAAATAGTTCGCATGCAAACATAATCTTTTTACCTGCTTATTTTTAATATTCCCATATTTTTTGTCACCAACTATTGGATGACCAATATCATTTAAATGAACTCTTATTTGATTTTTTCTACCAGTTTTTATATATATTTTCAGCATACTATAATCTTTATTGCTAGCGACTTTCTCATATTCTGTAATAGCTAATTTACCATTTTTATCGTTCGAAGAATATACTAGTAATGTTTTAGTTTCTTTTAAATATGACTTTATCGTATCTTTTTCTTTTAATACTTCTCCAGAAACTATGGTAATATATTCTCTTTTTACTTTATCCCAATTGTCCTGTAACTTTTTTTTAACATCTTCATTTCTAGCAAATATTAATAATCCACTAGTATCTTTATCTAATCTATGAACAATAAATACTTTATTGTTCTTATGTTTTTGTTTTAAATATAATAAAACTTGATGAAACAATGTTTTCATCTTTTCTTTATCAGTACTAATAGTAAATAACCCTGAGGGTTTATTTACTATTATAATATATTTATCTTCATATATAATATCTAACTTTTCGCTTTTCATGACATTATTCTATCAAATAAAAAAGTAGTTTGACAACTACTTCTTATCTTTATTTCCCTTCATAGCTTCTAATACTTCAATTGGCAAACAGAATATTACTGTATTCGATTGATCACTACTAACATCATTTATAGTAGATAGAGTTCTTAAATGTAATGCACCATTAACTTTTGACATAGTCTCGGCAGCTTTAGCTAGATTTTGTGATGCTTCAACTTCTCCTTCAGCTTTAGTAATAACAGCTTGCTTTTCTCTTTCAGCTTCTGCTACTTTAGCAATTACTCTTTTCATTTCTTCTGGCAAGGCCACATCTTTTAATTCTACATTTTCTACTTTAATTCCCCATGGATCAGTTGCTTCATCAACAATTTTACATATTTCTGATGAAATTTTATCCCTTTGAGAAAGTAATTCATCTAATGAAACTGAACCAACAATATTCCGCATAGTCGTTTGAGCTAGCTGACTAACTGCATAATTAAAGCTTTCTACGGCAATAACTGCTTTAGAAGCATCAAATATTTTATAATATAAAACAGCATTAATCCTAATTGATACATTATCTTTTGTTATTGCTTCTTGTTCTGGAACATCTACAGCTTTTGTTCTTATATCTACTTTTTTATAAGATTGGAATATCGGAAATACTAAATTCCATCCTGGATTCATAATTTTTGAGAATTTACCAAAAGTAAATTTTATACCCCTTTCATACTCATTAATTTGTTTAATTGCGCCAATAACAACGATGATAGCAATTACAAAAAGTCCTAAAAATACATCCATAACTTCACTCCTCTACTTTAAATATATTAATTATCCTCTTTTTTTACTTCTTCTTTTATGTCTTTTTTTGGTAAGGCTTCTTTTCTTGATAAGTTAAGTCTACCGCGATTGTCGCATCCTAAAGATTTTACAATTATTTCATCTCCAACTTTAACAATATCGCTTGGTTTATTAACTCTTTTTTCATCAAGTTGAGAAACATGAACCATTCCCTCGCATCCTGGCCAAAGTTCTACAAAACATCCAAAATCTTCTACTTTAACTACCCTACCAGTATAAATTTTTCCTGTTTCAACTTCTCTTATGACAGCCTCAATCATTTCACGAGTTTTATTGATAATATTTTTATCAGTATGATAAATAATTACTCTACCATCATCTTCTAAATCAACTTTAACAGCATTTTTATCATTTACTGTTTTTACATTACTAGCTTCAAGAATAATTTTTGTAATCATTTCTCCACCGCGACCAATTACATCTTTAATTTTTTCTGGATCAATATTAAAGGTATCGATTTTTGGTGCGTATGGACTCAATTCACTTCTTGGTTCTTCAATAACAGTTTCAAATAAGTCTAGGATTTGCAAACGAGCCTTTTTAGCTTGGGCTAAAGCTTCTTCTAAAATGCTTTTATTAATACCGTCTATTTTAATATCCATTTGTAAGGCACATATCCCTTTTCTAGTACCTGCAACTTTAAAATCCATATCTCCTAAATGGTCTTCTAAACCTTGAATATCTGTTAAAATTGTATATTTATCATTATTGGTAATAAGCCCCATTGCAATACCCGCAACCGGAGCTTTAATTGGAACACCCGCTGCCATTAAGCTTAAACATCCAGCGCAGATACTTGCTTGACTAGAAGAACCATTGCTTTCTAAAATTTCTGATACAACTCTAATTGTATATGGGAATTCTTCTTCAGAAGGAATTACTTGAAGTAAAGCTCTTTCTCCTAAAGCGCCATGCCCAATTTCACGTCTGCCTGGACTACCATATCGTCCTGTTTCTCCTACACTAAATTGTGGAAAATTATAATGTAACATAAATCTTTTTTCGTCTTCAATAGATAAACCATCAAGCATTTGAGATTCTCCTAAAGCTCCTAAAGTAGTAATAGATAAACTTTGGGTTTCTCCTCTTGTGAATAATGCTGAACCATGAGTTCTTGGTAAAATATCAATAGAAGCACTAAGGGGTCTTATTTCATCCATTTGACGTCCATCTATACGAATACGTTCGTCAACTACTATTTTTCTAAACACATCATATTTAACATTTTCAAATACTAAACAAACTTTGGTAATTAATTCTTTAAATTCATCACTCTTCAAAGCCTCTTCATATTCTTCAGTATATTTTTTTATTAATTCTTCCTGTATTGCATCTATAGTTGCATATTTTTCTGCTTTTTCTTTAATACGTAAAGCTTTGTCTACTTTATCTTCAATTTGTTCTTTAATTTCACTTTTTAATTCCTCACTTATTTCTAATCTTGGATAATCCATTTTTTCTTCGCCAATTTCAGAAATAATCACATTTTGGAATTCAACTAATTTCTTAATTGCTTCATGTCCTAAAAGTAGAGCTTCTAACATATCTTCTTCTGATACTTCTTTACTTCCAGCTTCAACCATGTTTATAGCATCCATTGTACCTGCTACTGTTAAATCAATATCAGACTGTTCTAGTTCTTCAACTGATGGATCAATAATAAATTTGCCATTAACACGTCCTACTTTAACTGCTGCTACTGGTCCATTAAATGGTATTTTACTAATACTAGTTGCTAAACTAGAACCAAAAAGAGCCGTTAATTCTGGCGAATTATCTTGATCAACACTTAAAACGGTATTAACTATTTGTACTTCATTTCTAAAATCTTCTGGAAATAAAGGACGCATAGGTCTATCAATCATTCTGGCCGCAAGAGTCGCATTATCAGTTGGACGCCCTTCTCTTTTAATGAATCCGCCTGGAATTTTTCCTACAGAATATAATTTTTCATTATACAACACCATTAACGGAAAAAAATCAGAAAGCAAATTGGCAGTTTTTGATACAACTGCAGTACTCAGTATTACTGTGTCATTAAATCTTACTAAAACACTACCGTGTGCTTGTTTAGCTAGTTCTCCATGTTCTACTACTAGTTTTCTACCATAGAAATCTAACTCGAATACTTTTTTCATAATAACCTCTTTCTAAATAAAAAGACGCGAAAAACATCCGCGCCCTTATTTTCTTAAATTTAATTTTTTAATTACTTCTCTATAACTTACAACATCATTTTCTTTTAAGTAATTAAGTAATTTTTTTCTTCTACCAACTTTAATAAGTAACCCTCTTTTTGAATGGTAGTCATGTGTATGCTCTTTCATATGAGCAGTTAAATCATTAATTTCTTTTGTAAGAATAGCAATTTGTACTTCAGCTGAACCACAATCTTTTTCGTTCTTAGCAAATTCTTTAATAATTTGTGCTTTTTCTTCTTTGTTTAAAGCCATATTTTTCTCTTCCTTTCTTTATAATTGGTTTAAACTTGGATTAAAATCGGAAACTTTTTAATCTAAGTAAAAACTTCTATTTAATTATATTATAAAACACTTAAAAAGTAAATATTTTTATTAAAATTTATGATTACAGCCAGCGTTATTTCTAAAATACACTTATTTTAATTTAATTATTCATTAATATCTTTAAGGTTCCTATATTTTTTTCAAAATAATACAATGCCACATCTATATCATCTTTTTTAAATAAAATGTAACCATCATAATTAAGTTCTAACTTGTTACCATTAAGAACTTTTTTTTCTAAGTCTTTATCTAAGGCAACCATTTTTAAATCCAAAACGTCTTCTAATTTTAAACTTTGATATTCATTATCACTTATATTTTTTAAGTTATACGCATTTTCAATAGTAAATAACCCTTGTTTAGTTCTTACTAACTCATCCATAGTACCTAAAACATTTAATGTATCACAAATATCTTTAATTAGACTTCTTATATACGTTCCTTTACTAACTACTACTCTAAATTTTATTAAATCATCTTGGTAATTTAATAATTCTATTTCTTTTATGTATACAATTCTTTTAGGTAATTCTACTTGCTTATTCTCTCTTGCATACTCATATAATCTTTTTCCATGTATATGAACTGCTGAATATATAGGAACTATTTGTTCTTTTTCTCCAATAAAACTATTTAATACTTGGACTATTTGTTCTTTATTTATTTCATAATTATAATTTTCTTCTAAAACACTACCTGTTATATCTAATGTATCAGTTTTAATTCCTAACTTAATTGTTGCAATATACTCTTTTTCTAAAGAAGTTATCATATCTACAAGCTTAGTGTATTTACCAGTTAAGCATACAAGCACTCCTGTAGCTATAGGATCAAGAGTACCAGTATGTCCAATTTTTTTTATTCCCAAAATCTTACTTAACTTATTAACAACTTCCCTACTTGTAACCCCTTTATCTTTATTAATAACTAATATTTTGTTCAACATTGCTATTATTTCCTTCTAAATTTTTATTTAAAATGTAAGTATAAACATCTTCGACTAATATATCTTCTAGATCTTCTTTGAATCCTAATTCTTTTGCTCTAATTAATAAAGGTCCTTCTTTTAAGGGTATTTCTAAATACATTTTCTGAAAACCTAAATTATTTAAATATTTTTCTATAAAAGAAACTGTTTTTTTCCAAATTTCTCTTTCCAAATCTTTATCAACACCATCTAGTGTAATATAAGGAACTATTGAATTAACAGAATCCATTCTTTTTATTAAAGCTGAACCAATTAAATTATTTTCATTAATATATATTAATAATAATTCACTATTAGCATCTTCTTTTAAATTATCTAATAGATCTTTTGCCTTATTGTAGTTTGTAGCTAAAATTTTTACATCATATGTTTCATTAATTAATTCTTTTGCATTAGTTTTAGTAACATAAGAAAAAGCATCTACAAAATCATTTCCATATATATTTATAAATAATTTATGATAAACATCGATTAAATAATCTTTTTCTTTTTCTGATAATTCATCATTCGTTCTAATTACAAACTTTAAACCACTTAACTTCATGAACTGCCCTTAGTCTTTGTGAATATTCGTAATAATTCTTTCTATTTTAGTAGCATATTCAATTGTTTCATCATATATAAATTGTAATTCTGGTATATTTCTAACTTCTAATACTTTAGCAAGTTTTCCTCTTAAAAATGGTGCAGCTTCTTTCATTTCTTTTTCAATATCTTTATGAGGCATATCTAAAATGCTTGTGAAATATACTTTTGCATAACTTAAATCTTTACTTACTTTTACTTCTGTTAAAGTAATACTTTTTAGTAAATCATCGTTTGTTTCAGTTAACATTATATTGCTTAAATATTTAATAATATCAGATGCTATTCTTTCTACTTTATGATTAGCCATGTTTTACCTCAACTAATTCATAAACTTCTAATATATCTCCTTCTTTAATGTCATTAAATGTTTCTAAGGTAATGCCGCATTCAAAGCCTTTTTTCATTTCTTTAACTGTTTCTTTACCTTTTTGTAATGTTGATATTTTATCTTCTTGAATTATAATTCCATCTCTAACTACTCTTACACTAGCATTATTTTTAACTAGCCCATCTGTAACATAACACCCTGCAATATTGCCAATTTTAGAAAATTTAAATATTTTTCTAATTTCTACATTGCCTATAACTTTTTCTTCATATTCTGGATCTAACATACCTTGAATAGCTAGTTCCATTTCTTCAACTAATTTGTAAATTATAGTATAAAGTCTAATATCAACACTATATTCTTTAGCTATTTCTTTAGTAATATTACTAGGAACGACATTAAATCCTATAATAATAGCATTTGAAGCATTAGCAAGAACGACGTCTGATTCTGTAATAGTTCCAATCCCACTTCTAATAACTTTTACAACTACATCACCAATGCTTATTTTTTGTAAGGCATTTTTGACAGCTTCTTCAGAACCTCTAACATCCGTTTTTAAAACAACATTAACTTCTTTTTGACCTGATTCAATTTTTTTAAATAAATCATCAAGAGATACAATATCTTGTTTATATTTTGAAGCATTAATATTTTTTCTTTTTTCGGCTATTTCTTTTGCTTTGCTTTCGGTTTCAAAAGCCATAAATTTATCACCGGCTTCTGGATTTTCAGAAATGCCCGTTACTTCTACTGGAGTACTAGGTCCAGCTTCAACAATTGACTCACCTAAATCATTTTTCATTGTTCTTACTTTCCCAAAATGTTCTCCCACAACAATTGGATCTCCTATACGAAGTGTTCCATTTTGAATAATAAATGACGCTATTCCACCAATATTTTTATCCATCTTTGATTCAATAACTGAACCTGTTGCATAACGAGCTGGATTTGCTTTATATTCATTTATTTCCGCAATTGTTTCAATTGTTTCTAATAATAAGTCGATTCCTTCTCCTGTGTGAGCAGAAATTCTAATAAATGGAATATCTCCACCCCATTCTTCTGGAGTAAGTCCATTTTCAACCATTTCTGTTAGAATTCTTTCAGGGTTTGCTTCTGGTTTGTCAATTTTGTTAATTGCTACAATAATTGGAACATTTGCAGATTTAGCATGATCAATGGCTTCTTTAGTTTGAGGCATTACTCCATCATCTGCTGCTACAATAATAATTACAATATCTGTTACACTAGCTCCTCTTGCACGCATTTCTGTAAATGCAGCATGTCCTGGAGTATCGATAAAAGTAATTTTATTACCATCATGATTAATTTGATAAGCCCCAATATGTTGAGTTATTCCACCAAACTCTCCATCAACTACATGAGAATTTCTAATATAGTCTAAAAGAGTTGTTTTACCATGGTCAACATGACCCATGATTGTAACTATTGGTGGTCTTTTTTCTAAGTCTTCTTCTTTATCGATTATTTCATATTCTTCAAAATTAGCCAAATCTTGAGTTTCTTCTTTTTTTAAAGTTTTGTTATAATCAAGCGTAACTATTTCGGCATTCTCATAATCAATTTGATCATTTAAACTAAGCATCAAACCAAGACCCATTAATTTTTTTATAATATCTGTTCCACTTACATTCAAATTATCAGCAAGTTCTGATACAGTCATTCCTTGTTTATATAACACGATATCTTCATTAGGAATATTACTCATTAATTTTTCTTTATGCTTATACATTTCTTTTTTAAGCATTTTATAATTATCTTTATTTTCCTTTATTGTATCTTTTTTCTTTAATTTCTGCTTTTTAGAGGTATTACTTTCAGTTATATTTTTACTTTCCATAATATCCATAGCAATATTTTCTACTAATTCATCTTCATCATAAGTGATTTCTGCATCTGTACTGATTAAGTTTAAAGTATTATCAAGCATAATAATATCATCATCCGCCAATATATCTTCTCCACTTGATGCTTTAATTCCTAGATCTCCACATTTTTTTAATACTTCCGCTACTGATAAATTTAAATCATTGGCATAATCTTTAACACTCATTTGTGCATCTCCTTTCTTATTTCACTAACTTCTCTAATGAATCATATATTTCATCATTTATTTTAATTTCTAAGATTCTTTCTAACGCTTTATTTTGTTTTGCTTTATTAAAGACTTCTAGATTTTTTTTTAAATAAGCTCCTCTTCCATTTTTCTTTCCGGTCACGTCAACTTCAACTGTCCCTTCAGGCGTTCTAACAATTCTAACTAAATCTTTCTTCTCACATTTTTCTTTAGTTATTACGCAAGTGCGCATAGGTATTTTTCTCTGTTTCATAATTTAATCCCCTTTTTATTATTTATTTCCTTCTTCATTAATTTGAGATAAAGTTTTAATTTCTAATTTATATTTTGTTAATTTACTGGCAAGTCTAATATTGCTTCCTTTTTTACCGATTGCTAAACTTAAATTATCATCTGTAACAATAGCTAAAGCCTCTTTTTTTACCTCATCAGTTATATTAACAATTACATTTTTTGCTGGTGACAATGCATTTGCAATAAATACTGTTGGATCTTCATCATATAAAATTAAATCCACTCTTTCACCATTTAATTCTTTTAATATACTAGCTATCCTACTTCCTCTTTCACCAATACAAGAACCGATTGCATCTATTCTTTCATTTGTTGAATAAACCGCTACTTTGCTTCTATTACCAGCATCTCTTGCTACACCATATAAAACAATCGACCCATCTTGTAATTCAGGAATTTCAGATTCAAATAACCTTTTAACAAATCCATAATGTTTTCTTGATGTCATAATAACAGGACCTTTAGTACCATTTTCCACTTTAGTAATATACACTCTGATACTTGACCCCATTTTTATAGTTTCGTCTGGAATAATTTCTGATTTAGGCAAGATACCTCTCGTACGCCCTAAATCGATATAATAATTTCTTTGATCTTCCATTGCTACCATACCCAACATAATTTCAAATTCTTTGTCAGCAAATTCATCAATAATACTATTTTTTTCGGCTTCTCTAATTTTTTGGGTTACTACTTGTTTAGCAGTACCTGCTGCTACACGTCCAAAATCCTTTGGGGTAACTTCTTTTTCAATTGTATCACCTACTTGAGCTGTTGGATCTATTTCTCTAGCTTCTTCAAGTAAAATTTGAGCATCAATATTGATTTGAGGAGGTATTTCTATAACATTTCCTTCTTCATCAACACTCTCGCTTCCTTCATCAATTTCATCTACTACAACTAAATAAGAAAATACTTTTATTTCACCTGTTTCACGGTTTATATCTACCCTTACATTTGTTTTAGAATCAAAATTCTTTTTATAAGCTGTTTGCAATGCTAAAGTCATTGCTTCAAATACTACATCAGCACTAATATTTTTTTCTTTAACAATATTATCTAATGCTTTAATAAATGCTTTACTATCCATATTAATTACCTCTTTCCTTGCTTATTACATCTAAGATATATGAATCATCACATATATCATATTTATCCACTATGGGGTTTATGATATTAGTAGCTTCTACAATTCCATCTAAATCTATTCCCCCAACTTTGTCTAATACGACCGTTAAAAAATTGTATTTCCCTTTCTTTTCGGTTGTAACTTCATCAACTATTATTCCTTTTTCTTTTAACGCTTCACTTAAAGCACTTTTTAAACTTTCTAACCTTTCCATACTCACCTCAAACTAATAATAAAAGTGGGAATTTACGCCCACTCAATTAATCAAATAGATTATACCAAAAAAAGCCTGATATAACAAGCTTTTTTACTTAATAAATCCATTTTGAATTAATTTAGTCTCGTTAACTACTATAAAGGCATTTTTATCATAACTTTTAACTATACTAGTTAATTCTTTTAACTTTCTGTTATTAACTTGAATATATAACATATCCTTATTTTTTCCTTCATAATCATTTTTTAATTCAATTATTGAAATACCATAGCCTTTTTTTCTTAATCTATTTATTAGTTTTTCAGAATCTTCTTTTACAACAATTTGAACTCCTACTACACCTTTTACTAAAATACCAGATAATTTAGAACCAATAAATGTTCCTACAGCATATCCAGCAGCATAAGATATAGCAACTAAAATGGTATTACCAGTAGTGTTTAAAGCTTCTCTCGCAACCGCATACCAGACTAAAACCTCTACAAATGCAATTATAAATGGCTCTATAGTTTTTCCCTTAACAAAAAATACTGTTCTAAGAGTTCCTAAAGAAACATCAACAATCCTTGCTGCAAAAATTTTTAAACATGTAAGTAATACCATAATTCTCCTTTATTAGTTAACAAAAACAATAATTACAATTAATAAAACAAAGAATAAGGCAAAACCGATAACAAATCCCCACATCATTGCTTCATTAGTTTCGTCATCTCTTCTTGCAATCTTTTCGTTATCATGATTGTACATCTCACTTTTTAATTTAACTTGCTTAATCTTGTTTTCTTCTAATTCATTACTTTCTTGCTTTTTTGTTCCCATTATTATTCTCCTACTTTCTATAAAAATTATACCAGATTATTTAAAAAAATAAATATTTTTTTGCTATCTTTATATATTTGATTTTTTATCACCTATCTATGCAAAGATCCTTCATCGAGAATATAAGAATCTACATTATTTTGGGTAATTTCATATGTTTGACTATTGTCCTTTTCAGCAACTTTCACCGTTTTTAAATATTCCTCTAAAGCTTTTTTCATATTTTTATATCCTGCTTCAGTCATATTTCCAGAAACAAATTCATCGAATTTTCCTGTATAATAATTTAATCCGTAATCCCAAATTACATAATTTTTTTTAAATTCTTCGAATGTTTTTCCGTGCGCTGTAGCCACAAAACTCATTGCAGCATCGTAAAAAGAACCGCCATGTTGTAAAATCCAATTTTCAACACCAACTCCACCAAGGCCTCCTTCGCTTGCATCTATTGAGTGACTAGGTTTATAAGCTTTTGCTTCTTTTAACACTTTTTTAGCTAAAATAATATTTGCCAATACTTCTTTATATCTTTTCTCATCTTGAGTTTTAATTTGCTCTAATCTATCTTTTAAAGCTATATCTGTACTATAAAAATTAGTATTTCTTTTTCTAACAAAACTTATATCTATATCCACCGGTTCATTTACACCTGGAATCTCAACATTTTTTAATCTCAAATTTTTCATTGTATCTTGACTAGGATCTATATTTAAGGCTTCCATAATTGCTTTTTTTAAATCTTGTATATCAGTATTACTATCAATTCTCATAATAAAATCAAAATCAGAAGATTTGCCGATACTAGTTCCTCTACCAGTTGAACCTGTATCAATTAGTTGAACATTTCCTAAATTAATATCATAATCAAAATAATCTTTGAATTCTAAATTTAAGCCTTTTAAGGCCATTTTGATACTTTCATTAATTTTTTTCTTTTTTAAATCTGCGTCTTTTTGGCAGTCATTAATGCCGTTTATTATATCATTTATTTCACTATCAACTAATAAATTATCTGAAAATTGAAAATCATATGAATCATAATTTCTTAAACCACTTAATTTTTTTCTCATGTCATCAAATTCTTTTGGCAAAAATAGTAATTTTCCATTATTTTTATCTACAATCGGCACATAAAAACCATTAATAACTAATAAGTGCTTTATTTCTGGTAACAATTCGGTTATTTCTTCATTATCTATTATAATAAAATCTATTTCACTTGAGGCAAATCCGGTCCTAATTCCATAATGATTATTCCCGACAGTGACAAAAGCTTCCAAGTTATCTCTATCATAATCACTTTTATTACCAAATTCGTCTCTAGTTACTGTTATGCTTTTTTTATTTTTGAGCACAAACCATATCGGCCCATAATTACCAGCTTTAGTTTTATCTATCATAGATGATAAATTATCATTGGGGTTATCAATTCTGGATAAATCTGTATCTAACGGGGTGGCATCACTAGTAGAACTAGCCCCTAAAAATTCTTTGGCTACCGATCCATTTTGGAGTATATCAGATAAATAATCTATTGAACCAATACCTTTGATAAAATCACCACTTTGTAATTTAAAACCACTAATAGTGATTTTTTCAGCATTTAATCTGTTTCTTTTATCAGCAATTTCCCTTTTTGAAATAAAATATTCCCAAATTTCATTAAATGATTTAAAACCAGCAAAAAAACCGTACATTCTAATTATTCTATCTGGCAAATCATAACGTTCAGTAACACCAAAAGCTTCACTCAATATTTGAATATCAACTAGTAAATTACCTGTTAATGTATTAGGTTTCTGTTTTCCTATTTTTGTATTGTTATATAGAACTCTTAAGTGGCTAACAAATATTTGTAATGTATTAAATTCTCTACGTGATAAACTATCTAATCCATTATTTTTTACCTTAAAAAATAATTCGTTTCCTTCTTTAATATTTAACAAGTAATCTCTTATAGACCTATTATTTGAACCTAATGTCGCTTTTAATAAATCAGAAAAAATAATCTTATCACGTTCATAATCATTTTTACATTGTAACAAGATTGGAGATATACTAGAACCTTCTAAATCCATGTCAAATCTATCATAATTCTTATTTAGTATTTTAAAAGTTAAAAAAACTTTTGCTACAATTGGCAAATTATTTCTCGTATACACATCATTTATATCTTCAAGTGCTTTTTGAGGATTTTCGTGGTCTAACAACTGAGCTATAAATTCTACTTTAAAATTATCTAATTCAGTAGAATTAGACATTTCTAAAATGTTTAAAAGTGACACAATTAAATTCAAAAATGATTCCAATTTTTTTTCTGATGCAAATATATCATTTTTTTTGGTAGTTAATATTTCTAAAAATGTTTCTTTGGAACGTGATGTATTTATATTTTGGTATATTTTTAATATTTTTATTTCATTTTCGCTTAACTCACATTCAGAAAAATCTTCTTCATAAATGTTCTCCAATATTGTGTAATACCCACAATCAAACCATTCTCTTGCAATTTTTGGTTGTAATTTCAAGTTGTTGTTTTCTAAATAAAAAAATTCTGACAAATTATTTGCATTCACCCCAATATTTCCAAAGATATTCATTGCTGTTTCATTTGAACGAAATTTTTTAATAAAGGCTAATTGCAATTTGCTGTAGTGTTTCTTATATTTATGTATATTCTCCCAAATATCATCACAAAAATAAGCATCAAACATTATTTCATGATAATACATCGGCAATAACTTTCTACCATCATAATAAAGAGGCAACAATTCTCTTTTTGAACTTTTTAAAGACATAAGATGTTCAAAATTTTCATCTAAATTATTATAGTTCATCAAATAATTTATTTCTAATTTAGTAAAATGCTTTTTGTACTCCGGATTTTTGAAGAATTCCCTACCACATTCTGGGCATCTATTTATCAGCAAATCAAAAATGTTATCCTTTATTTTTTCTCCATCAAAATATTTTGTTAGCAAATTATCAACATCACTATCATCAGCATACCAAAATACATCGTCGAAATCTGGATTTTCTAAGGAATATTTAATATATTGTACTTGAATTGGAGTAAACTTTTTTTCCCAATTACTATCAACTGAGATTAATATTCTCTTTAATTTTTGGTTAAATATAATCGTCCAAATACTAGTGTTATTATCTAAAATAAAATTACCATTATCATCAAATACTTTTAGAAATCTTTTAGCAGAAGTTCCAAAGACCTCATCCACAAAATCTAGATCAACTTCATAATTTTCAATGTTATCTTTTATAAACTTTACTAAATTGCCAAAGTCATTATTCTCGATTAATTTTTTTATATATCTTTTTTGCTTAATGTTTCTAATAAAGTCATTAATTCCCATAGTAGAATCACCTCTATTAAAATAATTATATCAACACATTGCTTCAAAACTTATTTTTAAAATAAAAATTGACATATATTTTACTAATTTAATATCCTTTACTCTTATAATATTCATATAACTCTTTAAATCTATTGAAATGTACTATTTCTTTTTGATGATCCATAATAATGATCTAATACACCTCAATAGATGTTAAATCAATTTAAATTTTCATATACTTTTCTTGCTCTTTGTTCTAATGTCATATCTTCCATTAAATCTGTTATTGGATCTGCTGTTACAGCAAAATATATTGCTGTAAATTGTACACCTGAAACATCTACTGGATATATTCCTTTATTATGATCTGCATAATATGATGCAAGTCCTGCTACTTCTAATTCTTTTAATGTCGCATTCTTAGTTAACTGATTAACCATTGCTGCTATCATTTCACAATGTCCTAACTCAACTGGCGCGAATGTTATCAATGATAAAAAGGCCGAAAAATAGGCAAATAAAAAAATTAAAATTTATCTGTAATGATTGCGCTTTTTATATTGTTTTGCGAACAAATATTTGTTATAATGATTTTAGGAATCTTAATAAGTTGGGTGGTGCCAATCTTCTAATGAAGGGAGGCGATAATATGCATAAGAAAGATTTTTTAATCATAGTATTATTCATAATTATTTTCCTTTTATTATTATTGCTATTTATAGTTTTAATATAAAAGAAAACCACCTAACTCAGCAATGATTTAGGTGGTAACCATTTCTATGGCAACACTCAACATGCGTTATTAAGTGTTCCTTTTTTATTTTATGAAGTTTCCTTCATCTATATACATTTTATCATAAAATATACTTATTATCAAATTAATTGCAATTATCTAGACCTATTTTCAATATCATATAAACCAGGAGTTATATCTTCTATACCATAGAACATAGGATTTGGATTAATTTTCATACTTTTCAATAATTTATCATTATATTCCATTGCCAATTTCAAAGTTGGCCATTCTTTACCATCATATGATTTATAACTATATCCTTTGGCTGTATTTGTAATATTTTCTGGTTCATCAAGAATACCAGTAAATCTTACTGCTTTATCACCTGGCATATACATATTGTCCTATGTGTCTTGATTATTTTGCATACTATTCCACCTCAGATAAATTATAACATATAAGAGTTAATTTTTCAAAACTTAACACACTATTTGAAAAAAAAGATATTAATCTCTTAATATCCTTTGCTTTTATAATATTCATATAATTCTTTGAATCTATTGAAATGCACTACTTCTCTTTGACGAAGCCATAATAATGGTGCTAGTACATCTTCATCAGTTGTTAAATCAATTAAGTTTTCATATACCGCTCTTGCTTTTTGTTCTGCTGCCATATCTTCCATAAGGTCTGCTATTGGATCAGCTGTTACAGCAAAATATGTTGCAGTAAATGGTACACCTGATGCATCTACTGGATAGATTCCTTTATTATGATCTGCATAATATGAAGAAAGTCCTGCTTCTTCTAATTCTTTTAATGTAGCATTTTTAGTAAGTTGATTAACCATTGTACAAATCATTTCACAGTGTCCTAGTTCTTCGGTAGAAATATCATTAAGTAGTGCTTTTCCTTTATCGTCTGGCATTGTAAATTTTTGACTAAAATAACGCATCGCCGCTGCAAGTTCTCCATTAGCACCGCCAAATTGTGTCATAAGGTATTTAGCCATTTTTAAATCTTTCTTAGTTATATTTATTGGAAAGTTAGTGTGTTTTACATACTTAAACATAAATATTACCTCCTAAATTTTCCCAAGACCATGGACCATTAATCCAGTCGAATTTGTCACCCTTAGTATCGCAAACATTTAATGGACCATATTTCATAATATATTCTTTTTTTGCTTTTTCTTCCTCAACTATTAATTCTTTTAAATAAGTTAATGCTTTTCTATCTTCTGGATGAACATCCAAATATAAATTCATATCTGTTATGGCAAAAGAATAACACATTACATTAAACAACTTTGCATCTCTATCATTTTTAGGACGAATATTTATAAAAGTTAAATTTTTATAAGGCTTATATTCATTTCTAAACATATTTCCCCTTAAGAAGCCTTCTTTAGCAGCAAATAAATTTCTATTATCACTATCAAACTCCATATTATTATTTGTTAAACCGGCTAAATTTAAAAATGTAAAATCTAAATCAATATCGTTATTATCAAATAACATAAAAAAATTACCTCCTACATTAATGTATGAGATAATTTAACTAGCGCAGATGCTTTTGCCTATTTAACAGTTTCAAATTCGTAGATATCTAATAAATTTTCTAAATCCCCGGCTTTGAGTAAAGTATCGTTTATGCCATCTAAAACATTACTTTCTAAAATTTTCCCTTCATGAACATAAATTAATGCCGGAATTTTTTTCAAATCTTTAATTCCCAAACTATTTTTTATTTCATTTAAATAATTTTCATTATTATTTTTCAATTTTGTTAAATCAACATAATAAAACATATCATTTAATTTATATTTATCAATAACTCTCTTAAAATCTTTTTCTAAATTATATATTTCTTCATCCCCCGTATAACTTATATAAATGAAATATGATGAGGGAGCTTCTTGCCTAATTTGATTTAATGAATTTAAATCTTCAATACTTGATTCAATAGTTTTTGAAGATATTAAATAACTTGTCATTAATTTTTCTTCTTTTTTTACTTGATACCATTCAAAAATATAAAGAGTAAGAATAATACCACCAAGTAAAATTAAAATTGCATATAAGTAATTTTTAGGACTAATGTATTTATCAATTTCAATAGTTTTCTTTTTTTGGCTACTTTTAATATTTTTAGTTGCTACTACTTTTTTTGCGCTCATACTCTCATATCCTTTCATACTAATTTTATCATATATAAAATTTCTTTGTAAACTTATTTTCAATTTTAATTATATTTAATGTAAAACAAAAAAAAGATTAGAATTTTTATTCTAACCTTTTTTATTCTTCCTCAGATTCTTTTTTTACTAATACTTCTCTTGGCTTCGAGCCATTTTGTGGTCCTACAATTCCTCTTGCTTCTAATAAATCTATCATTCTTGCTGCCCTATTAAAACCAAACCTAAATTTTCTTTGAATTAAAGAAGCACTAATCTTTCCTGTCATGACTGCAAATTCAACAATTTCATTATACATTGGATCATCATATCCATCTACACCATCGCCTCCACCTTCTGTGTTTGCTTTGGCATTAGCTAAAGAAATATCTGCGTCATATGTAGCAGTCATCTGTTTTGTACAATAATTAATTAATCTATTAATTTCATCATCTGATATAAAACAGCCTTGAATACGCTCCGGTGTATTTTCACCCATAGGCAAATATAACATATCACCTTTACCTAGTAATTTTTCAGCACCAGACATATCCAGAGCAGTACGTGAATCAATTTGACTAGCAACAGCAAAACAAATACGTGATGGAATGTTAGCTTTTACTACACCTGTAATAACATCAGTTGATGGTCTTTGAGTAGCAACAATTAGATGAATACCAGCTGCTCTGGCCATTTGAGTAATACGCATAATTGAATCTTCTACTTCTTTACTTGCTACTAACATCAAATCAGCAAGTTCGTCAATTATAACAACTATAAATGGCATTTTATTAAGTGGAGTTTCTGGGTGTTTTTTATTTTCTTTGTCAATATATTCATTATATTCGCTAATCTTTTTAGCGCCCTTCTCGCTAAACAAATCATATCTTTTTTCCATCTCAGATACAATTTTTTGAAGTGTTATTGAGGCTTTCTTTGGATCAGTTACTACAGGACACAACAAATGCGGCGTTCCATTATAATTTGAAAGTTCAACTTTTTTAGGATCAACTAAAACCAATTTAACATCTTTAGGGTTATAATTCATAAATATTGAACAAATAATCGAATTAATACAAACTGATTTACCAGAACCAGTAGAACCGGCCACCAAAAGGTGAGGCATCTTTGTCATATCTGCTACAATAGGTTTACCCATTAAGTTTTTCCCTAATGTAACCATTATTCCATATTTATCTTTTACATTTTTATTAGCTTCTAATATTTCTCTAAATGCAACCGCGCTGATAGATTCATTAGGTATCTCAATACCAATAGTACTTTTCCCTGGTATTGGTGCTTGAATTCGAACATCTTTAGCAGCAAGCGCTAATGCAATTTCTTTATTTATTGATAGTATTCTACTTACTTTTGTACCAGCTGGTACTACTATTTCATATTGAGTAACAGCAGGGCCTACATGAATCTCAACTACTTTAGCAGTAATTTGAAAGTCTTTTAAAACCCTTTCTAATATTTCTTTATTATTTAAAGTAAAAGAATCTGAACTAGCTTTTTTAGAAATTTTTATTTCATTTAAAAGGCTTAATGGTGGCAAATTATAACTACCATTACTTAATGGCTTATCAATTGCTATGATTGGTTCAGCTTCTACAACTTCGGATACCTTTTTACTTTTTAAATCATCTAAACTAGTAATAATGATTTTATTATCTTTCTCTGGCAGCTTTTTCATTTCAGATTCTACTTCTTCACCTATATCTGAAAGTTTAGGTAAATCTTCTTCAGAATTACCAGTTTTTGAGGACCTCCTAGTACTAATAAAGCTTTTTATTTTTTCAAAAATATCAGTAAATGTAATATCAAACAACATAATTAAACCAAATAAGCCAATAACCACTAAAACAACAATAGTGCCAGTTTTAGCAAATAGGAAATATAATGCGCTAATAAATACAGCTCCGATTAGCCCTCCTCCAATAGCTATTGAAGTATTTCCTGTATTCAAAATAGAATTAGAAATATTTATAGTATTCATTCTTTCCATAAATTGATCAAAAGTTATTTTTAATATTTCCATTGGACTTCCTGTTTTATCCAAAAAAGTAAAATGACTACCTACTAAAATAACTATCAAAACCAAATAAAAGCCAATTAATTTTGAAGAGAAAAATTTGGGCATTTTTCTTTTCAACAACATATATAATCCTACTAAAAGAATATAAATGACAAAAATAATCCACCAAGACCCTAATAAAAACATTGCAAATTCTTTGATAATAGTTCCAATATAACCAAATCCAAATCCAATTATCCCAATTAATACCAAAATTAACCCTGTTAATTCTACACTCATTCCTGGATTATTTGCCTCTTTTGATTTTTTTCTTTTTGCCATTATAATCACCATTATCATTATAAACTAAATCTTATTTTTTGACAATTAATTCTAGATTTTATATAATGAAAAAGCTTAGAGGTGATTTATATGATAAACGTTGTTTTATTTGAACCAGAAATTCCTACTAATACAGGAAATATAATGCGTACTTGCATAGCCACTGGTATTCATCTACATTTAATTAAACCACTAGGTTTTAGTTTAGATGATAAAGCTGTCAAAAGAAGTGGCGTTAATTATGTTGATAAATGTTGCTACACCATTTATGAAAACATTGATGAATTCTTTTCAAAAAACAAAGGAGATTTTTACTTTTTAACAAGATATGGTCACAAACCCCATACTTATTTTGATTATTCTGATACTACCAAAAATATTTATTTTATGTTTGGTAAAGAATCTACAGGGATACCTAGAGAAATATTAAAACCATATATAGATAAATGTATGAGAATACCAATGACTAGTGATGTAAGAAGTTTAAACTTATCTAATACGGTTGCAATAGTAGTTTATGAAGCTTTACGCCAACAAAATTACAAAGATTTATTATTTGATGAACCACATAAATCAAAAACTTTTATCGAAGAAGCTTAAATGTTACTAAAAAGTGTAACATTTTTTTATTTTTTACATATATTATATGTTCTTTTTTTAGTAACCACTCCATATATTTAAATGGAGGAAATATGATAAATTATAACGGCTTAAATGATGAAGAAGTAATTATTAATAGAAAAAAATATGGTACTAATGAGTTAACTAAAATTAAACAAAAAACATTCTTTAAAATTCTATTAGAATCCCTAGGAGATCCAATTATCAAAATACTTTTAATTGCTTTAGGTATTAAAATTTTATTTATTTTTTCTAAATATGATTGGTATGAAACAATAGGAATTGCCATTGCCGTTATGCTAGCATCCTTTATTTCTACCATTTCCGAATACGGTAGCGAAGCTGCTTTTAAAAGATTACAAACTGAAGCAGCCAAAATAAAAGTTAAAGTTTTAAGAAATAACACTTTAAAAGAAATAATAATTAACGACATAGTCGTTGGAGATATAGTAAAACTATCTACTGGAGATTCCATCCCTGCTGATGGCATCTTAATAAGTGGAAGTTTATCTTGTAATGAAGCATCACTAACTGGAGAATCAAAAGATATCAAAAAAAACGATAAAGATAATAAACTATTTAGAGGAACAGTTATTACTAATGGTTATGGAAAAATGCTTGTGAAAAAAGTAGGCAATGAAACTGAATATGGTAAGATATCTTTAGAAATTCAAGAAAGCGATCCAACTTCTCCGCTTAAAACAAGATTATATGGACTTGCAAAAATAGTTAGTAAAATTGGTTATATCGGGGCTTTAGTTGTTTCGCTATCTTATCTTTTTAATAAAATTGTTATTGCAAATAATTTTGATCTAGATTTAATTATTACTACAATTACAACCCCAAAAATTATTATAAACCACTTAATATATGCTCTTACTTTATCAGTCACCATTATAATTGTCGCTGTCCCAGAAGGACTTCCTATGATGATTACTTTAGTGTTGTCATCTAATATGAAAAGAATGCTTAAAGATAATGTTCTAGTAAGAAAACCCACCGGAATTGAAACTAGTGGCAACTTAAACTATCTACTTACAGATAAAACCGGTACTCTTACAAAAGGAGAATTAGAAGTTACTTCTTTTGTTTCTGGAGATCTAAAAATATATAAAAATGAAGCGGAAATTAAAAAAACTAAATTACATGACATTTTATATAAATCAATTATATTAAATAACGAAAGTACTATAAGTAATAACAAAATCATTGGGGGAAATGCTACTGATAAAGCTTTAATTTGCTTTTTTAAATTTAAAGAAAATAACATCAAAATAACTAAAAGAATTCCTTTTGATAGCGAAAATAAATTTAGCGCAGTTTACTTAGCAGATGATATATATGTAAAAGGTGCAAGCGAAGTAATTATAAATAAATGCCATAAATATTTAAATAGTTTAGGGGAAGAAAAATACATATTAAATAAAAATCTATTTTTAAGAGAAATAGAAAAAAATACAAAAAGAGGAATTAGAGTTATCGCGCTTGCTAAAGGTGAATCTTTAGATAATCTAACCTTTGTTGGATTTATTACATTAAAAGATGAATTGAGAAGAGAAGCTAAAGATGGAATTAATTTGATAAGAAATGCAGGAATAAATGTCATTATGATTACAGGAGATGCTAAAGATACAGCTAAAAATATTGCAGCTGACTGCGGTATTATCACAAATCCTAGCGATTTGATTTTAACTAGTGATGAATTTAATCGTATGAGTAATGAAAATATCAAGAAAATATGCCACAAATTGAAAGTTGTAGCACGAGCTCTACCTCAAGATAAAAGTCGGCTAGTAACTATACTAAAAGAAATGAATCAAATTGTAGGTATGACTGGAGATGGTGTTAATGATGCTCCAGCCTTAAAAAAAGCAAATGTCGGTTTTTCAATGGGAAGTGGTACAGAGGTTGCTAAAGAAGCTAGTGATATTGTTATTTTAGATAATAATATCTTATCTATTAGTAAAGCTATTTTATATGGAAGAACTATTTTTAAAAGCATCAGAAAGTTTGTTATTTATCAATTAACTGTTAATATGACTGCACTATTTTTATCTATTGTTGGATCTTACATAGGAGTAAGTACTCCTATCACTATTATTCAAATGTTATGGTTAAATATGATAATGGATACTTTTGCTGGACTAGCATTCTCTTACGAAGCTCCACTTAAATACTATATGGAACATAAACCCAAAAAAATAGATGAACCTATTATTAATAAATATATGTATTCCGAGATTTTATTTACTGGACTTTATTCTGCTCTACTCTGCATATTATTTTTAAAGGTTCCAATATTTAAAGAGATAATTAGAAGTGATTATAAGCATTTTATGACTGCATATTTTGCATTATTTATTTTTATTGGCATCTTCAATGCATTTAATGCCCGAACTGAAAGATTAAATATTTTCTCTAATATTTTAAAGAACAAAGTTTTTCTTATTGTATTTTCCTTTATAATCATTGCTCAAATTTTTTTAATCTATAACGGACATGATTTATTTAGAACTTATGGTCTCTCTATATTTGAATTGTTTTTTGTAATTATATTAGCGTTTACAGTTATACCTATAGATTTTATAAGAAAAATCATTTTAAAGAAAAAGGGTGTTAAATTAGAAATTTAATTTAATATAAAACTAATTATCTAAAATAAAAATCCAGATATAACTGGATCTTTTTTAATTATTGATATATTTTTCATAACTTTCATAAATATATTTATTTATATAATCTATTTTATCTTCAATATCAATCACTAATTTAATCTGATTTAATGCTCTATCTAAATTATGTTTTTCATAATCAATCTTAAAATAAGTATCACCATTTATATAATCATTTAAGAATCTAATAGCTAATTCTAAAGTAATAATTCTGATTGACTCCCCCATTAATGATAATTCTGTTTTTGTTAAGTAAGGGGCCATTTCGCTCATGTATCCATCAGTATAAGCCTCAAATAATTCTAAATTAATATATACTTTTTCTAAATTTATTTCATCTTCTTTGGCATTTGATGCTGTTGATCTTATTCCATCCCCATAGTCAAAAAGCAAGCTACCTGGCATAACTGTATCTAAATCTATTACAGCCAAAAACTCTCCATTATCTTTATTCATTAAAACATTATTTACCTTAGTATCATTATGAGTAACTCGAAATGGTATTTCATCAGTTCCTAATTTATCCATTATTAAAGAACAAATATCCTCTCTTTGGATAATAAATACTATTTCTTTTGCAACTTCAATTGCCCTTTTTTGTGAATCTATTTTAATATCACTGATAAAAGTTTTTAATCTACTAGGAGTATTATGAAAATCCTTAATCGTTTCTTCTAATTGATTCATTGGATACTTTGCTAACAATCTTTGAAAATTTCCAAAAGCCTTCCCCGTATTAAATACCACATTTAATTCAGTCGAACAATCATAAGCAACTGCATCTTCAATAAATTCATAAATTCGATAGTATTCTTTTTCCGGTAATATTTTACATAAAGAATTTCCTTTTTTTGTTTTAATAATTTGTAAAGTTTTATGGTTATTATCATTTTCTAACTTTGTTTGTTTTTTAATAAAGGCTGTAATACCTTCAATGTTTTTCATTAATTTATATGGCTCAGCAAAAACCGTAGTATTAATTTTTTGAACCAAATATTTTTTTTCAATATTATTATCTAAAAAAGTTGCTACAAAAGTTTTATTAATATTTCCTGAATTATTATCTTCTATCTTTATTAAACTACCTTTTATATCATAGTTTTCTAAAATTCTATCTAACATACATTTCCCTCACATAATTATATTATAACAAATCATTTATTTAAATGAAAACATAAAAAAAACATCTAGTAATTTTTTACCAGATATTTTTATATTAAGCTAATAAAATGCATCAAATTCTTAATTATTAATAAGCATATGTTCTTTAATTAATTTTCCAACATTCTTATAATTATATTTTTCATACTCACTTTCTTTAAGTATCTTATCTTTATTAATAACATTTTTGCTTTCTAAATAATTTATTAAAGTTTCTTTGTTTAAATTATTTAATTTTATTACCGAGTCAACTAAATCATACAATTCATTGTATTTATTTTCTGTGATTTTATTATTAAATCCAACTTTATTATTTTTCTCTATATCATCTGTAATAAATATAAAAGTATTATTAAAATAAATCTTGTCACCTTTGTTATCTGTAATAATTTTTTCCTTTAAAATTGATTTAATTAATTCCTTAATATTAGGATGAGCACAATTGTAATTATCAAATAATATTATACTAAAATTATCATTTTTTAATTTACTAAATATATGCGCATCATTATACCCTATATAACCTTGAGTAGTGCCAATTAATTTATTTATATCACAAGAACTCCTATATTCTTTCAAATCTATTTTAATAAAATTACATCTCGGAAAATTTTCAGCAATTATCTTCACTATAGTGCTTTTTCCTAAATATGCTTCGCCTTCTAAATATACTTTTAAAAATCCTATTTTATTTAATAAATTTTCCTGTATTAATGTAATAATATTATCTACATATTTATCTACCCCATATAAATCTTTTTGAATACTTTTTTTTATATTATCCAGAAAATTTAATTTTGTTTTAGTAAATATCATATTGGTTTTATTTTCTAAAACATTTATTATATCATTTTCTTTAATAGTTTGTTTCCTACTATCATTAAAGTTCTTTATTTTTTTATTTATATCTATTTCTTCGCTATATATTTCTAGTGCTTTATCATAATCATTATTTTTTACACAAACTTTTTTTGCTTTTTTTAAACTCTCTAATTTTTGATATAAGTTTTTCTTTTCTAAATTATAATTATTATTAGTTTTCACTTTTGAACAAATAGAATCTAAAAAATCTATAGCTTTATCTGGATTTTTTTTAGTTGTTATAAATTTATCAGAATAATATATAACTTTCTCAATTATATTATCTGGAATAATTACTTTATGATGATTTTCATATTCATTTTTAACTTTCAATAAAATATCTTTTGTTTCACTTTGATTAGGTTCCTCTACATTTATTATTTCAAAACGACGCATTAAAGCTTTATCACCGGAAAAGAATTTTTGATATTCATTAGTAGTTGTTGCTCCAATACATTTTATTTTACCACGCGCTAAAGCAGGTTTAAAAATATCTCCTGCTGTAATAGCACCTTCTGCTCCACCAGCATTTACCATTGAATGAATCTCATCTATGAACAATATCACATTACTATTTTGTTCTAATTCTTTAATTATCTTAGTAAGTTTTTCTTCAAATTCTCCTCTATATTTAGTTCCCGATACTAAAGATCCCATTTCTAATGCCACTATTTTTGTATTAAACAAAATATCTGGAACTTCTTTTCTTTCAATTCTTCTTACTAATTCTTCAACTATTGCAGTTTTACCAACTCCGGCATCTCCTATTAATATAGGATTATTTTTTTTCTTTCTTAAAAGCGTTTCAATAATTAAATCTATTTCTTTATCTCTGCCAACAACACATTCATCAAAATCTATAGTATCGTTCAATGGAATACCTGTTTCATATAACTCTAATTTTTTATTAGTTAATTTATTATTCTTATTTAAATCATCATAAATACTATCTATATCAATATTCATGCTTACTAATAATCTTATTGCAATGCCTTCTCCTTCTTCTAATATAGATAAAATTAAATGCTTAGTAGTTACTATACCATTATTATTTTCTTTTGCATTTTCTAGAGCATTATTAATTACTCTTTTTAAAAGTGGTGTATATAAATTTATATCACTATTTTTTGAAGCATTACCAACTACTATATTTAATTCCTTTCTAAATTTGTCATAAGTTAAACCATATTCTCTTAAATATAATATCATATCTTTATCATTTGATAAAATTGCAAGCAGCAAATGTTCAGTTCCTACATATGGATGACGTAATTCATATCTTTCTTCTTCTGCTTTTCTAAAAATACTTGCTATATGTACTCCAAAATTATTAAACATAAATATTCTCCCTTACAATTCTATGTTTATAATGTTTGGTTTATTAATTGTTTATTCATAAAAAATTGACAGATTTTTAGTTCACAAAAAAGCTTAGCCTTATGGCCAAGCTTTTTACTTTATTTATGCTTCAAATTAAAGATATGTCATTATAGTAAATAGTAATAATAAAATTACTAAAATAGCTACAACAAACATCCAAATATACTTCATCCAAGTCTTATAGTCAATATCTAAATAGGACAATCCGATTAGTAATATTGCACTTGTTGGAATACATAATCCTACAAAGCCATACATTGTTGTAAATATTGTATGAATTACTTCTAAGTTAGTTCCAAATGTACTTGTAAAATACGTTGCAACTACATAACCTGTAAATCCAAAATCCACATGGAAAGTATTTGCTAAAAGTGCATCAAGTGTAACTAAGAACGGATTAAATGTTTCGATACTCTTAAATATTGTATTAGTTATTGTTGGAATAAATGGACTCATATAGGCTGCTACCATAACCATATAAGTTCCAATAAATAATAATAATCCTTTTCCAATCTTCTTAAATCCTACACCATAAGATTCAATAAAATCATCTAATTTAATTCTACTTACTAAAGCAGCTACTATACTTATAATTATTAAGATAATTGACATATGGAATAAATTCCAATATCCAAAAGCACCATTTGTAACTTTTGTAGAAAGAGTTCCTAAAATAACCTTGAATACAGCAAAGCCACCTATTTTTAGTTCCATTAACCATTCATGGAATTTGCTAAAGCATGTAATTCCAAAGTTCGCTTCCCAACTAATATATCCTAAAACAATTAAAATAAATAATGTTGAGAATAATATGATAATAGGCCAAGTTTTAGCTTTCTTATCAACATGTTCTACTTTAAATGGATCTACTTCACTTTCATTTACTTTTTTACCATTTAATACTTTCTTTGCATGTAAAACAGTAAAAAAATTAAATAAAATAAACGAAACCACTAAAATAATTAAACGATAAATCATTCCGGTTGCTACAGTAGTTTGAGTATAGTAATTGAACCAATATAAACCTTCACCACCATATGTAACTCCTAAAGTCCCAATCAAAATTGAACCAAAAGTAACACAAAATGCAGTTAGTTTATCTAATTTCATTGAAAGAATTATTGATACTACAAATGGAACAAAAATTAAAGCAATAAAGCTTTGTGAAAACAATGAAGCCATCGCAGCAAATAATAATGATGCAGCTAACGCAAATGTAATTTCCTTTCCTTTTAATTTTTCTGCAATAGTAACTACTAATTTTTTGTAACCATTGCATTTACTTAATACAGCATAAAATGCTCCCAATGCTAGTAAGAAAATAATTTTATCACCAGCAAAATTGATTGAATAGTACAATAAGTTAGGAATATCAGTAATCCCTTGTTGATTCATACCATAATCAATAAACTCAGTTCCATTGTAATATCCATAGGAGAAAACCCAAGTAAGTGCTAATGAAACAAAAATAAATAATGTTATCCATTTAGCCAAATCATGCTTCTTTGATTTTCTAATAATGAAAAATCCACCTAGAGCTGCTAAAACTAATACAACTACAAGACCAATAATTTGTGTTATTGTCATTTTTTCTCTAACCTCCTAAAAAAATTATAACACTATCAAAAATAAAAAAAAAGCTTTTTCAGCTTTTTAGACGTTAATCTCTAGGTTTCATCGTAGGGAATAAAATAACTTCTCTAATTGTCTCACTTTCTGTAAATAACATACAAAGTCTATCAATTCCATATCCAATACCACCAGCAGGAGGCATACCATATTCTAGAGCCTCAATGAAATCCATATCAATATCATTTGCTTCCTCATTACCAAGATCTTTTTCTTTTAATTGTGCTTCAAATCTTTCTAATTGATCAATTGGATCATTTAATTCAGTATAAGCATTGGCAAACTCTTTACCACCAATGAATAATTCAAAACGATCTACAAATCTAGGATCTTCTGGATTTTTCTTCGTAAGCGGAGATATTTCAATTGGATGACCGTAAAGGAATGTTGGTTGAATCAAAGTCTCTTCTACGTATTTTTCGAAGAATAAATTTATGATATGTCCATAAGATTTTTGATGCTCTTCTACCAAAATATTATGTTCTTCTGCTAAACGCAAGCATTCTTCAGTAGAATTTATTGCTTTAAAATCTATTCCTATTACCTCTTTAATAGCATCAGTCATGCTTATTCTTCTCCATGGGCCTTCTAAATTAATTTCATGACCACACCAATTATATGTCATTTTACCAACAACATCTCTAGCAATTGTTGTATACATTGCTTCTGTAAGTTCCATCATGCCTTCCAAATCAGAATAAGCAAGATATGCTTCCATTAAAGTAAATTCTGGATTATGTTTTGGATCCATTCCTTCATTTCTAAATGTTCTACCTATTTCATAAACAGCTTCCATTCCGCCAACTAATAATCTTTTTAACGGAAGCTCTAATGCTATTCTTAAATACATGTCTAAATCTTGTGTATTATGATGAGTTGTAAATGGACGAGCTGAAGCTCCTGTCAAAAGACTTGTCAAAATTGGAGTCTCAACTTCAACAAAACCTCTATTATCCATAAAATTTTGAATACATCTAATAATTTTTGGCCTTAAAAAAGCTATTCTTTTCGCATTATCATTCATAATTAGATCAACATAACGACGACGATATCTTTCTTCAACGTCAGTAAGACCATGGAATTTTTCGGGAAGTGGGCGTAATGCTTTAACTAAATGAGTATATTTAGTAGCATGTACAGTCAATTGACCAGTATTTGTCTTACAAACCCAACCAGTAATACCAATAATATCTCCTAAATCACATGATTTATATAATTCATATTCTTCTTCTCCAACATCACTAATACTAATATAAATTTGCATATTACCAAATTTATCTTGAATATCCATAAATCCAGCTTTACCACTACGACGTTTATTCATAATACGCCCAGCAATAACTACTTCGTTTTTTGTTTCTTCTAATTCTTCTTTACTACAAACTTCATATATTTCTTTAATTTTTTTTGAATTACTTGTCACATCAAATCTATGACCAAAAGGATCTAATCCTAAAGTTCTTAAATTTTCTGCTTTTTCTCTTCTAACTAATTCTTGTTCTGTAAATTCACGCATAAATTACCACCTTGCAGAAATTATACCACAAAATAACATTCTTTCAAAGAAAAAGACTATTTCAGAATAAAAAAATAGCCTTTCATATGAAAGACTATTTAAAAATTACGTTATAAATTAAATTTTATACATTTTTGATTTATTTTTAGTAGCAACATAAGCTCCAACAGCGATTACAGCAATTGTTCCTAAAGCAATGTATGGTAAAGTAGCTCCGGTATCCTCTTGATCAGCCGGTTTATCAGTTTCAGGCTCAATTGTAGTTGTTTCATTATTTAAAGAAATAAGCACTTTACAATCATCTTCTCCAGAAACTTGATATGTAAATTTAAATAAATTACCTTCTCCTGCTACTCCTGGCGATGCTAATAGTACATTCCAAACTTTATTAGCGCTATCATAATCAGAAGTACTAACTGTCCAATCAGTGTCGGACGCATTATCAATTTCAGTAATTGATGCTCCGCCTTGCTCAGTTAATTTTACAGTTAAACTATCAGCACCCTCTGGATCTGTTATATTATAACTAATTGTACATGTTCTCAAATTATTTTCATCAACGTTACCACAACTATAGCCAATACTAGTTGCAGCATCTGTAGCCAATGGCAATAATGCTACTAAAGACATAATCATAAAACCTAAAAATTTCTTCATATTCAATCCTCTCCTACTCTTATTATGTCAACATTATAACATAAAAATACAAAAATCTACATTATTTTAAATTTTTTTTGTTATTTTATGTCAAATCGTGTTATTATATATAATAAGGAGACTGAGTTATGGTAAAGATACTTTTGCAGATAAAAGATAATAAGTTATTTTTTTCTATAAGAAAACGTCTTAATACTGAACAAAAAAACTTAATTAACACTAATGTTATAAGCCAAAATGAATTAGTATTTAGCGATGAATATATAATGCAAAACGTTAAATTAGTGCATGCTTTTATAAAAGAATTAATAAATGACTATAATGTAAATACTTTAGTTATAAAAGAATTCTCAATAGCCCCCCTAATTTTACATGTGTCTTCAAACGTCCCTAAAATTAAATCGTTATATCTTCTAGAAGAATCTATTTTAAATTATCGAATATGCGAAAAAATAATTAAAACTAATACTATTAATTATGTATCTTTGTATAATATCCCAACTTATTTGTTGGAAATGCTTGATAAAGAAAAGATTACAGTTGATTCTAGGAATGAAATGCTATTTTTAAGCAATTTTATGAAAGATAATAACTTAGATAAATTTTCTTCAATATATTATAAAACAACTATTTATTTAAATTTACCTTTTACAAAGGAAGACGAAGAAGACTTTCTATCTTTTATAAGTATTAATAAATATCTAAAAATAATTCATATAAATAAGTTAAATAAAAATGATATTGAAAATATTTTAGAAGTTTTATATAAACACAAACTAAAAAATATCAAAATTTATATCAAACAAAACATAAGTGATATTGAATTGATTGAATATTTAAAAAAAATTAATAAAAGAAATGTCAAAATAAATGGTATTCAATTCAAGATTGATTATTCTAAAGATTATTTAGAAGATAATTTAATGAATCAAATTCATATCAACACTATAAAAACTTGTATTATTATTGCTCTTTTCATTATAAGTTCTGTAATATTTTATGTTTTCTACTCAAATTATACATCCATGCAAAAAGTAGAAAGTATTCAAGAAGATATTAGTAATATTATTGCAGAATATCAAGAAGAACAGAAACAAAATGAAAATAATACAAATATTGAAATAGAAAACAATAATACTACAGTACCGGATAACGAACTAGATAATGAAGAAAAACCTGTTGAAAATGAAGAACCAATTATTTCTAATGATGATATAGCTAGTCTTCTTCAAATAAACGAAGATACTGTTGGCTGGTTAAAAGTAAACAACACTAATGTTGATTATCCAGTTGTTCAAGCCAATGACAACGACTATTATTTAAATAAAAATTTCAAAAAACAAAAAGATAATAGTGGTTGGATATTTATGGACTATCGTGCTGATAGCGTTAATTTAAGTCAAAATACAATTATTTTTGGTCATAATATGTATTATAGCGGGGTTATGTTTGGTACGCTTTATAAAGTAAAACGTTCTAACTGGTATAAAGATGAAGAAAATCAAATAATAGAATTTGATACTTTATACAAAAAAATGAAATGGAAAATATTCTCTATATATACCATTCCAAAAACAAATGACTATTTAATAGCAGACTTTAGTACTGAAGAAAAATTTCAAAGTTTCTTAAATCTAATAACTAATCGTAGTATTTACAATTTTAATACTCCAGTGGCTCCAACTGATAAAATAATTACTTTATCAACTTGTTCTAATAATGGAAAAGACAGATTAGTGATTCATGCGGTGTTATTAAGCGATAATTAATGATCGCTTTTTTTAATTTAAAAATCCCTTTTATGGGATCCTATTTTTATTAATTAATAAGTTTTTCCATTTCTTCTAAATTAATTTGAAGTCTTAAATTATTTTTATCTAATTCTAAAGCAAATTTCACATATTCTACTGCTTCCTCATAATATTCTAAATTATAAGAACAAATACTCAATAAGTCATAGATAAAACCATTCCAAGCAAATTCTTCATTAATATATGAATTACTTTTATCCTTAATATCTAATGCTTTCTTTAAATAAATATAAGCATTTTGATAATTGCCTTCTTCATAATAAAGATAAGCAAGTTCTACGTAAGCTTCTCGCAAATAAGGAGCTTCTTCAATTGCTTTTAAATACCAATTTATAGCTTCTCCATCTTTTTTTAAAGCCCTATAACTTCTTGCGATAAAACGCATTGATGCTGCTCGTTCATCTCTCCAAGTCGCTTTTTCCAAGCTTAGGTGTTTTTTTAATGTTTTAATACAATCTTCCCATCTTAAATAATACATATATTCTCTTCCTAAATAATGCATATTTCGATCATCGCTAGGATCTTCCTTTACACTTAATTCTAAAAGAGGTAAATAACTACTTCTTGATTTAGTTTTATCTGGATAATGATTTAATATCATATCTTTACACATAACTTCTTTTTCTTCTTTTAAAGGAGTTAATACCTCATGAACTGGATGCATCCATTTATAAGCATCTCTTTTATGTATTTTATTTAACAAGAAAGTTGTAGCTGGTTTTCCATATTCGTCAAAAGACCAATTATAAGTATATCTTACTCTAGTAACATCATCATTCCACACCGACAACAATTTATCTTTCCATCCTACCTCGAAAACTTCGTCTAAGTCAGTACAAACACAAATATCATAATCACCAGGAACTAAATTTAATGATTCATTCCTTGCAACGTCAAAACGCCAAGGATCAATTTTTTTCACGTGTACTTCTACTCCTAAATCTTTTAAAATACTAACAGTATTATCATCAGAACCAGTATCTAAAACAACTATTTTATCTGCTTCTTTCATAGACTCATACCAGCGATTAACAAATCTTTCTTCGTTTTTAGTTATTGCGTAAACGCAAACTTTATAATTATTCAAAATATCACCTAAAATAATTTATGCAAAAATCTTTTAAATGGATATACTATAAATAAAAAGAACAGTTTTAAAACTGTTTTCTATGGTTTCTTTCCGCACTCTTTACAAAATTTAGAATCTTTATCAATAAATGCACCGCAATGTTTGCAATACATTTTTTCATCTTCTGTAATTCCTTTTTTTATCGCTCTTACTGTAGTTTCAATGGCATCTTTAGCTATATTAGCACTTTTAGTAACCATCTCTCTTAAACTTTCCTCATTATTATCTATAATCTTTTTTGAGATTTAACTGCAATATTTCCGACTGGAGTAGCAATATCAGCTATTGACTCTTCACTTTCTTCTATCATATATTTGGCAGCTTTAATTTGACTACTCATCATCTTTCCACGCAATTTGGGACTTAATATCATCGCAATTGTAAAACCAATTATACATACTGCTAATATAGGTATTAACATAAGCAAAACTTCAAACATTTCACACTCTCCATTTAATAATTATTATATATTAAAAAAGCAAAAAAGTTCTATCCATTATTAGGAATAGAACTTTTTTAGCAACTATGCATCTTCGCCAGCTGGACCTGTTGGGCCTGTTGCTCCTTGAATACCTTGAACTTATTGTACAACTTGAGCGCCAGTTTCTCCTGCTGGGCCTGTTGGACCTGTTGGACCTGTTGGGCCTGTTGGGCCTGTTGGGCCTTGGATACCTTGGATACCTTGTGGTCCTATAGCTCCTGTTGGACCTATTTCTCCTTGTGGACCTGTTGGACCTGTTGCGCCAGTTAACCCTTGAATACCTTGGATACCTTGTGGACCTGTTGGACCTGTTGAACCAGTAGCACCTGCTGGGCCTGTTACACCTTGTGGACCTTGAATACCTTGGATACCTGGATTACCTTGTGGGCCTGTAGCTCCTGCTGGACCAATTGGACCTGTTGGACCTTGAGGTATAGTAAGATTTAACACAAAATTGGGCGACATCCCTGTTATACTTGCTGCAGCTTGAGAACCTGGAGCTCCAGTAGTAACAGTACCTATTGTAAAATTGGCATTAATTGGAGTTCCTCCATTATTACAACAGCAACAACTTTGTGGTCGATGATTTCTGTTAAATTCTTCAACTATACATCTAGCTCTTTCAACATTATTATTCATTTTTACCTCCCATTATAGCTTATGTTCATTGTTATTTTGATGAAAAGTTCAAATAACTATATAAAGCAAAAAGATTTTAGAATTAATCTAAAATCTTTTTAAATTTTTATAACACTTATCAAATATTATTAAAAACTCTTTTAATTCTTCCTTCGTAGTTAAATACGATAAACTAATTCTAATACTAGACTTAGCTTTTTCTTTATTATTCGTTAAAGCCAAAACTGTTTCACTTAAAACATCTTCATCACTGCACGCTGATTTAGTTGATACATAAACGCTATGATTTTCTAATGCATGCATAAATGTTTCGGCTTTAACACCTAATATACTTATATTTAAAATGTGCGGTATGCATTTTTCATTACTATTTATACAAACATCTAAATATTTATTCAAATTATTTTTTAAATATATATTTAACTCTTGGACATATTGATAATTTTCAACTAAATTTTTATTTGCTAATCTTAAAGCTTTAGATAAAGATACTATTAAAGGATGTGCTGGAGTTCCACTTCTAAACTCAGTTGTTGATTTTCCTCCATGTATTAAAGGTTCTAATAAAATATTCTCTTTTTTTATCAAGCAACCAATACCTTTTAATCCATATATTTTATGAGCCGAAAAAGATGCTAAATCAATATTATCTAAATTAATTTCCACTTTTCCTAGAGCTTGAGTTAAATCCACATGATAAAAACATTTTTGATATTTTTTTAGTATAATAGCAATTTCTTCAATGGGTTGCCTAATTCCTATTTCGCTATTAATTGCATTGATACTAACTAAAATGGTATCTTCTCTAATTAATGACTCTAAATTATCTAAATCTATTATTCCATCTTTATTAGATTCAACATAACTTACTTCAAAACCTAATTTTTTTAAGTAATCAAGTGGACCATAAATAGAAGAATGTTCAAATTTTGTTGTTATGATATGTTTGCCACGATTTTGATACTTTAGGCATATTCCTTTTATAGCTAAATTATTAGATTCTGATGATCCACTAGTATAAATTATTTCCGTTTCTTTTATTTTTAATATATCCGAAATTTGCTTAGTTGCACTTTTCACAAGTCTGCTAGCATTAACACCAAGATTATGTAAAGAATTAGTATTTCCAACAAAATCTAGAGATGCTCTATTAAAACTATCTAATACTTCTCTATTTACAGGAGTAGTTGCGCTGTAATCTAAATAAATCATAAAATCACCTATTGCGGAAATTATAACATAATTTTGATGAAATTTTAATAACCAAAAAAAAGAATAATTATAAAAATTATTCTTGAACTCTGTATACACATGTATATCCCAAAATGTTGGTAAAATATTCTCTTATAGTTTGATATTTTTCCATATTAGTTTCACCATATTCACTAATTACTAAATCATTTGCTTTAGGATTTGTTATCGTAATTGTCAAAGTTTCATCATTAAATTCTGTATCACCAGTAATATTATTAATAGTAATACTATTATCTGTTTTATACGATGCTAAATAACTAGTATATTCTGTTTCATCACTAAATTTGAAACTATAAATTTCATAAGCAATTTTTCCATAACCATTATTACCATCATTTACTATTGCAAATTGTTCAGATACTGTCATAACAGCACTTGAATCTGTAATATTTTGTCCTTCAGATGAACAAGTATAATATCCTTTAATTGCATATTCAGTTACTATTAATGATGCTTCCACTTCAGCAACTTTATTATTTTGAGAAGTAACTCTTAATTTAATAGTATAATTACCTGCATCTCCGGCTAATAAATTATTTACAACTTCAGGTTCTACAAATTCAAAAGTTAAAGTTTCATCAGTCTCTTTAGCAAATTCACTGGCTTCAATTGTATCACCTTTGACTTTATAAACCACTTTTGTCTCTACAACCAATTTAGTATTATCCACAATAGTTACTTTTCCAGTCTTAACTATATCTCCACAAGTAATTGTATACTCATAAATTCCCAGCGCATTTACATTAACATTTGTTGTATTTAAACTACAATTTCTAGTATCTGTCCCAGATATAGCTGCATAATCGTTAATATTTGCAGATAAGCTATCTCCAAGATTATATTGTAAATCTTTAATGGTTACAGTTACTTGTTCTTTTTCTTCTAATAAATCGGTATAATTTAAAACATAATATGTACCAAATCCTACTGCTGCCAAAGCCACTAATACAATTATAATAAACAATATTTTATTCGATTTTTTCTTCGGTTTCTTTTCTGGTTCAAAAGAAATTGGAGGTGTTGTGCCAATTGTTCCTGGCGCTTCAAATCCAGGCATTGGATTTGGGTTAATATTCTGAAGATTAGTATATGCTGGTGTTGGCTCAATTATTGGTGGCACTTCATTTACAATAGTCGCGGGACTGTGTGGTGTTTCATTTATTCCGCTTTGATTGCTTATAACATTGTCACTTATCGGAGGGTTAGTAAAAAATGTATTTTGTGATTGCGATGATAAATTTTGATTAGACATTTGACTATCCGTCATTGTATTATTTGTATTTACCATTCCACTATCTAAAGTTTCCACATCATCGTTAGAAATTGAACTAGTAGTTAAATTTTGATTATTATCGACATTACCTAAAATAGTTCCATTTAAGTTGTTATTCCCATTATCGTTCATATTATCATAGCCCCTTTTACTACTATAACAATTATAACTTTATTCAAATAAATTTTCAACCAATTTCTTAAATTCTTCTCCTCGGGTTTCGAATTTATCATATTGATCCCAAGATGCACTCGCTGGAGATAATAAAACTGCTTCTCCATTAACTAGATCTTTCTTTATGTATTCCATCGCTTTATCTAAAGTATAACATTTAACACATTGTATGTTTTTGCTAAGCGCATATTCAGCTATTCTATCAGTAACTTCTCCGATAGCATAAATACAAGAAACAATATTTATTTCATCATTCAATTCATTAAAATCTTGATTTCTTTCCATTCCTCCAAGAATTAATCTGGTTGGTTTAGTCATAGTCTTTAATGCTGTTAACGTAGAAGTTGGATTAGTTGCTTTAGAATCATTATAAAAATCAACTTCTATATTGGCATCAACTACTTCAATACGATGTTCCACTCCATTAAAATTTTGTAAATAATTTTTAATTATTTCTTTATCAAAAGCAAATTCTTTGAGCCCCATCAAAGCAGCCAGAATATTTTCATAATTGTGACTACCTTTAATTTTTATATTTTTTAATGAAACAACTAATTCACCATCAATATATATTCCTTTTTCATCATAATAATTAGCTTCATTATTAAAATATATTTTTTTGCTTTTAATATCTTTAGTAATTTTCAAACTGTCCTCATTTTTAAAATTAATAAATGCTTTATTTGATTCATCATGATGATTAAATATTTTCTTTTTAACATTAATATAATTTTCGTAATTTCCATGAAAATCTAAATGAGTTGGACATAAATTAGTTAATATACTAATATCAGTTTTAAACCTTTGCAAATTAAATAATTGATGATCCGATATTTCTAAAACTAATACAGAATTATCTTTAACAGTGGCAACTACTTCACTTAACGGATAACCAATATTTCCCCCTAAAATAGCATCAATATTATGTAATTTTAATAAATTATATAATATTGTTGTTGTAGTTGTTTTTCCATTGGAACCAGTAATTCCAATAATTTTTGTATTTGCTGGTAAATAATGATATGCGACTTCCATTTCATTTACTATAGGAATTCCCAATTCCATAGCTTTTTTTACACAAGGATGAGTTGGCTCAATTCCTGGATTTTTTATTAATAAATCAATAGAATCATCCAGCAATTCAATTCCTGTATCGTTTTTAATAAACGTTACTCCTAAATTAGTTAGTTCATTAACTAATTCTTCTTTTTGTTCGCTTCTATCGGTAACAATAATTTTATTTTTAGAAGCAAGTAACTTTGCTACATGATAACCACTTCTGGCCATTCCTAATACTAATATTTTTTTATTTTCAATCATTTTAACCACTTTCTTTCTATATTAAGATTATCTATCTCTAATATTTTTTTTACATTCTTTATTAAAATTTCATCAATCTTACTAAAATATAATTTTAAACTACTTTTCCCCGGTTTTAATTCGGATAGCATTTCTACCACAAATTTATCTAAACAAATTATTTCCTTGTTAAAAAATTTTATTATACTATCTTTTACTATGGGATAATGAGTACATCCCAAAATAAGTGCATCACTATCAATAGAATTCTCTAAATATTTCTCTAGAACATTATCTAAATCACTATAATCTTCACTTTCAATTATAGGAACTAATTTTGGACATGAAATTAAATCAATTTTTGTATTTATATATTTCTTAAATGCATTAGTTTTAATACTTAAAGGTGTTGCCATTATACTTATTTTATTATAATTGTCTAATTTCCCCTTAAGTGGTGATATTATATCAATCAGTCTTTTTTTGCTCTTTAAAAATTCTTTATTTGAACTTAAAGTGCCACACGCTATAATAATTAAGTCAATATTTTCAGATTCAAAAAAATTTATTATATTATTTGCATAACCAATAATTTCTTCTCTACTTTTTTCACCATATGGTAGATGAATTGTATCTCCATAATAAATATATTCGTGATCAGGACATTTTCTTAGCAAAGACTTTAGTACAGTTAAACCTCCAATGCCTGAATCTAGTATTCCTATTTTCATAAACATCACTCAATTAATTATATACCTAAAAATTCTAAAAAAGCAATAATTCTAGGATTTATAACCACTTTTTGGGGCAAAAAAGCAAGTTTAGTTTCTCTTTGTTATAATCATTTTCTTCTACCTCAATTTTTCTATCTGTATTAATTTTATCATCTTTAGGTGTTGAGTCTGGATTTTCCGAAGGCGTGATTGGTTCTTAAGGATTATCCACATGTTCAGGAGTTACAGGAGCCAGTTCTTTTGTCGTAGCACTAGTATATGCTTTTATTGATAATTGAAATTTAGTTAAACTTGTAATAACATCTGCATAGTTTATACCATCAATAGATATAAATTGCACACCTTCTTCAAATTCAATATTATTATATATTGTTCTCGCATTCATGACTCCAATAAATTTTTGAGATGCTCCAAATAAAACCTGTTATTTTGAACATTATCTGATAATTTAATGAATATGCTAAATTGATCATCAGTTATAATTATTTTTTAGCTAAAAATCCATTAGTACAGATACTCATATCATTTATGGTATTATTACTACAACTACCCTCATTCCCTAGCTGTACAATAGAGTTTATATCAATTAAAGCACTTTTATTAACTATTTCTTCATCTTTATATAAACTCGTAAGTCTAGAAAACGGCAAAGAAACTTCTGACACAGGTTCCCAAGAATTCATAACATACGCTAATAATATATAAAATGTTCCTCCATAGTCTTTGACTCTATTAAAATTACTACGGCCATAATCATAAGTGTTTTGAGTGGCTAGTTATAAGTGAACTTCGCTGAAATCAAAACCTCTTCTATTATTAACCATAAATTTGATTCAATTAATTGCAGAAAAAATCTATAATAAATGAGATAATATATATATAGGTGGTGTTCTATATGAAGTTTAATCCAGCAGATGATAGAACAACTAGCAGAAAAATGTGATTTAAGTCATACTTTAATAAGTAATATTGAATCAAAAAAAGTACAGCAATCTTTTAGTATAGCTGTACTATAGCACGTGTTTTAGAAGTTGATATTAAAGAATTCTTTGGTGATAGAAATCAAAAAGTATACCATGTATTAATTATTTAAATATTCGATTGCGTTAATTGCTGCTATGGTTCCATCACTTACTGCAACTGTTACTTGCTTTACTTTTTTATCACGGCAATCACCAGCAACAAAAATTCCAGGTATTTTTGAAATACAATTTTCAGCAGTGATATACCCATAATCGTTGATATCCAAAATATTTTTTACACTATCAGTTTGTGGGATCAATCCAATTGAAACAAACATTCCATCTATTATTAATTCTTCTAGAACACTATTCTTATCAAGAATAATTTTTTCTAATTCGGCATCACCAACAATTCTTTTTACCGTGGTGGATGCATAAATTTCAATATTACTTTTAGAATTTAATTTGTCTATCAATATTTGCTCAGCTGTTAATTTACTTAGATTTTGAACTAAATATACTTTTTGACAAAGTTCACTTAAAGCTAACGCATTTATAACAGCACTATTTCCACCTCCAATAACTGCAACAGTTTTATTTTTATAAAATGCACCATCGCACGAAACGCAAAAATGAATACCATTTCCAATTAATTGTTCTTCATTTTCTAATCCTAACAAACGATATTTTGAACCAGTTGCAATTATTACAGCATTAGTTTCATATTCATTATCTTCTGTTACTACCGTTTTTTTATCGGCTACTTTTATTTCTTTTACTTCTTCTAATTCTATATTTACTCCTAGCGATACTACTTGCTCATACATATAATTGGCAAGTTCGCTACCAGAAATGCTATTGAATCCTGGATAATTTTCAATAAGAGGAGCAGATGACATCTGCCCTCCTATTGTTTCTTTTTCTAAAATAAGAACTTTTTTGTTTGCTCGAGCACAATATATTGCAGCGGTTAACCCCGCTGGTCCACACCCTACTATAACAACATCATATACACTATGCATTAGATTTTAAAATCCTCAATATGTTTTTTTATATTTGATAAATTAACAATGTTTTCTGATTTACCATTTGTCACAACAATTAATGTAGGCGCTTGTTTAACACCATATTTTTTTGTTAAATCTGTTTGTTCTTCAGCATCAATAAATTTATAATCTACATGAGCTTTTTCTAATAATTGAGCTGCTACCTTACAATTAGGACATGTTTTAGTGCCAAAAAGCATAATACAATCATTTTCTATTTTATCTTTAGCCTTTGTTTTTGAACATTTCACATCATAAGTTTTTCTATGTTTATACTCCTGTGTTTTACCATCATTCCAATTTTTTACTGGTCGATAATACCCGGTAATTCTACTATAAACTTCTGCTTCTTCACCACAAGTCGGACATTTGCTAACTTCTCCATTTATATATCCATGATTTCTACATACAGAATAAACTGGAGATAAAGTATAATAAGGAAGACGATAATTTTCTGCTATTTTTCTTACTAAATTAGCTGCTGCTTTCCAATCAGTTAATCTTTCTCCTAAGAAAGCATGGAATACTGTCCCTGAAGTATATAGAGTTTGCAATTCATCTTGAATATCTAAAGCTTCAAATAAATCATTAGTATAACCAACTGGTAAGTGAGAACTATTTGTATAATATGGAGTTTCATTTTCAGATGATGCTGTAATAATATTTGGATATAAATTTTTATCTTTCTTAGCAAAACGATATGATGTTGATTCAGCAGGTGTTGCTTCTAAATTATATAAATCTCCATATTCTTCTTGGTAATCAGATAATTTTTCACGCATATAATTTAAAACATCTTGTGTAAACTTTTGAGCTTCTTCATTTGTCAAATCTGTATTAATCCATTTAGCATTAAGACATGCTTCATTCATACCAACTAAACCAATAGTTGAAAAGTGATTTTCAAATGATCCTAAATATCTTTTTGTGTAAGGATATAAGCCTTCATTTAATAACTTAGTTATAACATTTCTCTTTATCTTTAAACTTCTAGCAGCAATATTCATTAATTGTTCTAAACGTTCATAAAAATCTTTTTCATTTTTTGATAAATATGCGATTCTTGGCATATTTATTGTTACAACCCCAATTGAGCCAGTTGATTCTCCGCTACCGAAAAATCCTCCAGATTTTTTTCTTAACTCTCTTAAGTCCAGTCTTAATCTACAGCACATACTTCTAACATCACTTGGTTCCATATCGCTATTAATATAATTTGAAAAATAAGGAGTTCCATATTTTGCTGTCATTTCAAATAACAATTTATTATTTTCTGTCTCAGACCAGTCAAAATTCTTAGTTATAGAATATGTTGGAATTGGATATTGGAATCCCCTACCATTCGCATCGCCTTCAATCATTATTTCAATAAATGCTTTATTAATCATATCCATTTCTTTTTGACAATCTTTATATTTAAAATCAACTTCTTTGCCACCAATAATACAATTTAATTCTGCTAAATCGTTTGGTACTACCCAGTCTAATGTAACATTTGTAAATGGAGCTTGTGTTCCCCAACGACTTGGAGTATTTACACCATAAACAAAAGATTGTATACATTGTTTAGTTTGTTTATAAGTTAAATTGTCACTTTTAACAAATGGGGCTAAATATGTATCAAATGATGAGAACGCTTGAGCTCCAGCCCATTCATTTTGCATAATTCCCAAAAAATTAACCATTTGATTACATAACGTTGATAAATGTTTTGCAGGTGCTGATGTAATCTTTCCAGGAATACCACCAAGCCCTTCTTGAATTAATTGTTTTAAGCTCCATCCAGCACAATAACCTGTAAGCATTGATAAATCATGTAAATGTAAATCACAATTACGGTGAGCATCTGCTATTTCATCATCATACACTTCGCTTAACCAATAATTTGCAGTTATGGCGCCTGAATTACTTAATATTAATCCTCCAACAGAATAAGTAACTGTTGAATTTTCTTTAACGCGCCAGTCTGTTACATTAACATAACTATTAACTACCTCTTTATAATCTAAAATAGTTGATTTCATATTACGCATTTTATCATGTAAACGACGATATAAGATATAAGCTTTGGCCACATCTGCATATCCAGCTTTAATCAAAACACTTTCTACACTATCTTGAATATCTTCTACATTAATTATATTGTCAACAACTTTGCTTTCAAAATCTGCTGTTACTTTTAATGCTAAGAAATCAATAACTCCTTCATCATAATTTTTGTTTTCAGCTTCAAAAGCTTTTGTTATAGCATTAGCTATTTTTTTTATATCAAATGCTACAATTTTTCCTTCTCTTTTTCTTACTTTGTACATATTCCCTTTACCTTCCTTTCAATATTACCTTACCTCTATATTTGGATATGTATTTTTTAATTTATTTACAATATTTTGTAACTCTTTTTTCTCAAAACCACTTAATCCTTTTTGTAAAACTGTACCATTATCTTCAAAATTTTGAAGATAATATTTTGTATTCACACCAATATATTTGCATATACTTTCAATTTGTTCTAAATCATGTATTTCTTTTACTACAGTTGTTCTAAACTCATGTTCTATATTAGAATTTTCTAAAATACTAATACTCTTTTTTATATTTTCTATATTGTTATTCTCGATTCCAGATGCACTTTTGTAATTGAAAAAATTATTTTTTATATCCATTGCCACATAATCTACTAAATTATTATCAATGAGCCATTTTAATTTTCCTGGAAAACTTCCATTTGTATCTAGCTTTACTAAAAAACCTTTTTCTTTTATTTTTTTTATAAAAATTTCTATATTTTTTTGCAATAATGGCTCCCCACCACTAATACAAACCCCATCTAAAACATTTTTTCTTTTGTCCAAATATTTAAATATTTCTTCTTCATCTATTACTTCATTTGATGAACTATTTTCCAGCAAACTTTTATTATGACAAAATGGACATTTAAAATTACAACCTTGCGTAAATAATAAACACGCTGTTTTATTAGGATAGTCTAATAAAGTTAATTTTTGAAAACCACTTATAATCATAATTCTACCTCTTCACCTATAACAAATTTAACAAAACCTATATTACTTTTTTTACACAATTCTAATATTTCTATTATATTTTTTATTTTTATATTCTTATTTAATTTAATTTTCAACAAATTACCTCCAGATAAATGTTTTTGATATTCACCCATTTGAATTAAGTCATCATTAATATCTTTTTTAAAACGAAACATACTATCAATTCTTTCGTAATTTTTCTTGTCAGTAATATTATACTTTACACCATATATAACTTTATCTAACTCAATTAATTTTTTTAACGGCCTAAATTTACTAGTTTCGCCCACTATGAAATTTAATTTTGTTTCTTTACTAAATTCTTCACATTTATTTTTAGCAAAACAAATTATATCTTTTAAAAGTTTTTTCTGTAATTTTTCCTCGGCAGTTAAACTTAAAACACATTCTTTCAAACCAGCCAATTCTAAATTTAAAACACCTCTTTTTATGACTTTTCTAATTGTTTGATTATATTCTAACTTACCATCATCAATAATATTATCCTTAAAAATTTCTCGATAATTTTTCTTAGTTTTATCGCCAATAATTTCAAAAATACTTACAAGACCGTTTTTTGATAAATTTAAAACTTCGGTATAATTTTTATAAAAATCTTCGATTTTTTTATTTTCATTGATTATTCCCAATCTTGCCATATTTATCGATATTGTTGAAATAATCATTCGACCAGTTGAACCTCTAAATTCACCATTGAGATTATCAAAAATTCTTTTTCCATCACCAAAATACTCTACTAATTCTTTTTTATCTTTATTAACCGCTGATTCACAAAATGCAAATGCTATGTTTTTCTTATTTAAAACTAAATTATATACTCTTTTCATCAATTCAACATTATTATCTTTTTTAATTTTGATTATTGTTGTAATATTTTCCAAATAATTTAAATTTTCTAATTCTTCTATATATTTATTATTTATTAACAATTCTTCAAAACTACTTCCAGTACATAAACTAATAGAATATTTTTTATTTTCATGATAGTTATTATTTAAAATTATCAATATGTCTCTAATTCCATTTTGAATAAATAATTCTACTTGTTCTTTGCTATCATCTATTGCTTCTATAAATATGTTTTCTATATTTTTGTTTAAAATAAACTCTTTAAATATTTTTTCGTCCATATTCAAAGTAGTTATTTTCTCAATCGTTTCATTTATCTTTTTTATGTTTATATATTCAATTATCCCTGTAATTTTAAGATACATTTTAATATGTTTTTTTAGAAGTTTTTTAAATTCTTTTAATATAACAGGTTTTAATAAACTATCTAATTTATTAATTGCTATCTCTCCGTCTATTTCATTTTTCAAACTTAATAGTGATGCAATAAAGTTATTGGGAAAATCTTTTAATAAATTATCATTAATAATAATATTTGTTGAAGATATTTTTCCTAACCAAAAATAATCTAAATTATGTATATATATACTTCCCTCTTCATGTGCTCTAACTATTTTACTATCTAAAATATAATTTTTAGCATATTCACAAGAGATGGTTTTTCCAAAATTAAGCAATATATCATTAGGAAAACTATTTATGTAATGATTTTCTGAACTTTCATTAGCAATTCTTTCGATTGCCTTTGTAAACTTATGTTGATGTTTTAAATTAAATGCTTTTCTAGAAATCGCCCTTCGTAATCTATATTCATTAAAAGTTTTATAAATTTCTTCAAAATTATTTTCTTTCAACTTTGTTTCTATGATATCTTGAATATCTTCTACATTAATTGTTTTTCTTCCTTTATAATTATCTCTTATATATTGTAAAACTTCATTATAAATATAATTAACTTTTTTTTCTGAATTAGCTATTGCTATTTGATCAAAAGCATTTTTTATTGCAATTGCTATTTTAAGAGCATTGAAGGACACTCTTTGACCGCTTCTTTTTACTACGACTAAATCGTTTAAAATGTCCTCTTTCATAAAAAACACACCTACTCTATTTGTAACTACATTATACCCATACCATTAAATTTATTGCAATGTTTTTTTTAGAGAAAAAGGAAAAAAACTTTTTTTCTGTAAAGCGAACATTTTTAATTTTTCCCAAAAACATTTTTGTAAATATATCAATGTTTCCAGAGGCTACAGCGGTAACGCAGGCATCTTCAGAGTAACCAAAATTTGATTTAACAAAAAACTTCAAAAATTGCTCTCTAAAATACAATTGATTTATTAATTTCATAATAAAAACTAAATTAACATTTTTATTACTAATTTTTTCTTTCCTTAATTTGTTTTTATGATTAATATAAATGTATCCATGTTTTACTCTAATTCTAAATTCAAATTTGATTTTATTAAAAAGCTTAATGCTTACAATTCCCTTTAATTTAAGCACATTCATTCTAACATCAAACTCAACAAGGAATGGATAAATGAACGACAAAATGTTCATTACATTCATAAAGAAAAAAATAAGAGACCACATGTAACTAGTTTCTCATTAATTAATCTTTTTATGCAAAAATTTTTAGTAAAAAAAATTAATAGAAAGATCTATTAATTTTCAAATTTATGCGGGTTGTTCCTCGTCATTTTTTTCTTCTTGTTT
>SVAK01000017.1 GCA_015059445.1 Bacillota bacterium | reverse complement strand
GATCCAGAGAACAAATTGGCTTTCTGGGGCGAATACATTGACCATATCGAGCAGGATCCGGATAATCCCTGCGACAACTGGATTGTTTTTTTTAAGTAATTCGACTTACTAACCACATACCTCCATGAGTTATTATTAATAAATCGATTTTACTAATACCTAAACTCTTTAAAAATAATATTGTATTATCAGAAACATGATAATCACTATGAACTATACCACCAGTATCAATCATTATAATCATCTGCTTATAAGGAGTAATCAAAATACTAGAATCACCTTGCCCAACATCTAAAAAATACATATAATAACCACTATTCAACTTTGGAAAAACTATATTAATGATTGTTAATATTAAACCAAAGACCAAATATTTTTGGTGACGACACTTATGAAATATATATAGCGCTAAGTAATATAGGACTATAATTAAAGTAGGTATTTTAGGAATAATTAAACACAGTTTAATATTGTAAAATAATTGATTAGTAAATTCTAAAATATAAATTAGAAAATTTAGTATAAAACTTAAAAATGGAAATATAAATGATATAATACCCAATGGAAAAACTACAAATGATATAAATGGCACATAGAAAATATTTAACAAAACACTTAATAAATTAATCTCATAATTCATATTTACGGTTATCGGTAAACTTATAACAAATGAAATTAAACTTATTTTAAAAATTTTCTTAAAATATGAACCAGTAATGTATTTACTTTCCATCATAAGAGTTAAAGTGATTAGGAATGAATATTGAAATCCATTATTATATATCATAAATGGATTTATTAATAATATGAAAAATGCCGTAAGATATAAAAGTTTTTTACTATCTAATTTAATATCCCAAAATTCTAAAATGCTTTTCAGAAAATAAAATATTGTTGTTCTTTGTACTGATGCCGAAAAACCTGTCAAAAACATAAAATAAAATAGTACGCATACAATTATAACTTTTTTCAGTTTTATCCTACCTAGTAGCTTATCTAATAGCAAAATAATTAAACTAATATGCATACCAGAAATAGCAAATAAATGCCAAATGCCATTAGTTCGATAAGTTTTATACATATCTTCATCTAATAAATCTTTATTACCTAAAATAAACAAATTTAAATATGTTTTAGTAAGTTCATCAAATGTATCTATTCTATCAATTAATTTGTTTTTTAATTTATAAAAAACATTTTCATCTTCTAATACTTCTATACTCTCTACATTAAAAGATAAATATATTTTATTGTTATACAAATATTTTTTGTAATTAAAAGTATTAGATATTGTGTTATTATATAATTCTTTTTTAGTGCCAGTTATTCTTACTCTTTTGCCTAGCAAATCTTTATACTTGCTAGTATCTTCATCATAATAGGTGCATTTAACTTTTTCAGTTGTCTTTAATACAAAAGAAATATTATCTTCATTAATACTTAAACTGATAACTATCCCTTCAATGATATTTTCATTTATTTTAGATTCATATTTTATTAGAACAGTACATAGAAAAATATAAATAATACAAAATATTAACAAAATTAAATAAGTAATTTTAGACTGTAATATTGTCTTTAATTTTGTTAAATAGAGCATCTCCTATACCACTGACATTTTTAATTTCCTCAGCGCTTTTAAAACTTCCCAAACTATTTCGATATTCAATAATATCTTCCGCTTTTGCTTCGCCAATTCCAGATAAAGTCATTAACTCTTCTTTAGAAGCAATATTAATATTTACCAAACTAGTTTTATTTTCAACTTCGTTTTCACTATTAGTGTCATCTTCAAAAGTTGTATCTTTATCACTAGATACAATTTCACTAACCAAATTATCTGTACAATTACTAATATCATAAGTAGAACATTCGCATTTTTCTTGAACTGCTTTAGTAATTGTCTTCGCGTTATTTTTCTTATATTCACTTTCTGTAAAAACATAAATTACTAATTCATTAGTTACTTTACGGCTTAAATTAATATTTTTAGTGTATGCTTTTTTAGTAAAACCACCTGCAACAGTAACAATATCATTAATTAGACTACTGCTATTTGCTTCATAAACCCCAGGATTCTTAACGGCGCCTTTAATTTCCACATAAAAAATTTCTTCTGCGTCATCGATTGTTTCTTCCGGAGCTGATTCGTTTACCACTAAATTATTATTTTCACACACCGGCTTATAATTTATATTTTTATATAATAAGAAACCACTCATACCGATTAGTAAAATATTCATAATAATAGTTACTATAAGAATAATAAATTTATTATTTTTTAGAAAATCAAAAAAATCCATAAAACCTCCTTTCACTTATATATATAAAAGGTTTTTTATGGATTTCCTTTTAATTTGATAAATATTTTAATTCTAATTTGTATTTTGTGGTTTTATTTTCAATTGCTACTCTTTGAGTAATAAAAAGCATAGCAATAAAATTGAGTGTCGAAGATCCTCCATAACTCATTAAAGGAAGCGGAACTCCGGTTAGTGGTAATATTGAAAGCATACCACATAAGTTAATAATTATGTGGAAAGATAACATCCAAAAAGTTCCATATGCTAGTATAGAATTTCTAAGGGTATAAGCTTCCTTAGCTATCTTTAAAATACGATATAGCATGATACCATAGAGAATCAAAACTCCAACCCCTGCGAGTAAACCAAGTTCTTCAACTAATACAGCAAAAATAAAATCTGTATGGCTTTCTGGTAAATATAAATATTTTTGTGTACTATTACCTAATCCAACTCCAGTAAGTCCACCGTTATTAATTGCAATATAACCATTACAAACTTGATAACCTGTATCTTCTTTATATCTTTGACAAGGATTTTGAAATTGTAAGCGTTTCATTTGGTCACTATTTAATATTTCTGCACCGCTATATAATAATACTATTACTAATAATACTGCACCGACACCTAAAATCATCATTATTTTAGGTAAGTTATTTTTAACCATTGGTATACTTATAAAAATACAAAAGCCAATAGCTAAAAGTATAGCAGCACTACCAAAATCTGGCTGCATCAATATAAGCAAACCTAAAATCCCCGCTACAGATAATGGTATTAAGTACAAAATAACGTTATCTGTTTTTTTTTGTATTAAACGATTGTAGAATACTGCCATAAAAATGATTAAAAATGATTTAGCAAATTCAGAAGGCTGCAACGCAATTCCGGTTCCGGGAATATAAAACCAACTTTGGACATGGTTAGTAATACCTCCATAAAGCAGTAATAATATTAATACAGCAGTAATTCCTACTATAAGTAACCATGATATACTTTTATACCATTTAGTAGGAATTTTTAAAATGATAAAACCTCCAATGAATGCAGCAATCAAAAAAATTAATTGTCTAATAAAAAAGTAGGTTGAAGGTTTATTATATCTAAGTATTGCCGAAACTGAAGAAGATGAAAAAACCATTAAAAGACCAATACTACATAATAGTATGGTTATAAAAAATAACGGTTTATCAATTTTTGAAAATGTTTTCTTCATATACTCATCCTAATATTATAATACCATAAAATATAACAGATAAAAACAAATTATTAATTTTTTTATGTCAAAATATGACTATGAATAATAAAATATAATAGATACATAAAGGAGGTATTAATATGTATTATTACGGAAATAATGGCTACTATGGCGGTGGCTATGCTAGTACTCCTTGTTGTGGCGGTGGCTATGCTGGATACACAAGTGGTTATGGTATAGGAGCTGCTATATGGATTGTATTATTCATCTTATTAGTTATAATTATTGGTGCCGGTTGGTTCGGCAATAACGACCGCGGTTGCGGTTGCAATAATTAAGGGGCTTAAGCTCCTTTTTTTATTCATCAATTTTTATGTTTATTAGAATATTATCAATTTTTTTAATAAGTTTTTGTTTAACAATATTAATATTTTTTAATAATTCTTTTTTATTAAATTCATTTAAATATCTCAATAAAAACGTTTCTACAAATAGCTCACTAAAATTAGTAGTAATTTCTTCTAAAAAATCATTAACATCTCTTTTCATAAAATTATCTCCCTCTACTATTTATATACATTTTATTTTTCTAATTTCCTTTTAAAAAATGCAAAAAACAAAAAATGTGTGATATTTTACACATTTTTTGCAATTCTTATTCGCATATATTTACAATTATTCGCTCGCAGCTTATACCATCATTAAGTAGAAAACGCTTTATTTAATGCTATATGATTAAAGCTTAATTATTATTAATCAACACCGCTGATGCAGTAATATTCTTAACATAATTCTTAAGTGCTTTATAATTAATTTTTTTCCGAATTGGTTGGAAGCGATTAGCAAACAATTTTTGTGATCCTAACGCTATTTTATTTTTAATGGGTATTATTTGCAAAATCATATCAAATACCCAAATTAACCATAAAAGGTGTAATATATGAAAACCATCAAAAAAATTCATTCCTTCCAAAATATCATAAAATTGTGGTTTAAAACACATAACCAAGCACGCTGCAAAAATTACAATACGACCGGATAAACACGCAAAATACTGTTTTCTTATTTTAGACATATAAATCCCCCTACCCAGCACACATATTTTATTAACATTTTAACCATTATATCATATAAATAAATTAAATAATTAAAAATAAGTTTGATTTTATCAATAAAGACCAGTATTTTGAAATCTTAATCAAACTTATCTGTATATATCCACTATCATAGATTCTTTTAATCTAATATTTTTTAATTCAGGAACTTTATCAAAATATCGTTTAATATCATCATTTGTAATGATTAAGCGAGTTAAGCCCAGATCGTCTTGCGGAATATCTGATAACTTTCCCATGGTTTCTTTACAATCTACAATGCATATAAAGTTTTATGCTACCATCGAAGCATCAGGAGCTACACCAACAATTTAAAGTTTTTACTTTATAAGATTATTATAACTATCAGTATCCATGATAAGTATTTCTTTAGAAATAGCCTCTTTTAATATCTCATTTTTTGTATCATAATCCATAATTCTATACCAATTATTTGGAAAAATTAAAATATCTCCAAATTTCCTTTTTATTGTTTCTTCATATAACAATTCAAACACACAATAACTATTAAACAAGTTCAAATTTTGAATTTCATTTTCTTTCATATAAAAAACCTCTCTATAATGTTTTTCCTGCATTTATTTTTTTCCCGTTTATTATATTATTACAATATTGTTCAATATCATAAAATAACTTTTCACCTATTATATTCTTTAACATACCTAAATAGTGTTTTGAATCAGGCAAAAACGTTAACGAAACAAAACAAGCAACTATTTCAGAAAAACAATTCTTAATATTAGAATAATAATCTACGCTATGTCCATGCATATGATCAAAACATTTTATATTCCCAGCTAAAATTGCATCCAATATATCCGAAAGTTGAGATAGTTGTGGATATTTTAGCAATAAGTATTGTTTTTTATATTGTTCACAAATAATTTGTTCTTGCTTTTTTAATAATCTAACTTCATAATTAGAAATACTTTTAATTTTTTCTACTACATCATCAGGAAGATTAAGTTGTTTTAAATATTCTTCAAAATTTGAAGCAATCAAATTAAAATGTTTTTGATAATATTGTTTGCCTTCTTCATAAGCTTCAGCTTCTATTTTCTTATATAATTTTTTAAATTCCTCAAAACTATCACCACGTAAAATTTCGGGATTATTTCTTGTTTTTATAATTTCATTTAATATTGAAACAGATACATTTTGTTGTTCATAAAACTGATGAATTAAATGTCCTAATTCATGAAACAAAACAACAGGAAGTTGCTCATAAGCCGCAAAATTTATTGTCCCTTTATTATGACAAGATATTTTTTTTGAATCAAAAGTATACTTATATTCTTTCGGATATTCTCTTTTTATACTAATCAAATTATTTAATAATATTTTTGCTTTTTCGCTTTCTGATTCTATCGCTTTAGTAAAACTATAACGTAAAAACTCTAACTGTTCCCTATCTAATTCTTCCTCAAATAATTTAATAAATTCATCTATAATCTGCTTTGATTCTATGTCAACTAAAAGCTTTTCCTCTTTTTCAAAATAAGAACGCTCTAAATAATCAGAAGGTTGATTATCTTTTACTATTCTTGTAAATTCTTTTTCAAAAATTAAATTTAAAACATCTATTTTATTATATCTTTTACAAATTTCATAAACTTTCTTTTTATCCTCAACAAGTTTCATCAATTCAATAAATACATAATCATTATTAATATATTTTTCTATCAGAGCATATCCTTCATTGTTAACCTTTACTATATTTTGAACAATTTTAGGATTCACATAACAAATAAGATTCAGCAAACATCTCTCAATTAAAAAATCTATAATCTCATAATTAGCAACTATATCTGATAATATTTGACAAAATGACTTAATGTCAATATTAGGTAAAATATAGTGTAATAAAAATTTATCATTATACTTTACAAATAAATTATCTTCCTCTAACAAAAAACAAAGAGATAAATGTTCTTTTAATTTTCTATGTTTTGCAAGCAAAAAGATTATATCGGGATTATTCTTTGGAATTTCCAAATGAGAAAATATATAATCATAAGCAACTTCATTTCTCAATATATGTTCAAAAAAAGTAATTCCGTTTTCGTCTTTATATAATAAATCTTTTTCTGAAATAAAACTCGGAAGAAAAAACTTCTTATTTTCTTTTATTTTTTTTATAATTCTTTTAATAGTAATATCCCTAAATAGCCCCACATAACCACCATATGCATTGTAACATAAATTTTTTAATAATTCTAGCATTAAACTACTAAAAGATTATCTTTATATTTCTAATTTTCCCTTTATTTTCCAGGTTTTAGGAATTATTAGTTATTCCCATTTCCTTGATAGCAACTTGTATCACCGCCAAGTTAGAGGGGCAAATTTAGGTATGAAAAATAATGTATTTGGGCTTTAATTATCATTAAGGAAATTTATTATATTATAAATCTAGTATTTTTAATATTTCATTCGAATAAAATCTTCTTTTAACTTATAATTTATCTTTCATTCAAAATATTCTTTATAATTAATTATCATTTTTTGTTTTTTATCTCTCGTTGCATTCCATTCGCCAAAGAATAAATTAATTGTTTCATCATTTGTTTCTAAATCAATTATCATTTTAGAAATTTTTCTTCTAACCATAATAAAAAATAAATGATATCTGATATGCTTTTAAATTCATATTGTTTAATTATATTATCATTTACTAAAAGTATCTTAGACAATTCCTGTAATCTGGATTTACTTGGATTTCTTTCTCCTTTTTCATATCTAGTTAGAGTTTTTCTTTTATTTTCTCCAGTTATTCCTAAATCATCTGAAACATTATCCTGATTAAATGTCTAAAAATTCTCACAAATTTTATTCTTGTTCCTTGTGATAAATCATAAAGTTTAGGTCTTAAATATATATATTGCATATTTTCACTTCCTTTCTTTTTATAAATAACAAAAGAACTAAGACATGGCCTTAGTTCTATTTTAAACTATTTTTATTTTTATCTTTTATAGCAATATATAAAATCGCATTTTTTTAATGCTAAAATTTTGTCGCAAAAAACGCCATTTTTATCAAAAAAAGACCAAGATTTTAAAAATCTCAGTCTAATTTATGTAATTTTATCTATTTTTTATAGATTATTACTACTTTTATATTAATTTATTGAATTTTACTCAATCCCTTTATTTATAGGGGTTAAATAGTACGCTAATGCGAACTATTTGTTCTCCTTATCGCGTAAGGCAGCTTGAGCTGCTGCAAGTCTTGCAATAGGAACTCTAAATGGAGAACAAGATACATAATTCAAACCAATGTTGTGACAGAATTCTACACTACTAGGTTCTCCTCCGTGTTCACCACAAATACCAAGTTTAATGTTAGGTCTTGTAGATTTTCCTTTTTCTACAGCCATTTTAACCAACTCACCAACGCCATTTTGATCAAGTTTAGCAAATGGATCAATTTCATAAATCTTGTTTTGATAATAAGAATCTAAGAATTTACCAGCATCATCTCTTGAAAAACCAAATGTCATTTGTGTTAAATCGTTAGTTCCAAATGAGAAGAACTCTGCTTCTTCAGCAATTGTATCAGCAGTTATAGCTGCTCTTGGAATTTCAATCATAGTACCAATGTGATACTCAATATCACTGTTTAATTCTTTTTTAACAAGTTCAGCTGTTTCTACAACAACGTCTTTAACATATTTTAATTCTTTCTTTTCTCCAACTAATGGAATCATAATTTCAGGTACAATGTTATATCCTTCTTCGTTTTTAACTTCAATTGCAGCTTCCATTAAAGCTCTAGTTTGCATTTTGGCAATTTCTGGATAAGTAACTGCTAAACGACATCCACGATGTCCCATCATTGGATTAGTTTCATGTAATTCTCTACATTTAGCTTTTAATACTTCGCTAGTAACTCCCATATCATCAGCCAAAACTCTTATTTCTTCATCAGTTGAAGGTAAGAATTCATGTAGAGGTGGATCTAAATAACGTACAGTCATTGGTAACCCTTTTAGCTCTTTATACATTGCTTTAAAGTCTCCTTTTTGGAATGGAATTAATTCATTTAAAGCTTTTTCTCTTTCTTCCACAGTATCTGCTAAAATCATTTTTCTAATTTTAGGAATTCTTTCTTCTTCAAAGAACATATGCTCTGTACGGCAAAGGCCAATTCCTTCAGCCCCAAGTTCAATCGCTTTTTTAGTATCTCTTGGATTATCTGCATTTGTTCTTACACTTAAGGTACGATACTCATCAGCCCATGCCATAATACGACCAAAGTCGCCTGCAACTTCAGCATCACGAGTTTCTACATCTCCTTTATAAATTTTACCAGTATTACCATCAAGTGAAATATAATCACCTTCGCTAAATGTATAACCGCCTAGTTCGAATGTTTTATTTTCTTCGTCAATTTTAATTGCGCCACATCCAGCAACACAGCAAGTTCCCATACCTCTTGCTACAACTGCAGCATGACTAGTTCTTCCACCACGAACAGTAAGAATTCCTTGACTAGCAACCATACCTTCGATATCTTCTGGAGTAGTTTCAAGTCTTACTAAAACGACTCTGTCACCATTCCCACCTTTTCCAACTCTTTTAGCATCTTCAGCAGTAAATACTACTTTACCAGCTGCAGCACCAGGGGAAGCTGGTAAACCTTCACCAATAATTTCAGCTTTTTTTAATGCTTCATTATTAAATGTTGGATGTAATAATTGATCTAAGCTCTTAGCTTCTATTCTAAGTACAGCTTCTTCAGGAGTAATCATTCCTTCATCAACTAAATCACATGCAATTTTAATTGCTGCATGAGCAGTTCTTTTCCCATTTCTAGTTTGCAAGAAATATAATTTACCATTCTCAATAGTAAATTCCATATCTTGCATATCTCGATAATGATTTTCTAATTTTTCAGCAAGTTCCATGAATTTCGCGTAACATTCTGGCATATCTTCTTGTAATTTAGTAATTGGTTGTGGAGTTCTAACTCCTGCAACAACGTCTTCACCTTGAGCATTAATTAAATATTCACCATAAATACCTTTTTCTCCAGTAGCTGGATTTCTTGTAAATGCAACACCAGTTCCTGATGTATCTCCCATATTACCAAATACCATTGCTTGAATATTTACTGCAGTTCCCCAATCACCAGGAATGTCATTCATACGGCGATATACAATAGCTCTTGGATTATCCCATGAACGGAATACTGCCTTAACAGCTCCAAGTAATTGTTCTTTAACATCTTGTGGGAATTCTTCACCATTCATATGCTCACTATAAACATTTTTAAATCTTCTAATTAATTCTTTTAAATCATCAGTAGTTAGTTCATTATCATAAGTAACGCCTCTTTCTTCTTTTAATTCATCAATAATTTTTTCAAAGAATGATTTGTTAACTTCCATAACAACGTCAGAGTACATTTGAATGAATCTTCTATAAGAATCATAAGCAAATCTTGGATTGCCACTACTTTGCGCAAATCCTTCTACTGACACATCATTTAAACCTAGGTTAAGTATAGTATCCATCATACCAGGCATACTTGCCCTAGCACCACTTCTTACTGATACTAGTAACGGAGTGTTTTCATCTCCAAATTTTTTACCCTCAATAGCTTCAAGTTTTGTTAAAGCCTCAAGTATTTCATTAATTATTTCTTCACGTACTACTTCACCATTAGCATAGTAATCAGTACACGCTTCAGTTGAAATTGTAAACCCTTGCGGAATTGGTAATCCTAAATTAGTCATCTCTGCTAAGTTAGCGCCTTTACCACCTAGGAGTTCACGCATATCTTTGTTTCCTTCACTAAACAAATAAACATATTTCTTTGCCATAAACAGCCTCCTAATCAGTATTTTATCACACAAAAAAACAGTTTTTGTAAAACTATACTTTTTTTGACGTTTTATTGACGCTTTTTGTTGGGGTGATACTTTAGATAAGCCGCTCTTAATCGATCATTGCTAACATGAGTATAAATTTCTGTGGTTCTTAAATTTTCGTGTCCCAATAACTCTTGAACACTTCTTAAATCTGCTCCATTATCCAATAAGTGGGTAGCAAAAGTATGTCTTAAAACGTGGGGAGATATTTTATGTTTAATACTAGAGTTGCTGATTATTTTATTAATTATTTGACCGATACTTTCCCTACTTAATTTACTACCAACTTTATTTATAAATAAGTATTCACATTCTTCATCTATTAAAAATTCTTTCCTCACCTGTAAATATTTAATTAGTAAATCTTCTGCAAGTTCTCCAAAATAAACAATTCTTTCTTTACTCCCTTTACCTAATACCCGAATTGAGTAAGTGGTTCTATCTATATCCTTTAACTTAATATTACTAGCTTCACTAGCTCTAATACCAGTGGCATATAGAAGCTCAAATATACATTTATCGCGTATTTCTTCCGAAGTGTTCTCTTTAATAGATTCTAATATTTCTTCTATTTCAATTATATTTAAATAATTTGGTAATTTTTTCTCCACTTTAGGATTCTTAACTCTTCTAAATACATTGGTATCTACTAGTTTTATATCTACCAAATAATTATAAAAGGTTCTAATACTACTTAAGTGTCTAGATATTGTTGTATTAGAATATTTTAACTCGTCTAAAAATTTTAAATATGCTAATACTTCTACTTTTTTGATTTTTAAATAATCTATTTTATGACTATTTATAAATATACTATAATCTCTCAAATCTCTTTGATAATTTTCATAAGTTTTTATTGAATAATTTAGTTCTTTAAGTATGTATTCTAAAAATTTATTTATTACTTCTTCTATTTTCATGATTAAATTATATAACAAAAAAAATTAAATGACTATGCAACATCATCTAATTTTTCTAATTTTCTTAACATTTCAGCATTTCTACGCATATTTACATCAAAAATAGTAAAATAAATTGATCTACTTTTAGCATAAGGCAATTCTTCAATAATACTAAATATTTCATCTTTATTACTGGATTTTAGTGCTAGTTTAAATCTATCTAACATTCCCTGAATAAATCCCTTATCTTCAAAAGTACTTTCTATCATTTTCTTATAAATTCCAAATAATTTATTTTTATAATCTTGATCCAACAGTTCGTCATTTTTTTGAAATTCAACTATACTTGTAAATATATCTTTAGTTAATACTCTCAAATTATGTTTAACATCACTTATAACTTTTAATGTTCCATTCAAATAATCTACTTGAGCCATATTACTTCTTTCAATTGAAGCTTTTAGTTCGATTTCAGAAAATCTACAAGTAAAAGCATCAATTGAAGCAATGTTATTTATAACTACTCCACTGCAAATATCTAGTTTATTTATATCGATTAAAATATTATCTCCTAACCGTTTTTCTAATACCAGAAAATAATTAATTTTTTCCATTTGCATCCCCCTTTTCAAAGGAAAATTATTATATCATATATTGCTTTTAGCGTCAAATAAACTGCTAAAAAGTCCTTTTCTTAGAAACATTTGGTGTTTCTGGATTAAATAAGCTTAAATATTCTTCATGACTTGCTAAAATACTATTTCTTGTCGCTTTGTTTTTTACTA
>SVAK01000005.1 GCA_015059445.1 Bacillota bacterium | reverse complement strand
CCAGTAGTATATTTGAAATCAAATGTAGTAATAACCAATGATGGAACTGGAGCAGAAGGAAATAAATACGAAATAGCTTTAAGTGAATAATACCTAACACTTTCATAATTTGAAAGTGTTTTTTTATAATAATTAATGGCTTTTAAAATATATCTATGATAAAATTATAATAATAAAGGGTTGATGCTATGCTTGGTGAGATAATTGAAATAAAAAATAATTGTTTAACAATAGGCAAATCTAAAGAAGCTAAAATAGATATTATTAATTTATATGCCAAGATAATTGATAATGATAAACAATTTGTGGGAGAAATTATTGGAGTTAATAAAAATGAAATAGGAATTAACTTAGTAGGAGAGATAATAGATAATAAATTTATTTATGGCGTAAATAGAAAACCTTCTCTTGATTCTAGAGTGAATTTGTTGCCTGAAAATGATATTAATTTATTATTTGGATTAAATAATTATAATCCTAGAGCTAGTATATATTTAGGTAAAAGTGCTTTGTATAAAGATATGCCAATCTTTGCTAATATGAACAGATTGTTTTCTAATCATTTAGTTGTATTGGGAAATACTGGTAGTGGTAAATCCTGCGGGATGGCAAGACTTTTGCAAAATTTATTTTACAAAAAAGAATTATCTCCTAAAAATGCTACATTTTTTATAATTGATGCCTATGGTGAATATCATAATGCCTTTAGTAGAATAGATGCCATAAATAAAGATTTGAATTTTAAAAATTATACAACAGATATTGAGAGTAATGAAAAATTATTAAAAATTCCTTTGTGGCTACTTGGATTAGACGATATTTGTTTATTGTTAGGAGTAAATAATAAAAATCAAATACCAATAGTAGAAAAAGCTTTAAAAATAGTAAATATATTTAGTAGAGAAGAAGAAAGTGTAATTACCTATAAAAATAGTATTATAGCTAAATCGTTGTTAGATATTTTTATAAATGGACATACCCCAGCTCAAATTAGGGATCAAATATTTTCGGTATTGTCTAGATTTAATACTAGAGAATTAAATTTGGAAACTAAAATATTCTTGCCAGGATATACTCGACCTTTAAAACAATGTTTAATGATTGATGATACAGGTAAGATAAGAGATATGCAACTGGTAATAAATTTTTTACAAAAGTTTGTTTTGGATGAGATGAATTTAACATTACCAGATGGTTCTTATATTTATACTTTAAAAGACTTATTATATGCTTTTGATTTTGCTTTAATTGATGAAGGATTATTGAATGGCGATAGAATATATTCTTTGGCACATGAACTTAGAGTGAGACTTGCTAGTATCATAGATAGTAATAATTATAAATATTTTGATATAAAAGAATATTATGATAAAAATGATTTTTTTAAAAAATTAACTACTGTTGATAATAACAAAGCTCAAGTAATTAATTTGAACTTAAATAGTTTAGATGATAGATTTGCTAAAGTAGTAGCAAAAATATATTCAAAATTTTTATTTGATTATGTAAAAGAAGAAACCAGAAGGGCAGAAGTGCCAATTCATATTGTTTTGGAAGAAGCACATCGATATGTTCAAAATGACGCGGATGTAGAAATATTAGGTTATAATATTTTTGAAAGAATTGCTAAAGAAGGACGAAAGTACGCAATACTTTTAAATCTAATTAGTCAAAGACCATCAGAATTATCTCAAACTGTTTTATCTCAATGTAGTAATTTTTTAGTATTTAAAATAACTCATCCCAACGACATTGAATACATTAAACCAATGATTCCTTTTGTTGATGAAGAAATGATAGAAAGAATTAAGAATCTGCAAATTGGTTGTTGTTTAACTTTTGGGTCTGCATTTCAATTACCAACGATTGTAAAGGTTGATTTAGCGACGCCAGCGCCTTCTAGCAGTAACTGTGATATTTCCAACAAATGGTTTTAACAAAAGAAACAGAATTTCACAGATAATGTAATATTGACTTGGAAAATAAAACTATTATATAATCAATGTAGAAAAATAGAGAAGGTACAATATGGATATTAATAAAAAAATAATATTAGGAATGTTAATAATTGTAGTAACAATATGTTTGTTTTGGAATATATCAATTTTTCAAGATAAAGCTATTTATACTGAACAACTAAATAATAATAGCGAAAACATTTCAAATATGTTTGCAGTAATGATTGGTGATTTGGAAGGAAATTATACAGAATACGAAGGTAAAGAATTGCCTAAAAAAGAAAATGGCTATATTTTCAATCCAGATAAATCTGTTTGTTATAATCATGATGGTGAAGAAATAGCACAAGAAATAAAATATAGAAATAATATAGTAAAAATGAATGTTACTCAAGCCTCATATTGTTATTTATATTTTGATATTATATCTGAAAGTGATTTTTGCATGGATAGGGGAATAACTAATTTAAAAGATTGCCTTTTGGTAATGGAAGACTATTCATTTGATGTAGAAGAAGCAATTGAACATATAGAAAGTAAAGGCGATGCTACAACTTCAAAATTAGCACCTACGATATATTATCAAGAGCAAACAAGTTCACTCACCACGCCCATAACTACATCAGGTAAGATAATGGTAGCTAAAAGCTATTATTTTGATGAAAGTACTGGTTATTATCGCCTCAAAAATACACTTCTTCCAGATCTTATAACAGATGATTATTTAGATTATTATACTTGTGGTAATGAATGGGGACTTTGTGCTAGTATATATCAAATATCAGGTTATAGTATCGAAGACACAGGGACTAAAATAATCCAATCGATAACTTCAAAAAACGTTTCAACGTATAAGCAAATAGATTCTTATGATTCAGAAATTGGATTGTATGCTACTTTAGACGAAGAGGGCACAAGTTATTTTTATCGCGGCGCTGTTAAAAATAATTATGTTTCTTATGCTGGCTTTATCTGGAGAATAATAAGAATTAATGGCAATGGAAGTATTAGAATGATTTATTCTGGTACATCAACTGACGCCACCGGAAAAGATACCTCTATTGAAACTAGTTTATTTAATTCCAAAGGTTGGGATCCAACATATGTTGGGTATAAGTATGGCGCTAATTTTGAAGAAAGAGAAACTAGCGAACTAATAACTTATAAGGACATTAATCATGGATATATTTATTATTATGGTGAAGGTTATGTTAAGACGGAGGATGGAAGATTTCAACTGGACCAAGATAAAATGATAATGAGTGGAAGATGGAGCGATGTGTATGAAGAAGTAATTGAAAAATATCCTTATACATGTGTTAAAACTAGTCCTGGATCTAAATGTAATGTTGTATTACATTTAAAAGAATATGTTAATTCTTCTCAAGCAAAAGCTTATTATATTTCAAATAGTTCCAAAACATACGAAAGCACTTTAACAAACCAATATGATTCGACTGTAAAGTCCAAAGTAGATACTTGGTATGAAAATAACATTCTTAATAAAACTGATGATACAGGATATTTGCTGAGTGATTATTTAAGTGATGAAACTTTTTGCAATGATCGAAGTTTGAACAGAGGAGATGGATATTTATTATCGTCAAAAACTTATTATAATCCTTATACACAAGTATTGAATAACAATGCCCCATCTCTAATTTGTCCTCAAAGTACTGATGAATTTAAAGTTAGTAATGGTAATTTAAAGTATCCAATTGCATTAATCACTGCTGATGAAGCTTCTTTTGCAGGAGGCGATGATTATACTGTAAATAAATTATACTATTTATATACTGGTCAGAGTTATTGGACGATGACTCCGATGTGGTTTACTCCAAACTATATACAAAGCTATGTTGGTAAAATTAGTGCAAATGGCGGCTTGTCTGATAATAGTGTAGGTTCTACCGGAGGCATTCGCCCTGTCATTAATTTAAAAAGCAATATAGAAATCTCTCAGGGAACAGGAACCAAAGACAATCCATATGTTGTAAAGCCTCAAGGATAATATTATATCTTATTTAAAATTTGGACGAGTTTTTCTTAAGATTAAAGTTAGAAGAAATAGTTTCGGCTATTTCTTTTTTTTAATTTATATTTTATAATTTATTTGGGAGAATTTTTATGTATGCAGAAATATTAATTGAATATCCAACGAAAAAGATAGATAAATATTTTACTTATGTAATTCCTCAAAATTTAAAAGGTATAATCAATGTTGGAATGAAGGTAAAAGTGCCTTTTGGAAATAAAATAATAAATGGATTTGTCATGAATATTATAGATATATACAATGCTTCTTATGAATTAAAAGAACTTATTGAAATAGTAGATAAAGAATTAATATTAAATAAAGAGTTAATGGACTTAGGAAAATATATTCATGAAAAAACTCTTTGCCCCTTAATTAGCGCTTATCAAACAATGCTTCCTAGTTCGTTAAAAATCAAAGATAATAATATAGATTTTAACTTTTACAAAACTTATTTAGAATTAAATAAAAGTAAAGATGAAATTAAAGCTTATTTGAATAATTATAACAAAGTTAATAAACAAAGTGCTTTATTAAGTATTCTTTTAGAAAAAGAGAGGGTTTTAAAAAAAGAATATTCAGCAAGTGTTATAAAATCTTTAAAAGAAAAAGAGTTAATTAAAGAAGTCAAAGAACAAGAATATCGTATTAATAAAAATATAAATAAAGAAACAAAGAAACATAAATTAAATGCAGAGCAACAAAATGCTTTTGATATTATTAGTAATTGTAATGACAATAATATTTTTTTATTAGAAGGTGTAACTGGGTCTGGTAAAACTGAAGTCTATTTAAATTTAATAGATAATTGTATTATGCAAGGCAAAACAGCAATTTTATTAGTTCCAGAAATTAGTTTAACAATGCAAATTGTTGATAGATTTTATGATTGGTTTGGTTCTTCGGTGGCTATTTTTCATAGTGCTTTGTCTAATGGTGAAAAGTACGATGAATACTTAAAAATTATTAGGGGTGAAGTTAAAGTTGTCATTGGAACTCGTTCAGCAATATTTACACCCTTAAAAAATATTGGAATAATTATTATAGATGAAGAACATAGTGATACATATAAACAAGATAATACACCAAGATACAATGCCATTGATGTAGCTAAAGAAAGATGTAAATCTCATAATGCTCCTTTAGTTTTAGGAAGTGCTACTCCAACTTTAGAATCAAGAGCAAGAGCAATAAAAGGCGTCTATCAGCATATTCTTTTAACAAAAAGAGCCGGGACAGGAACTTTACCAAATGTTGAGATAGTAGACATGGTAGAGGAAATAAAAAAAAGAAATTTTATTTTTAGTGAAAATTTAATCAATAGAATAAATGATGTGTTAAGTAAAGATGAGCAAGTTATAATACTACTTAATAGGAGGGGATATTCTACTACGATTAATTGCTCTAATTGTGGTTTTACTTATAAGTGTCCAAATTGTGATATTACTTTGACTTATCATAAATCTACTAATAATTTAAGATGTCATTATTGTGGTTATGTGACAAGAAAAGAAGAAAAATGTCCAAATTGCCATGAAGATGGATTAAATTATTTAGGGCTTGGTACAGAAAAAGTAGAATCAGAATTAAATAATTTATTTAAAGATGCTAAGATTATTAGAATGGACCAAGATACTACTAGTAAAAAAGGTGCTCACGAAAGAATCATTGAGGATTTTCGTAACAAAAAATATAATATATTATTAGGAACCCAGATGATTAGCAAAGGTTTAGATTTTCCCAATGTTACATTAGTAGGAATACTAAACGCAGATAGCTCTTTAAATATTCCAGATTTTCGAAGTAATGAAAAAACTTTTGCGCTTTTATATCAAGCAAGTGGCAGAGCAGGAAGAAGCAATTTAAAAGGTAATGTCGTAATTCAAACTTATAATCCGGATAATTTTGTTTTAAAATGTGTACAAAATAATGATTTTAATAGCTTTTATAATTATGAAATGAATATTAGAAAAATTTTAAAATATCCACCATATTATTATTTAGTTAGTTTAAAAGTTATCTCAAAAGATTATAATGAGGCATTAGAAAACGCTACTAAAGTATCTGATTATTTAAAGAAAAATGTTAACGATTCGTCAGTTGTATTGGGACCAACTACAGCAAGTTTGTTCAAATTTAATAATAATTATCGCTTTCAGATTGTTGTCAAATATCGTTTTGATAATAAATTATCTATTGCTTTAAAATACCTAGATAGCATTTTTGTTAATAATCTAAAGGCAAATTTAGAAATCGATGTGGAACCATTGCATATTTGAATAATTATAACTTTGAAGATGGACCAATCATTCTTTTTTGATTAAGCGTTAAATTTAATGTTAGATAAATAAAAATTAAAATATGAGGTTATGCAAGAAAATACTTCGGCATTTTTCTTTTTATTCGTTAAAAATTATGTTATAATAATTTCAGAATATAGGAGAGTAAACATATGAATGATTTTAATTATGATAATGAAATTATTGAAATAAGTAGTGATGATACAGAAAATAGTCCTAAAGTTGAGGAAGTAATTGCAAATAAACCAACAGCCCCTCAAAAAAACAAAAATAGTCTTAAAGAAAAATGGGATGATTTATCTAAAGTAGCAAAAACGGGAATAATTATTGGTATAATCGTAGTGGTTCTTTTGATTATTGCTGTATGTATTTATTTTATAATATTTAAAAATGAAAAAGGCCCAGAAGTTCCGACTGAAGAGCCTGTTATTCTTGAAAAAGATAATTATCGTTATGAAAATGGAAAATTAATTTTCTTAGACAAAAACGAAAGAGAAATCGGAACATACGAATGCATTGATAAAGACGCAGAAAAATGTTATGTAGCTAAGTTAGATTTTTCGAGTGATGAGTTTGATCGTGTAACAAGTATCAAAAAAACTGGCGAAGAAATTGAAAAAAATAGCCAAATTTATATAGATAATTTTGTGTTTATTTATGATGAAGCTAAAATTAGTTTATATAATATGGACAAACAAGAAAGCGATTTGGATTTAAAAACAGTAAAATCATATGATACAGAAAAAAACTTAGTGGTTATTGAAGATACAGATAGTAAGTATGGTTTGATAGAAATAACATCAGAAGGATTTGAATATTTAATTAGACCATCATACGATAATTTAGGAATTTTAAATAGTGATTTAGTATTATTATTAGCTCAAGATAAAGATGATTATTATATTATTAATAGCGAAGGTAAAAAATTAAGTGAAGATATTAAAGCGAATGTAATGAGCGCAAATGAAGAATTTATAGTAGCAATTAAGGGCAATACATATAATTTATATAGTTATGATTTTGAAGAATTGTTAAGTGACTATGACTATATATCGTTACATAACAATGTTATTGCTTTTGTTAAAGGGAACAGATTATATTTAAAAAATAAGAATTTAGATAAATTATATGAAGATGGTATAAGATTAGAGAATTCTAATTATGTAAAAAAATATGTTTATGATGAAAATAATAAATTAATTGAAACAAAAAAATCTTATGAAATAGAAGTAGAAGATAATATTGCAATAATAACTATTGGAGAAAATAGTAAAGAAGTTAATTTATTAGAAGGAGAAGTAAGTAGCAAACTAAGTTATATAAGTTATTTTGATGGTAAATTATATTTCTATAGCGACGACGAGAAAGATGATGTATTAGGTACTTACGATTGTATAAATGAAAATAATCTTATAAGTGCAGAGAGTGTTTTAGCAAGTTGTAATTTATATAGCAATGATAAAGGTATAAGTGGAATTTATAATAATGAATATGTGTTTATTTATGATAATCCCAAAACCGAAAATGCTAAATACTACTTATATGATATAAAAGAAAAGAAAAGCAAAGGAACATATTCTAGTATAGAAATAATAAATCAAAGCGAAGTGAATTCATCAGTTAAACATTTATATACAAGTGCATCTTTTATAATTGCTAAAGCAGCCACAGGGAATAATATAGGGAACTATGGCATTTTAGAAATTAATAGCGAAAAAGTAGTTGGTAAAGTTGGATTTAAATATAAAAGTATTCAATCTAAAGGAGATTATTATTTATTAATAAATATAGATAATTCTTATAGTATATATAACAATGCTTTTACTAAAATAAGTAATGAGTTTAGTTACATTGAAATATTCGATGAATATTATGTTGGGATTACTGGAAATAAATTGAATGTTTACAAGTATGATAGTGTTTTAGGGATTTTAGAAAATGATGTTGAAGTTGCTAGTAACGAGTTTGAAATCGACTTTACTAACGGATTTGAAATTATTACAAATGGTAATAATTATCGATATGATAAAAATGGCAAAGAAGTAGTAGAATTACCTTCCACAGAATCTGAGCCTTCTGTGGAAGAAGGAGAATAGTCATGAAAAATAAAAAGCCTGTTTTTATTACAATTATTGTACTATTATGTATTTTTCTCCCTTTAACCATTATTGGATTTATTTTTAAAGATGATAAAAATCTATTAGAAGAGAATCCAGGTCATAATTTGGTATATAAAGGTCATTTATGGTTTTATGATGAAAAAGATGAGTTTTTAAGCAAGTACGAATGTCAAACCGAAATATGTGAACTTAGTGCTCCGACAATTGATGATGGTGCTTATGGCATTAACTATTACAAAGATGGAAATTTGAAGAAAGTTTCAATCGTAGATAATAAATATACTTTTATAACTGATGGTGCTTTAATCTACTTATATGATGTAAATAATGGTACAACTTTACAATCTTACAAAACAATAAAAAATTACAATACAACATTAGAGAATAATGCATATATTATTCAAAATAATGAAGGCTTGTGGGGGGTTCTTAGCATCGGAAACACTTTAAGTTCTGTTTTGTCCTTTGAATATGATTTTATTGGAATTAGCAGAAATAATTTGAGTGTTGACGGTATATTGAACATAGATAAATTTATTGTTTTCAAAGATAGTAAATGGTATCTTGTAGATAATACTAACAATGCGCTTACAGGTGAAATAGATGACCCAATAGTAGAATATAATAATAACTATGTGTTTAGCAAAAACACTGATAGAGTGAGAATATATAGTTACGAAAATTATGAATATTTAACAAATTATAATATACAAGATTATATTCTAGAAGATAAATATATTGGAATAGTTACAGATCTTTTCTTACTGATTTATGATGATTTAGGTAAAAATTATTTAAAAAGTATTCCTCTTTCAAATATTCCAGGCAAAATTAGTTTAGAAAAAGAAGATAATAAGATAAATATTAAATCAAATAATGAAATAATAGAAAGTATTGAACTTAGTTAAAATTTTTGTTAAAATATAGAAAATTCATATTAAGAAGTTGAGGAATATATTAAAGTATTTTAAAGAGAGTTAGTGGAAGGTGCAAACTAACAAAGAAATAATATATTTGTTGCAATGGAGTATGAAAGCAGAAATGCGTTATAATTTAAAGAAACAATAAAGGTGGTACCGCGGGGAAACTCGCCCTTTGGTATTATCTTTTTTATTTGGTAAAAGAAGGAGATAAAGATGTTAGATAAAAAATATAATGCGCAAGAAAAAGAAACAAAATGGTTAAATTATTGGAAAGACAACAATGTATATGAATTTAAACCAGATAATAGAGAAGTTTATTCTATTGATACTCCACCTCCAACAGTAAGTGGTAATATTCATATTGGACATATATTCTCATATTCACAAACTGAAATGATTGCTAGATACAAAAGATTGAGAGGATATAATATTTTCTATCCATTTGGATTTGATGATAATGGATTACCTAGCGAAAGATTAGTTGAAAAAGAACAAGGTAAAAAAGCTGCTGAAATTGGAAGAGAAGAATTCTCAAAATTATGTTATGATACAACTGATAAATATGAAGCAGACTTCCAAGAATTATTTAGTAAAATGGGAGTTAGTACAGATTGGAATATTCATTATAAAACAGTTAGTTCCTCAACAATAAAAGTAAGTCAATTATCTTTTTTAGATTTAATTAATAAAGGACATTGTTATCATAAAGAAAGTCCAGCATTATGGTGTAACGAATGTTTAACTTCAATTGCTCAAGCTGAATTAGAAACAAAAACTATTAAAACAACATTTAATTATGTTAATTTTAAAACAGTTGAAGATGAGGAAGAGTTCACAATAGCAACTACAAGGCCAGAATTATTGCCAGCAATTGTATGTGTATTTGTTAATCCGGAAGATGAAAAACATAAACACCTAATTGGTAAAACTGCAAGTATTCCAGTAGTAAATGTAGAAGTGCCAATTATGGGCGATGAAAAAGTTGCGATTGACAAAGGAACAGGCATTGTTATGTGCTGCACTTTTGGAGATCAAACAGATATAGAATGGTGGAAAAAATATAATTTACCATTAAAATACATATTTACTGAAGATGGAAGAATATCGGACTCAGTACCTAACTATGGTGGATTAAAAATTAAAGAAGCAAGAAAACAAATAGTAGAAGATTTGCAAAATGGCGGATATATTGTAAAAATAGAAGAATTAGAACACGAAGTTCAAACACATGAAAGATGCGGAAAAGAAGTAGAATATTCAGTAATGAATCAATGGTTTATAGATATTATGAATCATAAAAAAGATTTCATTAAAATCGGAAATGAAATTAAATGGCATCCAGAACACATGCATAATAGATATGATGAATGGGTTAATAATGTTGCCTGGGACTGGTGTATTTCTCGTCAAAGATATTTTGGTGTTCCGTTCCCAGTGTGGTATTGTAAAGACTGTGGTGAACCAATTTTTGCAAGAAAAGAAGATTTACCAGTTAATCCATTAGTTGATAGTCCACATACTGATAAATGTCCAAAATGTGGATGTGCAGAGTTTAGTCCAGAAACTGATGTTATGGATACTTGGGCAACTTCATCTGTGACACCACTTATCAATATGAGATATGGTGAAGAAAAAAATTATGAAGATATTTTAAAACCAATGAGTTTAAGAACAAATGCTTCAGAAATTATTAGAACTTGGGATTTCTATACAATCGTAAAATCATTCTATCACTTTGGCCAAAGGCCTTGGGACAATGTAATGATTTCAGGATTTGTTATGGCTAATAAAGGAGAAAAAATTAGTAAGAGTAAAGGTAATAGTAAAGTTGAACCGATTGACTTAATTGCACAATATTCAGCTGATGTAATTCGTTATTGGGCAGGTTCGGGAAGGCTAGGTACTGATATAGTATTTAGTGAAGAAACACTACTCCGAGGTAAAAAATTAATTAATAAAATTTGGAATGTTTCTAAATTTATTGAAATGCACTTAGCAGATTACGAAGATAAAGAATTTAATGATTATGAATATATTGATAAATGGATTTTAGGAAGTTTCCAAGAAATGGAAATAGGATTTATTAAATATTTAGATGAATATGAAGTTGGATTAGCTTTAAACACTCTGGAAAAATTCTTCTGGAATTTCTGTGATAACTATATTGAAATCGTTAAACATAGATTATATAGACCTGAAGAGTTTGGTGATATTCCTAGATATTCTGGTCAAAAAACAATTTATATAATGCTTTATAAATTATTACAAGATTTCAGTATTTTCTTCCCATTCATTACAGAAGAAATATACCAAGAATTATTTAAAAATCAAAAATCTGTTCATATTACGGAAATTAAGCCTTTTGAATTTAGTTTTGAATCTGAAATTAAAAATGGAAATTTAATTATGGACATAATAAGTCAAGCAAGAGGAGAAAAAACGAATAATAATGTTTCATTAAAAACTCCAATTAAAAATTTAGATTTAAGTTTAAATAAAGAATTGGAAGATGCAATTAATGCTTCAATTAAAGATTTTAAAGCCACTTTATTTATTGAAAATTTAAATATTAAATCAGTAGATAAAGATTACAAAGTTAATAATATCGAATTAAATTTAGAAGAAGTAGAAAATAAATGATAAAAAAACAAGCATGGTTTAAAATATGCTTGTTTTTAAATGCTCAACGGAAAAAACAAAGGCAATGATAATGGAATTTCAAAATTTAATAGTATAAATATAAGTGAATATTGTAATTATTTTAGACATATGATAATATATATGTAATGTCATTATATATATAAAGGAGAATAATATGAATGCCGAAATTTTAAGGGGGTTTACCGACGCTATTATATTAAATGTCTTGTCGGAAAGTGATTCTTATGGCTATAAGATATCAAGGCATATAATAATGAAAACAAATAATAAAATGGATATTAAGGATGCAACTATTTATTTGGCTTTTAAAAGAATGGAAAAAGAAAAATTAATTACTTCTTACTGGAGTGATGATAATAATAGTGCACGAAGAAAATATTATAAAATTACAGAAGAAGGAAAAGAATATCTAAATACTAAAAAGAAAGAATGGCAAAATAATAGAATTATTTTGGATAAGCTATTACTAGGTGATACTAATGAAAGATAAATTTGAAAATTTTCTAAACAAAAAATTCAAAAAGGTAAAGAACACCAAAGAAATAAGAGAATTGAAAGAAGAAATTATGAGTGACTTATTAGAAAAAAGTGAGGAAGTAAAAGGCTTTACTAACGACGAGTCTGAGAATTATGAAATTTGTATTAATAGTTTAGGTGATTTATATTCATTAATTAAAGAATATAAAAAAGATTATCGTAAACTTGATAAAAAAATAGAACTTCCCAAATATAAATTGGGTGAAGAATTAATTAATGCTATATCTCATGGGTTTGGAGTATTACTTTCTATAACGGCGCTTATATTATGCGTATTGAAATCTGATTCATGGATTGAATTGTTTTCGATTTTATTTTATAGTATAACTTCCATTATTCTATATTTAATGTCGTGCTTATATCATTCTTTTAAACCTAATAATGCTAAAAGAGTATTTAGAATATTTGATCATTGTTCAATTTTCTTACTGATTGCAGGAACCTATACACCAATGGTATTATTAACATTACCTCCTAAATTAGGGTGGACAATATTTGGTATTGTCTGGTGCCTAGCTATTATTGGTATTATTTTAAACTCAATAGATTTAAAAAAGTTTAAAGTAATTTCAATGATATTATACTTATTTATGGGATGGTGTATTATATTTAGCTTCAAAACTTTATGGAATAGTATGCATCACACCGGAATATTAATAACGCTTCTAGGGGGTATAACTTATACTTTGGGAGCAGTTATATATGGCGTTGGAAAAAAACATAAATATATGCACTCAATTTTCCATATATTTTGTTTATTAGCAAGTATCTTTTTCTTTTTTGCTATTTACTTTTATGCATTATAGCACACTTTATTACAGTGTGTGTTTTTTTATTAATGATTACTAAACTTCCGTTGAAAATGGTATAAAAAAATAAACTTATTATTTATTAAGTTTATTTTCATTATCTAATAATTCTTTTGCTAACGTTCTAATTGGCATGTCTTTATCTTGCGCATAATATTCTGGGTCAAACATTGCAGGACCGATTATTTTAAGTTTTTGTAAAAAACTATTTTTGCCTTCTAAAAGCTGTATTTTTTGAGTTTGGAGTTCAACTTTTTTAAATTCTTCCAAATTTTCATCAAATCACCTTTTGCTTGGTTATCTTAACACAGTTTCTAAAAAAATAAATAGTTGTTATATTTGTACATATTTCTAACAATAAAAAAACGAACCTTTAAGTTCGTTAATTGCTAATTGGTGACCCGTACGGGATTTGAACCCATGTATGCATGCGTGAAAGGCATGTGTGTTAAACCGCTTCACCAACGGGCCATAACATATAATGGTGGGCCTGGGGGGACTTGAACCTCCGACCTCACGCTTATCAGGCGTGCGCTCTAACCAGCTGAGCTACAAGCCCATTATGTCACGTCTAGTAAATTGTATAATAAATATTAAAAAAAAGCAAGCGATTTTTTAATATTTTAGAAAAAATTTTATTTTTATGATATAATTTCTTTGAAAGGTGGTAAATAATGAAGAAATTATTTATATTTTTATTATTTGTTTGTTTGGGCGCTGGTGGTGTTTTTGGTTATTTTTATATAAAAGATTTGAAAGAAAAGGAAAGAATCGAAGAAATAAAAAAAGGGTGGTATGTTGAAATTATACATGATGATCCGATTAATGTTCGAAGCATTGCTAGTACAAATGGTAAAGAGTTAGGTAAAGTATATAAAGGCGAAATTTATAAAGTATTAGAAATTAATATGGAAAGTAGTGCATATTATTGGTATAAGATAGAATTTAAAGATACAGAAGGCTGGATTGCGTCTGGTAGAAAAATTCATTGGGTAAATGATATCAATAATCCAAATGACATAGCCACACCAATAATTAAATATCATGAAGAAGTATACAAAGTAGTAGGTATCGATGATATAAATTATAAACATTTAGAAATCATTGAAGACACAAATGATTATGAAATTACTCACATAATTTATCACGAAGTAAAAAAATCGCAATATATAGATCAATATTGGATTTTATATACTATAACAGATGGAGCTGGTAAGTCATCTTCTAAATTACAGAAGATAGAATTTGAAGAAGAACCAGATGAAAGTGAAGTAGTTGACTTTTCAGAATATAGATAAATAAAAAATCTAGAGTTTTATTTCTAGATTTTTGTTTTCATAAATGGTGTCCCCTTAGGGATTCGAACCCTAGACCCACTGATTAAGAGTCAGTTGCTCTACCAACTGAGCTAAGGAGACATTAATCAATTGACAATAAAAATTATAACCTAGGTATAAAAAAAATGCAAGTTATTCTGTTGCATTTTCATTAAGTTTGATGACGGAAATAATTGAGCCGGTAAAAGCATTAATTTTATATTCATATCTTATATTATTATAGAAGAACACAGTATTATAAAATGGAATACCATCTTCGAGTATTACTATATTAGATATTAGGTTACAGTGATTTTTGTTTAATTTTGCATACTCAAATACTATATTTAGAATATCTTCTTCATTCATGTAAGATTTATTATTTGTTAATGATTCCTTCTTGGAAGAGATTATACTTTTATTTTTAGCATTTATTTTATAAGTATAAAAATTAATGTTATCAGTAAAAGTTAACGTATATACATAAGTATTATTATTCTCCGTAAATTCTATACTATTAAATGTATATTCATTGTTTTTATTGGAAACATAATCCATGGCTATTTTCTTAGCTTCTTCACAAGAAATATAATTATCTTTAAAAATGTATATTCCAGCCATAGCAATGATTACTATCAAAAAAAATGTGCATATTATAATTATTATCTTCTTCATAGTATAATAATAGCATAAATTCATTTAAAATTATATACTAAATAACCATTTTGAAGATTTTGTGATATAATGTGGATGGTGATTTATTATGTTTGTAGATGAAATTATATTAAAAGTTGTAGCAGGTACTGGGGGTGACGGATGTACTTCTTTTCGTCGCGAAAAATGTGTGCCAATGGGAGGACCAGATGGCGGAAATGGAGGACATGGTGCAGACATAATATTTACAGTTGACAAAGGTCTAAAAACATTAATTGATTTACGTTATATGAAAATAATTAAAGGTAATAAGGGTGTTAATGGTAAAGGCTCAAATAAATATGGCTCAAATGCTGAAAATGTAATTATTAAAGTACCTTTAGGAACCACTATTACAGATTTAGATACAGGATTAGTCATAGCTGATTTAGTAAGAGAAGAGCAAAGCGTAATCATTGCTAAAGGTGGTCGTGGAGGTAAAGGGAATAAATCATTTGCTACTCATGATAATCCAGCTCCCAAATTTAGTGAAAAGGGTGAGCCTGGAGAAATTCGATTAATTAAGTGTGAGTTGAAAATGCTTGCAGATGTTGGATTAGTTGGTCTCCCATCAGTGGGCAAGAGCACATTGCTTTCACAAATAAGTGCTTCAAAGCCTAAAATCGCTGCATATCATTTTACAACACTTTCACCAAATTTAGGTGTAGTAAAGTTACAAGATCATCGTACATTTGTGATGGCAGATTTACCAGGTTTAATTGAGGGTGCTAGCGAAGGCGTAGGGCTTGGAGATAAATTTTTACGCCATGCAATGCGCACTAGAATTTTATGTCATATAATCGATATGAGCGGTATAGAAGGTAGAAATCCTGTTGAGGATTATCAAGTAATTCGTAACGAATTAGATAAATATAGTGATAAATTAAGTAATAAAATTGAAATAATCGTAGCAAATAAAATGGATATTGAAGGATTTGATGAAAATTTGGAGGAATTTAAAAAAGTTTATCCAGATAAGTTAGTATTTTCAATAAGCGCTATGAACAATACAGGAATAAATGAGTTGCTAGAGTTTGTGGCTGATAAATTAGATGAAGTCAATTCAGAACACCTTTATAATGAAAATGAATTTGAAAGCCATATGGTTTTCAAATTTAAAGAAGAAAAACCTTATACGATTGAAAAAGACGGAGACGTATGGGTTATTAAAGGCGAAGAAATAGAAAAATTATTTAACATGACCAGATTCAATGAAGATGAAGCAGTACTTCGTTTTGCGAGAAAACTTCGGGGGATGGGAGTAGAAGCAGAACTTGAAAGACTAGGAGCAAAACGTGGAGATGAGGTTCAAATTCTTGAATATATATTTGAATTTAAGGAATAGCAAATATAATTTTGCTATTCTTTTTCGTTGTTGCTAAATTAAAACAAATATATTATAATATTTTTAGAATATGGTATAGGGTGATATTATGAACAACAACGAAGAAACAAAGATAAATGCATATATTGTATATGCTATTCTTTTTGTTATTATATTAATATTAGCGGGCGTTACTATTACATTTGCTTATTTTAAGGCCCAAACGTCTAATTCGAGCACCCCTACTAATTTAGCAGCATCAGTTGATTGCTTTGATATTTCTTACAGTGAAGAAAATACTATTATAAATTTAGATTATAATTATCCCATTACTGATGAGTTTGCATTAGCTAATGTTACACCAGTTACTATTAAAGTAACTAATAATTGTGCAGAAAATATAGCGGATGTTGATTATACCTTAGCAATAACTTCATTATCTAATAATACTGGATATATATCTGATAATAAAATTAGAACAAGCGTTACTAGAACAATTGAATCTGAATCAACGTTTGTGTCCGAAGATTATCTGAGCAATTTAACTCCTTTAGAAATTGGTGCTGCATATACCAGTTTAAATAATGATTTAGATGCTAGGGAAGCTATAAGAGATTATGCAACTAGAACTTCGTATGTGATTGATAGCTCGAGTATAAGCAATAAAACTACTATTATCTATAAAGTATATTTATGGGTAGATTACTATGAAGGTGATGCCGAAGCTTACAATGGGGCAGAACATGATGAAACATTCGATAATACTACTGAGGGCCAACAATTTGCGGCGGCTATTAGCCTACTGGTGAATAGTAGCGCTCAAATAGAACACAGATTACCTGATGAATATCAAGAAGTGGAATATATTGAAAGTAATGGAACGCAATATTTAGAACTTGATTTTAAAGCTAATCAAGATACTATAACAAGAGCAAAATATCAAATAATTGATACTACTAAGGGTAGCGGTTTGTTTGGTTCTGGGGCTTTCATTACTACAAATTTTTACAGTTTTAACTGGGGAGGATTCTCTTCATCCCGAAAGTATTTTAATGTATATTATCAATCAGAGCTAACAGATACAACAATTGATTCAGAAATACATACATTAGTTAAAAACAAAGCAACATTATATATTGATAATCAAGAAATTTCAACAAATGAAAAGAATGGAACTGATTTTACAACACCACACAATATGATTGTATTCGGGATGAACACAAATGGAACTATAGGGTCATTTTCAAGTGCAAAAATCTTCTATCTTCAATTTTATGAAAATGATACACTAAAAATTGACTTGGTACCATGTTATAGAAAATCTGATAGTGAAGTTGGAATGTATGATTTAGCAAACGATGTTTTTTACACAAATAAAGGAAGTAGTTATTTTGCGACTGGACATAAAGTGAGTTAATAGCGTGAAAGATAAATAAATTGGAATTGGTTTATTTATCTTTTTTTATAAAACAAATTATAGTATACTAAAGAAGGTGATAATTAATGTATAGTTATTTAAATGGAAGAATAGAATATCAAGCAAGTAATGGTATAGTAATAGATGTTAATAATATTGGCTATTTTATTTATGTTCCTAATCCATTTAGTTATGAAATAGGTGAAACATATAAAGTATTTGTTTATAATCATTTGCGAGAAGACGAGTGTTCTTTATATGGGTTTAAAACGATTGAAGAAAAAGAATTGTTCATGAAGTTAATTAATGTTAAAGGAATGGGACCGAAAGTTGCGAGCGGAATATTTGCAACTGGATCAATCAAAGGGGTAGTGGATGCCATTAATAAAGAAAATCTATTATATTTAACTAAATTTCCTAAAGTTGGTGAAAAACTAGCTAAACAAATTATATTAGATTTAAAAGGTAAACTTTCAATTGATATAGAAGATAGTGAAGAAAATAATGTGGAAGAATTAATTAGTGTATTAGAAAACTTGGGTTACAAGTTAAGCGAAATAAAAAAAATTATGTCCCAAATTGATGCTTCTAAAAATTTAGAAGAACAAGTTAAAGATGCTTTAAAATTATTATTGAAATGAAACAACCGTTTGCAAAAGCATTGATAAACAAAAATAAGAGTAGTACTATGTATAATAGTGGGAGGTTAATATGGACAATAGAATTGTTGATGGAAAAATTAGAGAAGAAGATATATTTGAAAAAAGCATCCGGCCAGAAAGATTGGATGAATATGTAGGACAACAAGAAATTAAAGAAAATCTAAGGGTTTTTATAAAGGCTGCAATGATGCGTAATGAACCATTAGATCACGTTCTACTATATGGCCCTCCAGGGCTTGGGAAAACAACTTTAGCTCATATTATAGCTAATGAATTAGGTTCAACTCTTAGAACCGCTAGTGGTCCGTCTATTGAGAAATCAGGAGATTTAGCAGCCATTCTTTCCAACTTAGAACCGGGAGACGTTTTGTTTATTGATGAAATTCATCGTATGCCATCTTTTATAGAAGAAATATTGTATCCAGCTATGGAAGATTTTGAAATTGACTTAGTGGTTGGAGGAGAAGGGAAAAGTAAAAGTATTAAAATTAATTTGCCTCCTTTTACTTTGGTTGGAGCTACTACTCGTGCAGGAGACTTATCTAGTCCTTTACGCGATCGTTTTGGGATTGTCTCCAAACTAGAATATTATACTTATGAGGAGTTAAAAGATATTGTTATTCGAAGTGGTAAAGTATTTGATATTATAGTTAATGATGACGCTGCGATGGAGTTGGCTAAGAGAAGTCGTAAAACGCCAAGAGTAGCTAATCGATTATTTAGAAGAGTTAGAGATTTTGCTTTAGTTGAAGGTGATGGCGTAATTGATCTAGACATTACCATAAAAGCCTTAAAAAGATTACATGTTGATGATTCAGGCCTTGATAGTATTGACAGAGAATATTTAAGTAGTTTAATAGAAAAGTTTAATGGTGGTCCTGTTGGAGTAGAAACTATTGCTACTAGTATTGGCGAAGAAGTTACAACTGTTGAAGATGTAGTGGAGCCTTACCTGCTTCAAGAAGGATTTATCAAAAGAACTAATCGTGGCCGCGTGGCTACTGAAAAAGCATATAAAAGTTTAGGGATAATATATAATATAGGACTTTTTAAAGAAGATTAAGTAGTAAAGGAAAAATATATGAGTAGAATTATTTTAAAAATAAGTGGCGAAGCACTAAAAGATATTAATAGTAATGTATCAGAAAATAAATTAAAAGTAATATTAGAGACAATAAAATTGTTAAAGAAAGATAAGCATCAAATTGGCATTGTAGTTGGTGGAGGAAATTTCTTTAGAGGAAGAGAACATTCTGATATGAATACAGTTACCGCAGATACTATTGGCATGTTAGGGACAGTAATGAACGCTTTATATTTAAAAGATTATTTAGAAAAAAATGATTTTAAAGTTATTGTATCAACCCCTTTTGTTTTTCCAGATTTAATCAATAATTTTAACGATGAAATATTAAATCAAAAATATAATGAGGGCAATATTATTATCTTTGGCGGTGGCATTGGAAAAAGTGGCTACTCAACGGATTCTGGAACCATCCTTGCTAGAGAAAAGTTACAAAGCGATTTAATAATTAAAATGACTAATGTTGATGGCGTTTATAATTGTGATCCTAAAAATAATCCAAAGGCTTATAAATTTGATAGTTTGACTTTTGATGAGGTTATTAAAAACAAATACCAAGTAATGGATGAATATGCAATTATTAAATGTAAAGAGAGTCAAACCAGGATATTGGTAATCAATTTTAACGACTATGATAAGTTGAACAAATATTTTAATGGAGAAAAGATTGGAACAATAATAGGAGAATAATATGGGAAAATTAATAGTAATTGAGGGAACGGATTGTTCAGGGAAAGGAACACAAAGCAAAATATTGTTAGAAAAACTAAAAAATGAAAATAAAAAAGTAGTAAAAATGTCTTTTCCAATGTATGATACTCCAACAGGAAGAATAATTGGTGGCCCTTATTTAGGTAAAGAATCAATTTGTAAGGGATGGTTTAAAGAAGGGGCTAATAATGTACCAGCTAAAGTAGCATCCCTTTACTATGCAGCAGATCGTCTTTATAACATTGATGTTATAAATCATTATCTAGATAATGATTACATTGTTATATTAGATAGATATGTCACTTCTAATATGGCTTATCAAGCAGGTAAATTTAATGATATGACCGAACGGCACGAAATGTTTAGATGGCTTGAAAAATTAGAATATGAATTTCTAGGATTACCTAAACCAGATATTAAAGTATTTTTATATATGCCTTATGTTTTTTCAAAAAAGCTCCAAAATAATCGTCAAGAATTAGATGAACTTGAAACCTCAAAAGAGGCTTTGATTAATGCCGAAAATGCTTATCTAGAAATGACAGATTTATTTGATTTTATTAAAATCGAATGTGTTAAAAATGATGAAATACGTTCAATTGAAGAGATAAGCAAAGAATTATATAGCAAGATAGAAAATTTATTGTAATGGACTTTTAGTCCTTTTTTTCTTATAATATTTGAGGAAGTGAATTTTTATGAATATAAATGATTATAATTATGAATTAGATGAGAGTTTTATTGCTCAAACTCCAATAAGTAATCGTAGCGAATCTAAATTAATGGTTTTGAATAGAAAAACTGGGGATATAGAACATACTAAGTTTTTTAATATTAAGAATTACTTAAAAAAGGGTGATGTTTTAGTTTTAAACGACACTAAAGTACTTCCGGCTAGACTTATGGGAAAAAAGAGCGAAACTAATGCTAACATAGAAATATTACTTTTAAAAAATATTGATGGTGATATTTGGGAATGCTTAGCTCGCCCTGGCAAAAGACTACATATAGGTACTGAAGTTATTTTTAATGATAAATTAAAATGTGTAGTTAGAGAAAAATTAGAAGACGGTATTATTAAAGTAGAATTTATTTATGAAGGTATATTTTTGGAATTAATTGAAGAAATAGGATTAATGCCGCTTCCGCCATATATTCATGAATCATTAGAAGAACAAACTAGATACCAAACTGTATACGCTAAATACATTGGGAGTGCTGCCGCTCCTACAGCAGGCCTGCATTTCACCAAAAAATTATTAAACGAAATAGAAGATATTGGAGTTATTGTTTGTTATGTTACTTTGCATGTTGGTTTGGGTACATTTAGGCCGGTGGAAGTTGATAATATATTAGAACATCACATGCATAGTGAATATTATGAGATGACTAAAGAAGTAGCAGATATATTAAATAAAGCAAAAAAAGAAAATAGAAATATTTATGCTGTTGGAACTACTAGCACAAGAGTATTAGAAACAGTAGCCAATAAATATAATGAATTTAAAGCGTGTTCGGGAAATACAGATATATTTATTTATCCGGGATATAAATTTCTAGCTATTAATGGTTTAATTACTAATTTCCATTTACCCAAAAGTACGCTTTTAATGTTAGTTAGCGCTTTATCAAAAAGAGAATATATCTTAAATGCTTATGAAATAGCCAAAAAAAATAATTATAGATTTTTCTCGTTTGGAGATGCTATGTTTATAAAATAAAAAAGAATATCGAAAAAATCATTCAATATTCTTTTTTATTCTTTCTAATGTCCACAACTCATCTGGAGTGAAAATCCGAAATCTTTCGTTATAATATTTTTCTACTACAATCATTTTAGCATCATAGGTTTGGAAATTCATTCTGCAAAACTTTAATAATTCTTCTTTTGAGTTTGCTGCTTCATAACATTCAAGAAATATTAATTCTGGGTCAACAATGTTTACGAAAAAATAAGCTATTTCATCTCCCGTATTTAAACCAAGATAATGACTATCACATATTAATCTCCAAGCTACGCGACTCATAAATCCAATGTTTTTGTCATCGTTAATATTATCTGTGTTGTGAAAAATGCTAAACCATTTTAATACAATGTCATCTAGCTCTTTTTTTCTATCATCAGTAATAGTTTTAAAACCCTTGAAATGCAAGTTCTTGTAGAAACTAATTAATATATTTTTACATTTACGGTATGCGCTCATAATTACCATCCTCTAAAGGCTAAATAAATATAATTTAATTTTATAAATTTGTCAACTATTTATTCTATTCAAAAATCATGATATAATTTTAACGTGTTAGGAGTACTAAAATGAAATTAGATTATACTTTAAAACAGAAATCAACCAAAAATAAAGCAAGACTTGGAAAATTTATATATAAAGGTGAAGTTTATGAAACTCCAATGTTTATGCCGGTGGGGACCAATGCTACAGTAAAAACATTATCACCAGAGGAATTAAAAGAAATAGGAGCTGGGATAATTCTGTCAAATACTTATCATTTATGGTTACGTCCAGGAGAAGATATTGTATCTAAAGCCGGTGGGCTTCATAAATTTATGAATTACGATGGTCCAATACTTACAGATTCTGGGGGATTTCAAGTGTTTAGTTTAGCTAAACCTAAAGATATTACAGAAGAAGGAGTTCATTTTAAAAACCATTTAAATGGTGATAATTTATTTTTAACGCCAGAAAAATCTATTGATATTCAAATGAAATTACATAGTGATATTGTTATGAGTTTTGATGAATGTATTAAATGGCCAAGTTCTTATGAATATGTTAAAAATAGTGTTGAAAGAACGCTAAGATGGGCAAAAAGAGGTAAAGATACATTTACTAGTAATGATCAAATGTTGTTCGGTATTGTTCAAGGTGGCGAATATGAAGATTTAAGACGTCGTTGTGCCGAAGAATTAGTTAAAATGAATTTTGATGGTTATTCTGTTGGTGGAACCAGTGTTGGGGAAGATAAATTAACTATGTATAAAATGGTTGAATATTCAACTAAATATTTACCAGAAGATAAATTGAGATATTTAATGGGAGTAGGAGATCCAATTGATTTGATTGAAAATGTTATGCGGGGTATTGACTTATTTGACTGTGTATCTCCAACAAGGCTGGCGCGTCACGGGCATGCTTATACTAAAAATGGTAAAATTAATATTAAAAATAGTAAGTATAAAGAAGATTTTTCGCCAGTAGAAACCAATTGTAATTGTTATGCTTGTAAGAATTACACTAAGGCATATATTAGACATTTAATAACCGCTAATGAAACTTTTGGCGCAAGATTATTATCAATTCATAATATAGCATTTCTAATTAATTTAATGAAAGAAATAAGAGAAAACATTAAAACTGATACATTAGAAGAATTTAGAGACAAATTTATATTAGAATATTATGGAGAAAGCTATGAATACAAATAAAATGACTATAATTGGTAGTATTATAGCTATTTTGCTCATCGTTTTAATACCTACTATTTATAAAGTAATAAAAAATCACTATGATAATTTATATCAAGTGGTAGAGGAAAAAATAATAAGTAGTGCGAAAAAATGTTATTATGAGGAAAAATGCCTAGATGAAAATATTACTTTAAAAGAACTATATGCACTAGATTATTTAGAAAAAGTCAGTAATCCTATTAGCAAAGAATACTATAACGAAGAATCATATATAAAAAGAGCGGGTAATGATTTTAGATTTGTAGTAGTAGAGTGATTATTTATTATCACTCTTTTTGTTTACCCCAAACATACCTCCCAAAATACTAATAATAAATAAAATTGTATAATAGATAAATGTAGATATGCCAAAACCGCTATTAAATAGAATTACTTTTATAAGAATCATAAATATTATAAAAATAAATCCTAATATAATGCCTTCTAAAAAACCTTTTTTCTTTAATTTAAAAGCGTTAAAATAATTTAAAATAAAGAATAGAATTAAATTACAAACAAGCATAATAATGGTTGTAATGCCACTATTTACTCCCAGTAAATTAAGTAAACTCATTATAAAAGTAATCATTAATTCAATAATTAAGAATATACTCACATATTTTAAATAATTTATCAGTTTGTTCATTATATATCACCTAATAAATTATAATGTAATGATTAAAAAATATGAATATAACCATAATATAGTTAGGTGATTATATGGAATTTTTCCAAGTTATATTTAGAACTACATTTTTTTATTTTTTTGTTTTACTTTGTTATCGTTTAATGGGTAAAAGAGAAATAGGACAATTAGGTGTGATAGATTTAATTGTATCTATTTTAATTGCGGAATTAATTGCAATATCTATCGAAAATATTGAAGATAGTATTTTTCTTACCATTGCCCCTATAATTGTCCTGGTTGTTTTAGAAATAGGTTTAGCCTTTATTTCTATTAAATCAAGAAAGATTAGAACATTTTTTGATGGAAAACCTTCATTAATAATTTGTAATGGCAAAATAAACTATAATGAAATGGTTAAGCAGAGATATAGTATGGATAATTTGCTTTTAAGTTTAAGACAAAAAGAAATTAAAAATGTAGATGATGTTGAATATGCATTTTTAGAACCTAATGGTAAACTTTCTATATTTAAATATAATTTATTTAAAACAAAATCAGCTTATCCTATGCCGCTTATTTTAGATGGAAGTATTCAAAAGAAAGCATTAAAATATATACATAAAAATTTGTCTTGGTTAGAATATAATTTAAATGTTAAAGGTGTAAGAGTAGAAGATATATTTTATTGTTTTTATAAAAACAAAAAATTATTTATTATTAAAAAAAATGAAGTTTGCTAGTTTTCTTTCTTTCGTATTGACAAGTAAGTGTTAAGTTATGTATAATAAACTTGTAAATAATAGAAAGTAGAGAGTGTAATGGATAAGTTAAATGATTTATTACAAGAATTAGGGGTTTCAAAAGTAAGACTTTCAAAGTACTTAGGTGTATCTAGACAAATGGTTTATAATTATCTTGTATTAGATAGTTTAGATAAATGGCCAAAAGAAAAGAAAATTCTTTTATTACAGCTTTTAGATTTGAAAGATGGCAGCAATGAGGAATTAGCAAATATTAAGGTTGATACTGAATATTTAATGAATGTGGAAAAAAGATTAAATATTGGTGTAAAAAATGGAAATGATTTAGAAAATTTCTTAGATTTAAAAGGGTTAGATAAAGAAAGCAGAATTTTATTAAATGATATTGCCTTTTTGTTGAAAGAAAAATTAGAAGAGAATAAATATGGCGATTTCAGTGCAGTTAAATATTTATATAATTTATTACAATCGATAGATAATGTACCAGAAATTAAATACATATTGGCATATATGGCCAAAACAAATGGTTTTATTAGTCCGGATGAGTTTGCCTTTAACGAAGATAAACAATTTATTTTTGAAAGCATCTTATATTCAGCTTTAACGTTATACAATAATGGAGGCGCTAGCAAAAGTAAAGTAATGGAATGTCGTAAACGTTTTGTTCAAGAAATTGAAGCCAAAAAAGAAGAAAAGTTGAGTAGAACCCAACAATTAAATACTACTAAAATTCAAGCATTAAAAGAACTTGGATACACAGAAATTAACGAGGGTAATGCTGCTGAGGTCTTTGAAAAAATAGCAGAAATACAATCCAGAAAAGTGTAAAAGGTGGCAAAACAATGAAAAAGAGAAATCCTAAAAATATAGATGTTGCAAATGATAAAGTATTAGTTCTATTAATTGGATTGTTAATGGTTGTATCTATAATACTAGTTGTGATCTGGATATTTAATAGCAATAATTTAAAAACTAATAGTCAGCTTGTGACAGAACTACATAACTACTTTAGTTCCGAAGATTTAGGAAACTGCGAAGGCCTTTTTAATTATGATTTGGATAAAGTAGAGTATAAAGATATTGATGTTGAAACAAGATTATGCATTGCATATCAAAAAGCCGATATTAAAGTTGTTGAAACAGAAACTATAAAGGCAGACAAGAAAAAGGAAATATGTACAATAGAAGATAAAATGGTATTTAAAACAAATGATGATTCAAATGAATGTACTATTTCCAAAGTAAAAAAAGAATTAATTGATAATTCATATAAAAAATTATATGGAAGAAATATTGAACATAACGAATCTTTTAAAATCGACAATTTAAATATTTGTTATTTAAAAGATGATTACTACTATTGTGGTTTATCAGAAATATTTACTTATACTTTGGGCAGTGAATCAATTATTTATAGAGTTATGAAAAAAGCAGAAGAGAAGAGTAGCGATATAGTTATTTATGATTACTTCGTTAAAATTAACGAAGATGTTTGTTATAAATACTACACTGCTGCTTCTATTAACCAAGAATGTACAGATAATTATAAAGAAAATAGTGATATTGATTATAATTTTATGAAAAAATATGGAACTTCATATAAACATGTATATAGAGAAGCTGAAGATGGTACTTATTATTGGGTAAGTTCCGAACCCCTTAGTAATTAAGAGTGTAACTACTCTTTTTTATTTTAAAAATTCTCGCGTATATATCCTTTATTTATATTTTTTATAAGGATATACGCGTGTATTATATCCTTATAAAAAATATAAATAAGGTTATAAAAAAATAACCTAAATATATTTTTTTCTCTAACAAATTATCTTGTTAAAATTGGTAAAATAAAATTTGTTTGAACGCTAAACTTATTAATTTATTTTATTGCTTGGATTTAATGTTTAAATAATATTATAATTATCAAGAAGAATTATTCAATTCAATTAGTTTAATAAGCCAAGAAAACGTTTTCATAATGTATATTATGTAAACCAAGAGTTCGGAAAGAAATCGTTTTTTCGTTTTCGTAATAATCCCTTATTTCGTTAATGTCTATATAAAATTTAAGATAATCTTCCGTCATATGAGCATATTGTATTGTAGGTCTTTGTAAGTTCTTTGACGACCAATATCTTTTTTTATAGTTTATATCTATTAAATCTTTTGTCATGTACTTAGATATATAGACACTAACTGCTTCTTGATTTTTAATTTCACTAGCTGTTGTGAATCCATATTTATAATTAGTAACATTATAAATCTTTGATCCGTTCTGATATATTAATCTATTATTCTTTGGGTTTCTTGCTTCCTGTGTTTTTAAGTTAGGGACATTTGCAAATATTCCATGAAAGTGCACTGCCCCACTCTTGTGTAACTCTGGAAGTATTATATATCGCATATCTTTGTTTTGGTGTTTTAAATTATCTAAAAACATTGATAATTTTTCGGAAACTTGCGAGTAATCTTTAGAGTAAACTTCTTCAGGATTAAAAGTTAATGTAATAAACCACTCCCACTCTTTTATTAATGAGTTATGATATGCTAGATCAATTACATTTTGCTTTGCATTGTATAGATTTTTATATCTTTGCCTTTTTCGTTCTTCTTCAGGTAATACATTACTAGCTTCTCTTTTCGCATTTCCACGAGTAGTAATAAAATTATTATGTTTTACCTGTTGTGAGCCATCAAAATATGTTTTAATTTTTGTATTATAAAACATTGTTACTGCATGGTTGTTTTTACCCTTTAAAACTTGCATATAACTACCCTTTCATTTTTAAAAAATTCGGTTAAGTTAACCTTTAGTCAAGTAGAAAGGTTAACTTTTTCTCATTCGCCGAATGGCTATTACCCTTGCACCCTTAATTGTTAGCATTGCTAACAATTAACTCCCAAGGGTTAAAATTAATTCCAATAACTAACATTTACACTTGGTATTAAGTTAATACAGAATACAATTCCGTTCCAAATATGCTTAATGTTATAAATAATAGTCATTGCTACTGCACAGGTAATCCAGAATTTTAAATCAATAAACATATCTATAATACCTAATGAACTCGTAATTCCGTCAAAAATAAAATCTAGTGTTGTTTGAAACTTATCAGGTAAACTAGGAAGTTCAAATGGTATTAAATTAATAATACCCGTAATTAGTCCGAATAATGCTTCTAGTATCATTTACCACTGCCACCTCCCGTAAATTTTTCTCGCCATTTATTAAGTGTTTGAGCACAAATAACTACACAAATACAATCAGTTACATACTTAAAAGGTTTAAATATATTTATAGCTTCAGTTAGATCTATTTCTTGAGCATTCCAAAAGTTATAGCCAAATATAGATATACTAGGAAGTTGAATAGATTTAAACTCACTCCATGTTGCAGTTGCTAGACTCATTGTAAATTCAATAATTTTTACAGGTATAGCAGCAATAAAACCGAGTTTTGATTCTAATGCTTCTACAAAATTAGTTACAAAATCCATATCTTCTGGAATAAATAAACTTTTTAACATATTCAGCATTAATTCAACTAACTTATAAGCAAAGAAATCTTTACTTAATGGGTTTATAAAATTAATAACGGCTTTTAATTTACAAATCATACCACAAGATTTACTTGTAATATCATCGCTTTCGCCACCAATTAAATTATTGGTTTCTTCGTTTTGGTCTATTATTGTTTGATTTTGGTCAATTTGAGTATCTAATTTATTTTGACAAACTTCTCCATAAGGTTGAAATGCTTTTTTTGTACTACCTTTTGCTATCATAATATTTTCAAGTGAATTTACATTAGCTAAATTTAAATATGAATATAATCTTACATATTGTGCATTTGATGAAGTGCTAAATGTTAATGAAGTACCTGGTGTATCATATTTTGACATTGATAAATAATTTTTAGAGCTTCCATAATAAACAATAAACCAAGCACCTTTTAATTCTTCGTCATTTTTATTTGATAATGTATATGTGGTATTAGGCTCTACTTTAATATATAAATCATAATAAGACCCTGTACTATCAGTTATTATTGAGCCATCACTTCCAATACCTTTTCCATTGTATAATGTTCCACTTGGATCAAATATATTATAACTTTCACTACATGAATTAAAACCATCTTGAATACTTTCTTCTAAACTTCCTAATTTATCATTAGTTTCATTTTGCGCGTTTGCTTGTTCAAATGTTGGGTATAAGTCAGTATCTGATAATACAACATTAGTAATTTTATAATTTGAACTATTAGTTGATATATTTTTAAATATCATATAATCTTTTAATTGCCAAATAGATGTTGTTCCACTGCCAACTTCCCATTGTTTTATTGTAAAAAATATATATGTTACTTTTCCTTCTTGATTATTTACTGTACATGTTTCATTTTTGGCATACACTTTATTAATTTGGCTATCTAAACATCCGTCCGTACAATCTCCATCTTGTGTAACGCTTATTTCTCCAGTTCCGCATATTTTATAATAACCATAGTTATAGTTAATTGCATCAGTTGAATCTAATGTGACATAGAATAACGGTCTGTTTGTTGCATTTGCATTTAAATTCATTGAATATGGTATATTAGTATTATTAAATGTTGCGTCTGTTATTTCTTTTGATTTAGCCGATACTTTACTTGTAAAAATAAATAAACATAAAAACAAAACTATAAATTTTATATATTTTTTCATATTTACCCCTTTAAACTTACTAAATAAGCTATAATTCCACCTATTAGCACATAAGCAAGTATTCTTCCTATTGTCCTAAAAAATGATCCTGTAAGACTACTTAAAATGTTTTTAATCATTATCTACACCTCTATTCATTGCCGCAATAGTTATAATCGCAGTTATTAATGCTAAAGCCATTAAAATGACTCTAGAATCGTTTATTTCTTTTTTAAATACATTTGACCCTGATACACTAAAGTTTTCGTCTACACCTGTAGAAATGACATAATCATAACCATAACCACTTGTACTTGTATAAGTAATATTTACATAATTATGATCTGAATCTATTCCGTAATAACATGTTCTATCTCCACAAGCATAACCAAAATACTGATAAGACTTATTCCCGTTAAAATAATTATTAAAATAATCATGGACATTACTACTTAACAATGTATCTTCTGCAGTATAACTTTGAGCTTTTACACTAGTTATAGGAACTAATATTATTATTAATACCAATATAGGAATCCATTTTTTTATAAGTGTCATAATTTGTATAATCTTCCTTTCTATGAAAAAAGAAACTAGTTTTCAACTTTGAATATTTTAACTTTCCGTCGCTTCCCTCTTCAGTTTCAAAAGCATTTATTAAATAATTAAATTGAAAACAACCAAAATAATTTTTACAAATAATACAGCTCTTGACTTGCTCCCTTAATGGTTTTGCCATACGAGAATAAACTTGTGAAGTACCTAAAATTAATTTCCTTTGCTTTCTTTGTTGTGATAATTCAACAATTACTGATAATGGTACTCCTTTACTTTCTAAACTATTTAAAATTAAATGAATTTCATCTAATATATAAATAACTCCATAAATACCATTTTCTATTTTAAAATCTTCAAAACTTGAATATTTAACAACTTGATTTGATATTTCAAATTGTAAATCAATATTGGTTACAATTATTGCTTTTGGGTGGTCTTTAATAATCTCTTTAGCATAGTGGATCATTGATAATGATTTACCACTACCCTGTGGACCACAAAAGATATGAATTCCAGTGTTTCTTTCACCAAGTTCTTCAGGATTTCTATTTTTAATTTTCCAATATGTAGATTTTACTCCGTCAGATAAATTAAATTTTTTAGTTAAATAACCTTGCATTAAAGTCTAGCATCCTTTCCTGATAAAGCATTTACTATAAATCTATAAGCTTTTATGCCAAATACCCAAGCTATTGAAAATGGGGCACTAGCACCTACCAATACTAAAAATGATGTCATTGCTTCGTTCATAATTAACCTCTCTTTCTAAAATAAAAAAAGGTGGCTTTCCAACCACCCTCCGACTATATTCTTCCGCCTTTTCCTGATAAAGCATTTTTAACGAATGCATAACCTTTACGAGCAAATTTCCATGCGAATATTGCTACGATACCTGCACCGATAATTGATGCTACTACTGTTGCTACTGTTGTTAGTGTGATTTCTCCAGTTACACCAGTAACTACACTTGTTACAAATTCAGCCATTCCTGCACCTGTTGTACCTTCCATGACAACTTCCTTTCTACTTGTCCTATTATCTATATTAACTAATCAGTTAATACCTTTTATTCCACCATTGATTTACTTTTATAAATTCATTTCTATCAGTTGATCCAAATGCTACTTTCATTCCTAGATTTATTATTTTTTGTCCTAGTCTATATCTTAAACTAGGTTGAGGGGTTTTGTATTTTTTGTGATAGTATTTAGAATATTTTTTATAGTTCCAAAAAACTTTTCTATCTAGTATGTATATATATTGAACTACTAAATTTCCATAAAAGTTATAAGTAAATAATTCTAATGGGTGGTGTCGATCTTCTTTATAATTAACTACAAATTTATCTTTTTTTGGATTATAGTAAACTAATAGTCGCATTTTTTGTAATTAATTTTGTAAGCTTCATAGTCTTTTTAAATGGGTTTCTGGGGCTTGTTATTTCTTCCCCAACTAATGTAGCTTCTTGCATAAAATCATTGTCCTTTAATTCTTCTAAAACTTCAACTCTATCAGTATATCCCCCAAGTTCAGTAAAACCTTTAAATTTTTCTTCATTTCTTAAAGCTTCCTTTCCAAATGGTACATAACCAATTCTAACTTTTGGCATTCCTGTTTCTTTGTCCTTATATTTCATTGCATTTATTAATACTATTTTTATTTCCATTTTTCTGCTTCCTTTCTTAATTCGTTTATGGCTTCTATTTGTTCTTCTTTACTTAATTCCATAAACTTTTCTAAATTATTAACCCAGTACATAATGCTTTCATAATTTTCCTGTTTTTCTTTTTTAGAGACTTTTCTTCTTTGTTCCCTATTCATTTTTTATCCTTTCTTGTCCTAAGACCACAAAAACAAAAGGACAAGATTTGTTAATTGTGGTTATACAAACGCTATCATTTGTATGCATACATTATATATCAAAAAGAATACAAATGCAAGTATCTTATGTATACAAATGCAAGTATAATAATATCAACGAAAGGACAAGAGAAATGAATAATGTAATTATAACTTTAAGAACTAGCGAAGAAATAAAAAAAGAACTAGATAAAATAGCTCTTGACGAAAATAGAAGTTTAAATAATTTAATAGTAACTATTTTAATGAAATACTTAGAAAAAAATAAGGAAGTAAAAAATAATGGGGAAAATATTAACCCAAATAATTAAAAAAATAATATTAATTTTATTTGGACTATTTGCTATTTTTATGATGTTTGGATTTGTAGTTGGATTTGAAAATGCATTTGACCTATTAAAAGCAATGATAAAAGGTTTTTTTCAAGGTTTAAAAATTTAAAAAGAAGACAAGTAATACTACCTGTCTTTTTCTTTACATTTAGAGTCGTCTATATTATGTAAACCAACATCCTTGAAAAAAATTATTATCTAACGATGATTTTATTTGTTGTATTTTGGCTATTTATTTTACTTCTAATATCTTTTGGTAATATAATATAAATAAGTTTTTACTTATTTTTTTATCCGTGGTAAATGTTTTAGTTATATTTGACATATCATTTTATTAGGTGAAGTAAATGAATACTGTTAATGCTTTATTAATATCTACTGTAGCTGGTATGTCTACTCTACTCGGAGGAATACTAATATTCTTTAATATCAAACCAGAGAAAATTAATAAATTTATTTCTTTGTGTTTATCTTTTTCTATTGCTATAATGATTGGAATAAGCATAACAGATTTAATGCCATCATCTTTTTTTAATGTCATGGTTAGTTACAAATTTATTACAGGTATTACTATTGCTCTGCTCTCTTTTACAATTGGTATTATATCGGTAATAATTATTAATAAATTAATGGATAATAATAAAAATAATTCTTTATATAAATTAGGAATATTGAGTATGATTGCTTTAGTGCTTCATAATTTTCCTGAGGGTATTGCAACTTTTATAGGCAGCGTCAAAGATACAACCTTAGGCATTAAATTGTCCTTTGCAATTATGTTACATAATATCCCTGAAGGCATTTCTATTGCAGTACCAATTTATTATGCTACGGGTTCTAAGAAAAAAGCCTTATATAACACGTTTTTATCGGGATTAGCAGAACCCTTAGGCGCATTTCTGGCATTTATATTTTTAAAACGGTATGTTAATGATTTGATGATTAGTATTGTCTTATTATTTGTGGCAGGAATTATGATAACCTTAGCTATAAATGAAATGCTACCAAAAGCATTGAGTTATAAAGAAGATAAATTTATTTATCTAGGGTTGCTATTAGGGATAATATTGATTTTATTCAATCATTTTGCATTTTAAAAGATATAGTAATTTTGTTTACTATATCTTTAATTATTCTATGACAATCTTATTATCTTTTAGTAATATATTTATTGTATCACCATATTTAATCTTCCCATCAATTAATTTTTTAGCTAGAATGGTTTCTAATTCTTTAGTTACAAATCGTTTTAATGGACGAGCTCCAAATGCTTCGTCATAACCATTATCTACAAAGTATTTAGCTGCATCGTCTGATAATTTAATATGAATATCATTATCTTTTAAATATGATTCTATATTTTTAATTATTTTATCTAAAATATCTATTAAAACTGCTTTTTCTAATTTATTAAACATTATAATTTCATCAATTCTGTTCAAAAATTCTGGTTTAAAATAATGGTGTAATTCATTCAATACTTTTTCTTGGCGCCCTTCTAATATATGCTCACTACCAACATTAGAAGTCATTATAATAATAGTGTTTTTAAAATCTACTGTTCTTCCATTAGAATCTGTAAGTCTTCCGTCGTCAAGTATTTGTAATAGTAAATTCAAGACTTCTGGATGGGCTTTTTCAATTTCATCAAATAATACAATGCTATAAGGATTTCTTCTGACCGCTTCAGTAAGTTGGCCACCCTCTTCATATCCAATATAACCAGGAGCAGCGCCAATTAGTCTAGAAACAGAATATTTTTCCATGTATTCAGACATATCAATTCTAACCATGTGATGTTCGTCATCAAATAATTCAAATGCTAAACTTTTAGCGACTTCAGTCTTCCCTACTCCAGTAGGCCCTAAAAATATAAAGGAACCGATTGGTCTATTTGGATCTTTGATTCCGCTTCTACTTCTAATAATAGCGTTGCTAACTAATCTTAGGGCTTCTTCTTGACCTTTAACTCTTTTTCTTAAATTATCTTCTAAATGTAATAATTTTTCTTTTTCACTACTCATTAATTTAGAAACCGGGATATTTGTAAGTTTGCATATTACCTCTGCAATATAATCGCTTGTTACAATATCAGTTAATAGTTTATTATTATTTTCTTTTTGAGCATTTGTCAATTCTTTTTCTAGTTCTGGAATAACACCATGTCGTAATTTAGCAGCTTTTTCTAAATCATAATTATTTTCTGCAACTTCCAGTTCATATCTAGCTTTTTCTAACTCGCTTTTTTTCTTGTTAATATTTGTTAAATTATCTTTCTCTTGATTCCATAGTGCCTTTAATTTAGCTTCTTCAGTTTTTAAATTGTTTAACTCGGTTTCAATTTCTTCTTTCCTCTTATTAGCTAAATTATCTTTCTCTTTGTTAATAGCTTCTTTTTCGATTTCTAATCTCATGATTTTTCTGGTTAATTCATCAAGTGTTGTTGGAACGCTGTCCATTTGAACTCTAATAGTAGCACAGGCTTCATCTACTAAATCTATTGCTTTATCAGGTAAATATCTATCAGTAATATAACGATTTGACAGAACAGCAGCACTAACTAATGCTTTATCTTGAATGGATACACCATGATGAACTTCAAAACGTTCTTTTAAACCTCTTAGTATAGTAATAGTGTCTTCTACTGTTGGCTCTGATACTTTTACTTTTTGAAATCTTCTTTCTAGTGCTTCATCTTTCTCAATATATTTACGATATTCTTTTAAAGTCGTAGCCCCAATAACATGTACTTCGCCACGAGCAAGTAAGGGTTTTAAAATATTACCAGCATCCATGGCGCCCTCTAAAGCCCCAGCGCCGACAATCATATGTATTTCATCAATAAACATAATAATATTGCCTTCGCTTTTTTTAATTTCGTGTAGAACTTTTTCTAATCTTTCTTCAAATTCTCCTCGATATTTGGCTCCTGCTATTAATGCGGCCAAATCAAGTTCCCAAACAGTTTTATCTTTTAAACTTGATGGCACATCACCCTTAATTATCCTTTGAACTAGTCCCTCTACGATTGCAGTTTTACCGACACCAGGTTCTCCAATCAAAACAGGATTGTTTTTAGTTTTGCGTGAAAGAATTCTTGTAATGCTTCTAATTTCTTCCTCTCTTCCAATAACTGGATCGGTTTTTCTATTATTTACGGCTTCATTAATATTGCGACCGTATTTTTCTAATACATTCTCTTCTTGATTATTTACATTCATAAAAATCATCCCCTTCTAAACAATAATTATACTCATTAATTAGCACTTGTCAACAATTAGTGCTAATTAATATTATTATGTCCAGTTATTACCAAAAAATTATAATTTTTAGAAGTATTAATAAATGAAAAGCAACCATAATAATAGCAGGAGGTAAGAAAAATGAGAAATAGTAATAGTCAAAAAAATAATAACAGAGCTAATAATAGAGCTAATCAAGCTAATAATAAAGCTAACAACAAGTCTCAATCAAATAATAAAGCTCGTAATAATAACCAAAGTAAATAATATGTTACTTAAAAAGAATGACATGGTGTTATATTGTCATTCTTTTTTTATGCTTTATAATGAGGATGCTTTGAGTAATCTTCTTTGATTTTTTCATTTGATATATGAGAATAAATTTCTGTGGTAGTAATATTTTCGTGTCCTAATAACTCTTGAATAATTCTTAAATCTGCTCCATTGTTTAATAAATGGGTGGCAAATGAATGCCTCAAAATATGCGGCGATATTTCTTTTTTAATACCTGTTTCATCGCAAAGTTTTTTTAATATTTTAAAAAAGCCTTGTCGAGACATTCTACTGCCATTGTAGTTTATAAATACATATTCTGATTGTTTTGTTTTTAAAATGTAATTACGATATTCTTTCAAATATAAATTTAAATATTTAATGGTAATATCACTCATAGGAATAACTCTTTCTTTGCTACCCTTACCCATTACTTTAACAACCGCTTCTTCTTCATGAATGTTTGATAGTTGTAAATTTAAGAGTTCCGAGATTCGCATTCCTGTAGCATACAATAACTCTAGCATTGCTTTATTACGATAATCAATTGGTTTATTACATCTAATATTAAGAAGTTTATCAACTTCTTCTTCCGTTAAAAATTTAGGTAATTTTTTTTCTAATTTGGGAGATTTGATATTTTCACATGGATTAATATTAATTTTTTCTAAATCAAGCATATAATCATAAAAAGATTTTAATACTGATAAATAATGAGCATTAGTTTTGCTGCTTTCCTTTGAATTATATAAAAATAAACGAATATCCTCTTCATTTAGTTTTAGCAACTTGCTATGACCAAAAAAATTACATATTTTTATTAAATTATAACGATACGATTCATAAGTGTTTTTAGAAAGTTTTCTTTCGTATCTTAAATAACTTAAATAGGTTTCGATATTATTGTCTAATATTATTTCATTTTCCATTTACATCACTAGCTCAATTATAACACAAATTATTTCCACTTACCCTTATTTTTGGTATAATAAATTAAGTGATTAATATGAAAGTTTTAGCAGATTTTTTAAGACCCCAAAAATTAGATGATGTTGTAGGGCAAGAACATCTAATTGGAGAAAATAAAATACTAACTAATTTAGTTAAAAGTAAAAAAATTTTTTCCATGATATTTTACGGGAAACCAGGTATAGGAAAAACAAGTATCGCTCACGCTTTAAGTGCTGAATTGGGTATCAGAACAAAGTTTTTAAATGCCACTATTAATAAAAAAGAAGATTTTGATGTGGCAATTGATGAAGCTAAATTTTATGGAGATTTAATTTTAGTAGTAGATGAAATTCATCGTATGAATAAAGATAAACAAGATTTACTATTACCATATATTGAAAATGGCACTATTATTTTGATTGGTCTCACTACGATTAATCCATACCATAAAATTAATCCAGCAATCAGAAGCCGTTCTCAAATATTTGAATTACATGAACTAGGGGCAGAAGATATTGTAAAAGTATTAGAAAGAGCTACTAAAGAGTTAGAAGATATTAAAATAGATAATAAAACTTTAAGTTATATCGCTTCTTTATCAGACGGCGATGTAAGAAGTGCTTTAAACTTATTGGAAATATCTTATTATTCTGCTACTGATCATGAAGTGAGTATAGAATCAGTCAAAAGTATTAATTCTAAACCAGCATTTTTTCATGATAAAAATGAGGATGGGCATTATGATGTATTAAGTGCATTACAAAAATCTATTCGTGGTAGTGATGTTGATGCTACACTTCACTATATAGCTAGATTAATAGAAGTTGGAGATTTAGATAGTATTTATAGGCGACTTTCGGTTATTGCTTATGAAGATATAGGCCTAGCTAATCCAGGCATAGGGCCAAGGCTTGATGCAGCAATTAATGCAGCCGAACGTGTTGGTCTTCCAGAAGCGCGAATTCCGATTGCGGCAATAGCCATAGAGATGGCATTATCACCAAAAAGTAATAGTGCTTATTTAGCTTTAGACAACGCTTTAAATGATATTCACAAGGGTTTATCTGGATCAATTCCTAAACATATTAAAAATGGAAGTCCAGATTACAAATATCCTCACAATTATAAAAATGATTGGGTAGAACAAGAATATTTACCCGAAAAATTAAAAGGAACAAAGTATTATCAACCAAAGAACAATTTAGTTGAAAATAATCTAAATAGAATTTATAAAGAAATGAGAGATGAAAAATGAAAATTACAATATTAGGAACTGGTGCTTATAGCATAGGGATTGCTTTAATGTTAGCTAAAAGAAAAGAAAACAATATTATGTTATGGACTGAGAATCCAGATTTAGCTGATAATTTTCGAAAAATGCATAAATTTAATTCTATTTTTCCGGAAGTAGAAATTCCCGATAATATAATGGTTACTGATAGTTATGAAAAAGCATTAAAAGATACAGGTTTAATATTTCTAATCACTTCTGCTAAATATATTTTAAATGTTTGTGAAAATATCTTACCTTATTATAAAAAAACACCTTTATGTATTGCTTCTAAGGGTATAGAACATACTACTTTAAGCCCTTTATCTGAGATAGTTAAACACACTTTAAAAACTAATAATATTAGTGTAATATCTGGACCAACATTTGCTATTGATTTGGTAAATAATGAACCAGCAGCACTAGCTATTGCGGGTCTAAACAAAAAAACAATTAATCTAGTAAGAGAAAACCTAGCTAATGACACGTTAAAACTTCGTGTATCAAAAGATATTATAGGAATTCAATTATGTGGCAGCATTAAAAATATTATTGCTATTGCTGCAGGGATTTTGAAAGGTTTAGGCTACTCTGAATCAACTCAAGCATTTTTAATTAATGAATCTTTGCATGACATGAAAAACATTATTTATGCATTAGGAGGTAAAAAGAAAACAATTTTATCTTTTGCAGGAGTTGGTGATTTACTTTTAACTTGCTCTAGTTCAAAGAGTCGTAATTATTCATTTGGATATGTTATAGGTAGCACTAAAGATAATGAACAAATTGAAGAATATTTAAAAAATAATACAGTAGAAGGCTATTATACATTAAACTCAATATATAAAATGTTACAAAAAAAAGGAATTGAAATTCCTCTTATAACTTTGATTCATAATATTGTATGTAAAGGTGAAAATCCAAATAATTTAGCTACCTTCTTAATTAATAAGGCTTAATAATATCGTTTATAATATAATTTACCATTAATAAGCCAGCAATACCAGGAGATGTAATCATTGAATTTACCTCTCCTTTTTTATATGGTAATTCTTCACTGCATACAACCGGTATCTTATTATTTAAATTATTCTCTTTAACTAATTTTCTTAAGCGTTTAGCTAATGGATCGTTACAAGTTTTATCAAGTCTAGTTATCTTAATAAGATTAGCATCTAATCTATTGCCAACTCCCATTGAAGAGATTATTTTAATATTGTTAATACTGGCAAACTTAATTAATTCTAATTTAGCATTTAAAGTATCACAAGCATCGATAATGTAATCAAAATCTTTTTCTAATGTCTTTATATTATTTTCATCTAAAAATGCTTCTATCGCCGTTATTTTGATGTTCTCGTTGATTCTCAAGGCTTTATCTTTAGCAACAATTACCTTTGCTTTATCTAAAGTATCTAATGTAGCTACTAATTGCCTATTTAAATTTGTTATTTCTACTTTGTCTTTGTCGATAATAGTTATATTTTGAAATCCACTTCTAATTAAAGCTTCATAAGCAAAACCACCTACTCCACCAACCCCAACTAATAAAATTTTTGTATTTTTTATTTTAGTAAAGCTTTCTTCTCCAATTAAATTAATTATTCTCTTATACATATTTTACTCCCATAAAAAAACCTAGTGGAAGTTATTTGATAAAATCCCGCGCATCGCAGGTGGTAGAACACATATAAGGCATTAGGAGTCTAACATAAATGTTAGCATTCAACACAACCAAATAATTAGTTCCCCAAATTATCAATATAGTCGGTTTTATATGAATAACTTACCTTTACTAGGCAATTATATTATACCACATATATTTTATTTTATACATATTTTTCTAGTTACTTTACATTTTTTTAAAACAACCTAATTAAACAAACTCCTATTAAAATAACTAGAAAAACAATTAATTTCTTTATAAGCTCTTTTGAATCTCGATTAAAGAAAAATTCTACAATAGAATTCAATAAAGAAGTTAAAGCAAATAAGGTGGATACTATTATTATTTCGCCATATTGATAAGCTTTAACTGCTGATATAAGCATTAAAGCCCACATAAATGCCGCCAAAATAAATTTCTTTTTATCATAATTATTAAATTCATCAATTATATCTTTTATTTTATATCTTCCCGCTATAAATATTAAAAGTGCTGGTATAAAGACAGTTATAAAAGTATATATTCCAATATTGAAATAATTAGAAATGTTTATATTCATAAACATAGCTATTGCAAATAACAAATTCGCAAGTATGGACATAATAACATATCTATTAAACACAAATTTGCCTTTATTATAGGATAAAAATATATTTGCCTCTCCTTCTATATATTTAACATTCTATCATATTTTGAAAAATGTATATATAAAAAAAGAAAGTTTAGAACTTTCTATATTCTTATTTCCAACAACTAGATACATCACAGTTTGATGAATATGGCATTGGATTTGGCATTTCTAATTTTACTATCATAGGTATTTTAAAAGCGCCACCGAAGCCTACACAAGTTCCTGGTTGTAATATTTTTTGTTTTTCTACTATATCACTAGATATATTTGGAAGCATTTCTTCAATATATTTGATATCTAAAGGATGAGTCATTTTAAAGATTAAGAAATTAGAACATTGTGCGATAACAGTATCAGATATTTCCACAGGTCTTTGACTGATAATATCTAATATAACCCCATATTTGCGTCCTTCTTTAGCAATACGATCAAATATATTATAACCAATCAAATAAGTATCATTATCTTTTTGAATATATCTATGAGCTTCTTCTAAGAATAAATGGAACGGAATACTAGCTCTTTTTTCTAATCCTTTAGAATATTCAAACATAAGTCTAGCAAAAACCTTTACTATAACTTTTGCATATACATCATCTATATCTTCTAAATTAATATTTATAATTTGAGCCTTTTTATCATTTTTTATTACTAACTTAGTTATATAATTATGTAAAGATATATATTCTTTACCAGTAAAATATTTACTGATTTTGCTAGTTATTATAGTATTAAGTCTTACTTTTAATATAATTGAATCGCTATATAAATTTTCATTATGTTGGAATCCTTCGCTAATTAAAGTGAATTCTAAAGCCTTTGAAAAATCGTTTAAAGTATAATACGCATTTGCTGGTTCTATAAAGTTAGTATTGTCATCTAGAATGTGTTTTAATATATATTCAGTTATTAAAACACTTTCACCAAAATTACCATGAGAATCTATTTCAAAACATTCACTAAAACTTCTTGTATATCCGATTCCTGGAATAACACTATCAAAATTAAATTCCGGAGTATTACATACTTCTATTACGGTGAATATTTCATTTTTTTTATTCGCAGTTGTTTCGCTGCTGAATAAAATCGATAATAAAGCCTTAGCAATCAAATGATTTTTTAATTTTTTTGCTTCTTCATTTTCTTGCGAAAAAATCTTAGCTAATTTAATTGTATTTTCAATAATAGGTAATTGCGAATGACTGCTTGCCTGCAATAGAAGCGCCCAGTCATCTAAATTAAGTAAATGGATGGGTATATCTAATAAATAATCATCTTTATCAACCGGATTAGTAGTAATAAATTTATATTGATAATTTGGATTTATATTATTTAAACTTTTAAAAGCATTTTTATATTCTCCATAAGCATCAAAAATAAATAGATTGGCATTTACTGGGTTCGCTAAATTATTGCTAAAAATATTTTGAATAATTCTAGCCACACCACACGATTTACCAGAACCACTATTACCAAATATGGCTAAGTGGTTAGAAAATAGCGAATTAATACTAGGACATACTTTAAAATTCTTGTATATAGCAGAATTTCCTAATATAAATGACTTATCTGTGTAAGACCCCACTAATTCCATTAACTCTTCTCCATTAATAATTCTAATAACAGAGTTAAGTAAAGGTTTTCTAAGAACACCATTTAAATACTTTTTTTCTTGATACTCTCCTAAAAATTTAATTTTTACAACCTCATCGTTAAGCTCAACAACTTCTCCTAAAATTCGCTGCTCTTTTGCCTCAAATATAACGTGAATATTCATTAAATCTGCTGCAACATCCCTATTCATTTTATTTTCTACATGTGCTATATTATCGCTAATATAAAGTATCTTACCAAACATGCTATCACCTATTATTTCTTTTTATTCTTCCTCTTTTTATTTATATTAACTTCTCTTTTATAATTTCTTTTTAAAAATATACCTATAACAGTTATCATTATAATAATTGATACTATAAATGTGATTAATAAAATCTTGAGTAACTTATCATTTTTTTCAATTTTTTGCTCTTCCTCAGCATTTAATTTATTAGCAATGATTTTATAAGTAGTTGAAGATTTATCTTCACCAGTTACTCTTATAATTATTTCATTTTTTCCATAATCGAGATTTTCATTACCTATAATTTCTATTTGATCATTATCTACAGCTTTAGCTTTAATGTCTAAAGTTTTTATATTACTATTAATATCTATATAATAAATATATTTATCGCTTGAGAATTCACTATCTAGTTTTATACCTGCAATTTCTAAGCTTTCCAGTCTACTAGTGCCATTACTCTTATTGATAACTACTTCATATTGTCCTTCGTTGCCATTCTCGGCAGTAACAATAATATAATAAGTATTTTGGCCTGTTGCTACAGAAAATGTTCCTGTTCCTCTAATTTTTGCAAATTCATAAGCTGTTTCTGCATGAATTGTTATTTCTTCTATTGCTTTATCTATGTTTAATGTATATCTATAAGTTTCCTTATCAAATTTTGGGCTTAATACATAACCTTCAACTATCAAACTTTTTAAAGTTACATCTTCATTTGCTTCTTCTCTATTAATTATAATTTTATAGGTACTAGTTGATCCATCGGTAGCAGTAACTACTATTTCATATTCATTAACTCCCTCGTTTAAGTATCTTCTTCCATCTCCAGTTATTTTTGCATTAGAGTTATTTGCCTCTGCAATAATGTTAATTTTTTCAAAATTATAAGGCAAATTGATTTCATATTCATATTTATCTGATTTAAATACTGAACTAATATCCAATTCTTCTAAGTTCAAAGATTTTAATAAAGAATCATTTGAAACAACTTCGATTGGCAAATTGACAATACAACTACTATTTTCGGCAAACGTTATTTCTGTTTTAATTGTAGTATTACCTTCTTTTAAAGCTGTAATTACGCCTTCATTAATATTTGCAATATCCTTATCCGCAATTTTATATTCTATTTCATAGGTTGATTCGCTATCTATGGTAATCGTTGCCAATTCATTTATGTTTATTTTTTCTTTGTTAATTTCAATTGTAGCATTATAGTCGCCATTACTACACGTTACCTTCTTGGCAGAAATTATAGATGGCATTAATAATAAAATGCCACATATAAATCCAAATATATATTTTTTCATCACACTTAACTCCTATTATCTAATTTATTATATCATACTCATCTAAATTAATAAATATAACTTTGGAATAAAATTAAGTAAAAACAAATTAATTTACTAATATTATTAAACATGATAAAATAAATATTAGGAAGTGAAAAAATGCGTTATAATGTAATAAAAAATGCCGATAAAATTATTAAAAGTAGTAAGCATGTAATTAATAATCCATATGAAAATAAAAATAAATGGAATAAAATTTTTGAAAATGAAAATCCAATTTGCTTAGAGTTAGGAATGGGAAGAGGAAATTTTATAATTGAAATGGCCAAAAAATACCCCAAAATTAATTTTGTGGGTATTGAACTATATGATTCTCAAATGGTTGCAGCAGTGGAAAAATTGCAAAATGCTTCTATAAAAAACCTAAAACTTATTAATTGTGATGCTAGAGAGATCGATAAAATATTTGGTAAAGAAATAGATACTATATATTTAACTTTTTCTGAACCATGGCCTAAAAAGCATGATGAAAAGAAAAGATTTACTCACGAAAGTTATTTAAAACTATATGATAAGATTTTTAAGAAAAACAAACACATTATTTTAAAAACCGACAATAAAGGTTTATTTGCTTATTCATTAGAAAGTTTATCTCAATATTGGTATTCTTTTGAGAGAATTAGTTTAGATTTACATCATGATGAAAATAAAATTGAAAACATTATGACTGACTTTGAAAAACAATATTTTAAAGAAAACAGACCAATATATTATGTTGATGCAGTTTTTAAATAAGTTATAATTATATTAAATTACACGAATTACTATCGTGTTTTTTTATAATAAAAAAAGCATTTACTATGCTTCGTAAACGCTTACTTTCTTTTTATCTCTGCCTAATCTTTCGTATTTTACTACACCATCTATTTTACTAAATAAAGTATGGTCTTTTCCCATCCCTACATTAGTACCTGGATAAATCTTAGTTCCTCTTTGACGATATATTATAGCACCAGCACTACAAACTTGACCATCAGATAATTTAGCGCCTAATCTGCGCCCTCTAGAGTCACGGCCATTTTTTGTAGAACCTTGAGCTTTAACATGGGCAAATCTTTGTATATTTAATTTTATAAATAACATGTTCATTCTCCTTTACTAATTTTTATATTCTTTGGATATTGCGCTTCTAATTCTTTTAGTAAATCAAGCATACTGCCAATAAGTTTATTAGTTATTTCATCATTACTTAGTATTTCAATAACTAATTCTTTTTCATCAGTATATTTAATAGCATTTATATTAATATTTAAAATACCATTAATAGTCGTATAGACAATACTTGATGCTGAAGCACAAACAATATCTTTTCCATAATCATTAAAATCAGCATGACCACTAATTTTAATGAATTTATTACTGTATTTTACTTTAATCATAATTATTTACTAATTTTTGTAACAACAAGTTTAGTATATGGTTGTCTATGTCCTTGTTTTTTACGATATTTCTTTTTAGGTCTATATTTGAAAACAACAACTTTTTTGTTCTTTCCGTGTTTTTCTACTTTACATTCAACTGTTGCTCCAGCTACTACTGGATTTCCAGCAACACCATCAACAAATAAAACTTCATCAAATTTTACAGTTTCACCTGCTTCAACATTCAATTTTTCAACATAGATTACATCACCTTCAGCAACATAATATTGTTTTCCACCTGTAACGAATATAGCTTTCATTTCATACCTCCTTATATATTTTTGATTCAAGTCGCGCCCTTAAGGTGTTTTTAGAAACTTATAACCTCTTTAGTGCGGTTTTTTACGAAATGACTTAAAACGTCTTAATTTTATCAAAAATTAGCTCATTTGTCAATTTCTTGTTTTCTTACTCTTCTAAAAATCATAGCATTTTCATATTCTGTGTAAACATTATCAAAAATTATAGTGAATTCATCCGTTATATCACTTCTAGACACGTTAGATCCTCTAAAACATTTAGTTGCCTCTATACCTCTAATTTTATAGTCAAAAATATATTTTATAAATATAATTGCCTCTTCTTTAGCGACACCTTCTAAAGAAGCTAAATATTCCTCTAGACGGTTGTAACTCCATTCTTCATCCCAATGTTGGGAAAAATAATCGAGAATATTGGATAAAAGTATCAAATCATACTCTTTTCCCTTAAAAACTTCTGGTAACATTATTGCATCAGTTTGAGTAAAAGTGATATTAGCATTACCTAAATTTCTTCTTAATTGTTGATAACAATATTCATCTAGCAAATACGCATTATTGTAAATATGTATCATTGGAGAAGGTATTCCGCAACATAATAAGAGAATTAGATTTAAAGGGTTTTTGCTTCGTTTTTGTAATTTATAATTATAATTAAGAATTTTAGTCCAAAAGATGCGATGTTTGCGTTCCATATAAGGTAAAAGATCGTTAATTATATCTGTTAGTTCTTCTAATGAGATATTGTTCATAAATTTTAATGTTATTGCAAGAAACTCGTAATAATTATATTTTAAAATCATTGCTCTTTTTAAACCTAATGCTATATATTCTGACAAATAATTTATATCAAATGTATCAATATCTAAAATTCCTTGACCGACTAGGTTAAAAGCATGATCTCCGCTACTAGTAACTGTTAAAGCGCTTGAATGTTCTTTAATATTTGCTATATTTAAATATCCATTTATGTTTTCATTTGTAAATAAATATCCTTTCTGATAGTTTGAAAAGCTATTAGGAATATCTATCATATTACTTCTAACCTGTTGTTTAATAATTCTTTTGGCTTGAAAAATAGTTTTATACATATGTATCATCCTTTTTGTGATTTATATCATATCTTAAGTTTTAAATTTTTGCAATCATATATTATTCTGTGAAAATAATTTTTTGATTTTTTCTTGTTCTTTAATGTATTTATTGTTTTCTTTAAAATAATGTAAAACTTCTTTTTTTAATGAGTTAATATTTTGGGTATTATTTTCTATTTTTCTATACTTAAAATCATATAAATATCTTTCTAATAAAAACCTTTTTTTAATATATTTATAATTTTTAATATACATCACACTTTTATATATTAAAAAAGAAATAATAAAGTAATTATCAAAACTATATATATAATTGATAACTACAAATATAATTAAACTAATTATTGAGATAATAAAATTTATATAATAGGATAAATGGTAAGAAAATATTTTTTCTAATATTAAGTGCAATATATTATTGCCATCTAAGGGTATTATTGGTATAAAATTAAAAACCAGCAAAATAATATTATATTTAATAATTATGTTATAAGTGATAACATTGAAATCATTTTTAAATAAGTATACTACTAACATTAAAATCAATTGAAAGAAAATCCCACCAAAAGCAATAATAATATCTTTGTTTATATTTGTATTTATTCTTTTGTCGATGGTTGTAAATCCTCCAAAAGGCAGCAATTCGATACTAATAATTTTATATTTAAATAAATTAATAAAAAAAACATGCCCTAATTCGTGAATTAGACAAATTACAAAAATAACAGTTATATTTTTAATATAACCACATAGCGCACAAATAATTAGAAAAAGATATGTATAGTTATTAATTTTAAACTTATTTAAGATATTCTTCATAACCTATATAATTACCATCTTTTTGTAAGACTAAATATAAATAATTATTTTCACTTTCACCTATTAACGTATCTTTTTCTAAATAATCATATAAATTGACATTTAGGTTAGTAATATTTCCATACCAGTAATCAATGCCATCATTTCCTTGTAAAATTAAAGTGTTTCCATAACCTTCTTTTTCACCGATAAAGACTACTATTCCACCACTTAATAAAGAAATTGGACTACTTTTATCCACCTCAATTTTTACGCCATCCAAATAATCAGAGTAGACACTATTTTTTAATTCATCGCTGTTAAAAACTAGAGTAGTATTAGTATTTAAATTAGGAATAATCTTGCCTACATTATCTTGATACCAATTATTTATTTTAGTAAATTCTAATGAATCTTGAAATACATATTCATCAATTAATAAAACATTATTGCTATCTATTTTTATAAATATACTTACGCTTAATACTAAAATTATACTTAGTAATGTTCTAGTTATTAAATTTTTTAAATATTTAATCTTCTTTTCTTCACTTTCCCTATCATCAATGCTAAATCTTTTATGCGTTACTTTTGTGTAGTCATCAATGTTCATATGTTCACCACTAAAGTATATTCCTCTTGTATTAATTTATTTACACTTTATTACTAAACATTCTAAGTATTATAGTTTGTTGTTCAAATGAGCTTCTTGATAATGTGATTATCTCTTCTTTTCGTAAATCTTCAAAGTGAACACGAGAGTCGTCCAACAATGAAGAGATTAAACCATATCAGAAAATTCATCAAGACTTGTACTATCAGAACATATTATTTTTCATAATATGCAGAAAATCCGTATATTTGTATTTTTATATTGCAGCCTTTTAGTTCCTAAGGCAAAATATTCTGCTAAGACAGTCATAAACAAAAGTGTCTTTGTTTACTTTGGTAGTTATTCGATTATTTTTGTATCCTTTTCAAAATCATTCCATCAACTTCATTTGAATTATCAAGTTTAGGGATTTTATGAATCTCTTCGTCTGTTAAATTTTCTTTGGTAACTGAAGAAAGTGGAAAAAGCATATTAGGATCATTTTGGCCAACAACATATGTAAAAATATAATTTAAGAAAATTACTCCATCAGGTTTTAAAATGATTCCTAGTTCTCTTTCGTATTCTGCTAATTTATGATAATCCCAATGACGTCCCCAATCATTAAACATATAATCTAAAATATTTGATAACAATATTAAATCATACTGACTAGTAAATTCCCTTCCTAAATCTTTTGCATTAACACATTTAAAGGTAATATTAGCATTACCTAATCTTTTTCTTAGTGTTTCATAATGTAATTCATCCAGTAAATAGTCATTATATTGTGGAATGAATTTATTATCTAAAGTTAGCATTCTAATTAAATTTAAATTTGTACAATAATAGTTTTGGGCTTGTTTATTATAGTTTAGAACTGTACGCCAAAAAACTTGATGCCTTGATTCCATATATGGCAACAAATCACTAATGATAGAATTTATGTGTTCTTGTGATAAATTATCAGATCTCAATAAAATCATCACATTTATAAAATCATTATAAGAATATTTTAGGATCATGGCGCGTTTAAAACCAAATGCAATAAATTCTGATAAAGCATTTGTATCAAAAGTATCAATATTTATGATTCCATTAGTTATCAAGTTAAAGGCTTGATCGCCACTAGCTGCAACAGTTAATGCATTAGTTTTTCCCTCAAAATCTATTAATTCCAAATAAGCTCGTATATTCTCATTAGTCCAATAATAAGCTTTTGAAAATTCGGTAAATAATTTTTCGCAGTTTCTAATGGCATTACAATTCATTTGAGTGGCCATTAAATGTCTAGCACCTTTAATATAATGCTCCATACTACCCCTTCAATCGATGATGTATTATAACATAAAATCTTCTTTTTGACAATTATCTACCCTCTTTAGAATCATTCCGTGATTAACGGAAGTTCCTGATGGCAAAGTGATTAATTGTTCATCCGTTAAATCTGCAGGATTTATAGCACAATTATCTATAATACTAATTCTATATTGTTTGTTATTTTTTAAATAATGTAAAATGTAATGTAAAAAAATTATAGCATCAGATTCACCAAGATTTTCTAAACTTTTTTCATATTCTTGAAGTTTATTGTAATTCCAATGAGGACCTAAATATTTATAAAAATAATCTAATATATTAGATAACAAAATAAGATCATATTTTCTTTTAAATGTATTTCCTAAATTTAGAGCATTGGTGCACCTAAAAGATATATTTGACGAAGCTAATCTGCTTCTTAATAATTCATAATTTTGTCGCAACATTAAATAATTATTTAGTTCATTTTGTTCTTGTTTGGTTTGAAGTGTTAACAATAAAATTATATTTAGTAATGTTCCATTCCTTTTTTGATATTTATAATTATAATCCAGGATAGTTTCCCAAAAGTTTTTATGCTTTCTTTCCATATAAGGAAATAATGATTTTATTAGTGAAGTTATAACATCAATGCTTGTCCAAGGATTATACAATATATTTAATATACCATTAAAAGTATCAAAATCATATTTTAAAATTAAAGCTCGTTTTAATCCTAACGAATAATATTCCGAAAGAGGATTTATATCAAATGTATCTATATTTAATATACCATTAGTTACTAAATTAAAAGGCTGATCGCCGCTAGCAAGTACAGATAAAGCGCTATCCTTATCGTTAAAATCGGCTAGTTTCAAATAAGTATTTATATCTTCATTGGTCCATGGATACACTTTATGAGCACGCAAAAATTCATCACCATGACCAACATAATGATTATCAACTTGTTTTTTGATTATTTCTTTAGCTATTTTTATAATTTGTGTCACAATTAATCCCTTCTATTTGGTTACTCTTTTTAAAATCATTCCATTAGTAGTACCGCAAAAAGGAGGCAAAGTAATAAACTCCTCATTTACTAGATCGCCAATATTTACTTTTGAACTATTTATAATTTTATTTCTAAAAATTTTAGAGTCTTTCAAGCATGCCATGGCATAATGGAGAAATATAACTCCATCATCATTTAATAAAGGTTCTAGTTGCTGTTCATATTTTTGAAGTTCTTCATAATCCCAATTACAGCCTAAACTTTTATAAAAATAATCTAATATATTAGAGAGTAAAATGAAATCATAAGATTTTGAAAAAACTCTTGGTAAATCTATGGCATTAGAATAAGTGAATGAAATATTAGCTAACCCTAATTGACTTCTTAAAAATTCATAACTTTCCTCATCTTTTAAGTAATTATTAAAAAATAAACTATACATACTACGATTAGATAATTTTTCTAATGAAAGTATTCCTAACAAATTCAAGTTAGTTCCAAATTCTTGTTGAATTTGATAATTATAATCTAAAATTTGTTGCCAAAATATGCGATGTTTTAGTTCCATAAATGGAAATAATCCGATGAACACTTCATTTAACTCTTCTTTAGTAAGGCGCGGATTTCTTAATATTTGCGTAATTATACAAAATTCTTGATAATTGTACTTTAAAATTAATGCTCTTTTAAATCCCAAAGCAAAATACTCTGTAAATTTATTAGTATCAAAAGTATCGATGTTAGCAATGCCTTTTGTAATCAAATTAAATGTTTGATCACCAGAGGCAAGTACAGCCAAAGCGCTGTCTTTTCCTTCAAAATCAACTAAATCAAGATATGCTGCAATATTTTCGTTAGTCCAAAAATAAGTTTTTTGATGTTCAGAGAATCTTATTCCAGTTAAACATAATCGATTTAATTTAACTTGATCATAAATTACTTTTTTGATACCCTCAATACACTTTCTCATAATATCCCTCAAAATCAGAAAAATATAATAACACATGTTATATTCTTTTACAAGTTCTATAACATAAAACATAAAACATAATATTAATAACAAGATTGCTACCTAAAAGTATTAAAGTATTCGATATTGAATTGCGCATTAATATATTACTTAAAATAATAAATAGCAAATAATTAAATATAATAATAAAAATATAGTTATAAAAATTATTCTTATTTAAATCTTTAAAAATTTTATTAACTAAGTAAATAATTGATAATAAGATAGTATTTAAGAATAAATTATTAAATATAATAAAATCTAAGGTTAAACCCGTTAATAAGTAATATTTGTATGACTTATTATACAAATATACAATAAAAAAATAAGATGAATAAGAAGTAAAATTATTTACTAAAACATCTAATAACAACAATAAAAAAATCATACATTCTCCTTTAAAACTGTTATATAATCAATATTTTTAATGTTTAATTTGTGATTTACAGTAATTATTTTTTCAATATTTTTATTATCTAACTCAATATTTTTCACTTCTCCAATATAGATATTCTCATGAATGTTACCAAGTCCTGATGTGTAGATGGAATCTCCAATAGAAATATTACTATAATTACTAATATTGCTTACTATTAAATTGCCTTTTTTATATTCTAAGATTCCAATTTCTTCATTTATTTTAACTGATATCTTACTATTTTTATTGGTGATTAATTTAACTATGCTACTATTTTGATTTACCTTGTCGATAACTCCAATCAAAGTATTATCATAAATTACAGGGTTGTTCTTAAAATTTAAGTCTCTTCCTCCTCTTATAGTAATTTCATTCATATAATTGTAAATATCTTTGTAAATAATATAAGAATTAACATAATTGCTTTCATATATTAAATCTATTTTACTAAATTCTAATAATTTATTATAATCATCTTCTAAAAATTGACATTGAGTAGTATTATAAACTTTTTCTTCTAATGTAAATAATTTATAAATTGGGTCTTTCAAAACAATTAAAACAAATAAGAACAAAAACAAATAGTTTTCCTTAATTAATTTAATCATTATTTATACTTTCTATATATAAATTTAATATACTTTGATTTACTTGATTATAAACATTTACATCTTTAGAACTATTTATTATTTGCTCATAGTTTACTAAATTAGTATAAAATTCTTTCCCCACTTTAATGCTTCTTAAGTAAATATTAATATTATTATTTTCAAAATATACAATCATTTTATTTACTATATCTATATCATTATATAATGCTACATATATTTTATATAGTTTTCCCTCTTTTATAATTATAGAAGAAGGAAGTTTTTCACTAAAATCAATTGCATTATCATATTTTTCAAAAGCACCAACTTGAAACGCAAAAATCATATATTCTTCTTTGGCATAAATATTTTTTTTATTTAATATAAAAAATGTAAATAAAAATCCTGCTGTAATTGAAAGCCCTATCAACATTAATTTTTTCATCATATCACCTAAAATTAATATAACATACATACTTTTAAAAAAATGTCGAATATTGTCTTCAAAATAAAAAAACGATTCAACATATGGTGTGAATCGTTTTAATTAGAGAAAATAGGCGCAATAACTTTATCCGCAGAATTAACGTTAAAATTATCATAAAAAATAACTTGTGAAACATCCCAACTAGATAAATTTATAGTTCGCCAAGAATCAGCGTTGACTGCTACAAGATTAAACATACCTTTCATATCGGTGACTTTTGAAGTATTCCATTTGGATAAATCCCCAATATTCCATGTTGCAGCATAATATCCAGCTTGATCAAACATATATGACATATCTGTTGCATTAGATGTGTTCCATTTGGATAAATCTCCAATATTCCATGTTGTCGCTCCGTATCCGGCTTGATAAAACATATATGACATATTAGTAACATTAGATGTGTTCCAATTACCAATATTACCGATGTTCCATGTTGTGGCATCATAACCAGCGCTTAAAAACATATATGACATATTTGTAACTTTTGCAGTATCCCAATTAGATAAATCTCCAATATTCCATGAAGTCGCATAAGTTCCAGTAGCAAAAAACATATTTGACATATTAGTTACGTTAGAAGTATCCCATCCGGATAAATCTAATTCAATTGTCGTAACATCGTATCCTGCATTAGCAAACATATATGACATGTTGGTTACTAAAAAAACATTTAATTTCTTGAGATTAAACGATGTGCATGTTGTAAAATCATTAAACCAATAGGTAGTACTAATAGGGATTGTTTCGTCTTGAACAACTACCGTTTTTATTCTTTTAGCATAGCTGCGCCAAGGAACTGAACTAGAAACATAAGTTTTTTCTTCAAAGCCACTAAATACCTTGGTTATAGTCTTATTATTAAACGTATTACCTTCAACGGGCGCTATTTTGCTTCTAATAAAAGTTAATGAATTTTCATCCTGAGAATATATCGCATATGCTTATCCTCTTAAATCGAAATATAAATAGCATTGTAATGTCTCAGTTGTATTTACACGTGTAACTCTAGTGTTTTCATCATAACTTAAAACCCCATTTACAACATTACCATTCTTATCCATACAACCCGACAAACTACTATTATACTTATATCCAGTACTAGGCCATTTTTTATTAACACTTTCTTTATATAAACCATTCGGTTGTTCCAACATTAATGCAAATAATTTTCCATTTTCCATATTTTTTTGTTCAATATATCCAAAATCACTTTTACTAGTTAGCGCTTTGTATGCAAACAACAAACTAATAATTTCAATTATTATTAAAAATACAATACAACTATTTATAATATTTTTTTTCATATCTATCTACCTTAATAACATAATACCATAAACTTGATTTTTTAGATAGAATAAAAAAAAGAAGACAAAATGTCTTCTAAGCATTAGTCCTCAAGCTTTGATTTTAATATTTCTTTTACCATTGGAGGATTAGCTTTACCCTTGGTTTCTTTCATGACTTGACCTACAAAATAGTCAAAAAGGTTAGTTCTTCCATTTTTATAATCATTAACTTGCGTTTCATTAGTTATTAATATTTTATCGATTATTTCTATTAAAATATTTTTATCAGATATTTGAGCATTATCTTTTGTAATATAATTTTTAGGTTCTTTATTTTCTTCTAAAGACTTATTAAAAATTTCTTTAGCTTGCTTTGAAGAAATAGTTCCTTTGTCAAGTTCAGATATTATTTGATTTAATAGTGGTGGCGTTAAATAAAATTCTTTTAGTTTTAATTCAAACTTATTTGTATAAGCAATAATTTGAACAATTAACCAATTTGCGGCATTTTTGGCATTCATTCCTAATTTAATACATTCTTCAAAATAATCAGCATACTCTTTTTCTTTGATTATAATATTTGCATCATATTCTGATAGTCCAAAATTTTTAATATACATTATCTTTCTCTCTCTTGGAAGCATCGGAATGGACTCTCTAATACTTTCTACCCAAGATGAATCAATCCTGTATTTAGGAATATTGGGTTCTACAAAGTATTTATAATCTATAGCATCAACTTTACTACGCATACGAATTGTAGTACCAGTTTCTTCGTCAAAACGCCTAGTTTCTTGTTCTACTTCATGATATCTTCCGGCATCTTTAAGTTCTGTTTGCCTTTTAATTTCATAATTAATAGCATCAACTACATTACTAAATGAATTTACACCTTTAATTTCCACTTTAGTACCAAATTCAGTATCATCTTCATTCATAATAGATACATTAACATCGCATCTAACTTGCCCCTTTTTTGTATCAGCATCAGATATATCACAATAACGATAAACTCGACACATATATTCTAAAAATGTTAAAGCTTCTTCAGCTGAGTTAATGCATGGTGCTGTTACTAATTCCAGTAAAGGCACACCAGCGCGATTATAATCAATTAAACTTATATCATCAAAATGATTTAAATTAGCTGTATCCTCTTCTAAGTGAATATCTAAAATTTCAACTTCTTTTTCTACCCCATTTACATCAATGGTAATTTTACCATTGACCCCAACCGGAGCGTGCATTTGTGTAATTTGATAACCTTTAGGTAAATCTGGATAATAATAATTTTTACGATCAAAATACATAAATTCTGGTTGGGTACAATTAAGTACTAAAGAAGCCATCAAAGATTTTTTAATACATTCCTTATTAACTATAGGAAGAGTCCCCGGAAAAGCCATATCTATTGGGCTAACATTAGAATTAGGGGTATCACAATATGAGTTTTCAGCACTTGAAAAGACTTTAGAATTACTTGTTAATTCACAATGCATTTCTAAGCCAATGACTGCTTTATATTTTCCCATTAATTATCCTCCTTTAATTTAGCCACTTGATTTTTATAAGGCATTTCACATTCTAAAGCATATGCTATGTTTAGTACATTTTCATCATCATAACATTTGCCAGTAATATTAATTCCCACTGGTAAGTTATTTATAAATCCATTAGGAATTGTGATTGATGGAAAACCGCCAAAATTACCTATTTGTAAATGTTCCTCTAAAACAATAGTTTCTTCATTTGTGATGCCATCCTTGCTATCATCAATTGTGGGAGCATAACCAGTACTAACTGGCATTATTAAAGCATCATAATTCTCAAATAATTTGTTCATTTTATCCACCAATAATCTTCTTACTCTTTGAGCATTAACAAAATATTTTTCTTGATTTTCTTTTTGTAGTACAAAAGCTCCTACTACAAATCTTCTTTTAATCATTGAAGAAAATCCATTAGTACGATAATCTTTCATCATTTCTACTATATTTTTGCCATTTCCTCTAGGACCAAAACTAATTCCAGTTAAATTAGACATATTACTAGTCGCTTCAGCACGCGAAATACATTCATAAACACTTGGTATAGCTTTAATTAAATTTTCATCAATGCTGACCTCTTCAATTTGCGCACCTTTATTTCTTAATAAATCTAAACTTTTTTGGAAATTATCTAAATGAATTTTTAATTTATCTGAAGCGTTAGGATAATTTTCTATATTAACTATTTCTTTTATATAAAATAATTTTTTCCCTTCTATATTACCATTAATACGTTCATATAAATGAATATGACTTGAATCCCAACTAGTTTGATCTTTAACATCAATACCTTTCATAGCATCAACCACAATAGCTGCGTCTTTAACTGAACGTGTTAAGCAACCACAATGATCTAAACTAGATGCATAAGGAAATAAACCATAACGACTAATCATTCCATATGTAGGTTTATAACCTACTATTCCACAATAAGCAGCCGGCTTTCTAATTGAATCACCAGTATCGCTTCCTAATGCATATGGATATACGCCAGCAGCGACAGCAGCAGCACTTCCGGCCGAAGAACCGCCTGTAATATGATTTAAATTCCATGGGTTTCTTACAATACCCGTATGGCATGTAGTACCTGTACCGCCCATACCAAATTCATCCATTGAAGTTTTGTTAACTGCTATCGCACCATGCTTTTCTAAGTTTTTGACTGCTGTAGCACTAAAGAAAGGTATATAATCTTTTAGGGTATTTGATGAACCAGTAGAAAGTATTCCTTCGGTAGAATAGTTATCTTTTATTCCATAAGGAATACCAGAAAGCAATTCTTCTGCAACATTTCCTTCTTTAGGATTGTCTATAATTGTAACAAAAGCATTACAAATCTCTTTAATTTTATAAGATTTATCTATCGATTCTTGAACTAATTCTTTACTAGTTATCTCCCCATTTATTAGTAATTCGTGTAATTCTTCTATGGTTTTAGTTGTATACATTAGCCCACCACCTTTGGTACTTCTACTTCTCTACCGCAAGTTTTATCACAATTTTGTAATAATTTATCTACTTCTATACCCTCTTCTTTAACATCATCTCTTAAGATAAATTCAAAATTATCTAGGGTATGAGTCATTGGAGAAACTTCACTAATATTGGGTATATTTGCTATAAGTTCCATATTCTGCTCAATAACATCAAATTCTTCTAAAATGATATCGGTTTCTTCATCAGTTAATCCGATAAGTAATTTTTCAGCATAATCATTAATTAATTCTTTAGTAAATTTACTCATGATAACTCCTTTCTATGGATTTAATCTACTTGGATTTCTAAAGATAAATTGAGCATCTCTAATGTGATCAAACCCAAGCAATAACAAAGTCAAGCGATCTACACCAATAGCAAATCCACCATGCGGAGCACAACCATATCTAAAGAATTGTAAATAGAATTCGACATCTTTACCAAGGCCTTTTTCTTTAGCTTGATTACATAGTTTTTCATATCTATGCTCTCTTTGAGCACCGGTAGTAATTTCCATGCCACGCCAAATTAAGTCATATCCCTGAGGAATATCATTTTCTCTCATATGATAAAATGCTCTTTTTTCCTTTTTAAAATCTGTAACAAATAAGAACTCTGAATTATATTCCTCCATTGCATATTTATATGCTAGTTTTTCAGTCTCTGCATTCATATCACCAATATCGCCTTCTGGAATAACATAGCCATATCTTCTGTTCAATTCACTTAATAAATCTTCCAATTTAATCACTGGAAAGTCACCAGTCGGTACGATAATTTCCATATCATATCTTTCTTTAATAATGTCTCCATAATTTTCTTTTAATTTTCCTAATGCATATTTTAACATTTCTTGTTCTAGATGCATTACATCGTAAAACGAATTAATATAAGCTAACTCTACATCAAATGAAGTAAATTCCGTACAATGACGATTAGTATTGGAGTTTTCGGCACGAAAAGCCGGTGCTACTTCAAATACCCTTTCAAGTCCACTAGCAATCGCCATTTGTTTATAAAATTGAGGGCTTTGTGCAAGATAAGCTTTTCTATCAAAGTATTTTACTTCAAATACATCACTCCCAGATTCAGATGCTGTTCCTAATAATTTAGGTGTGTGAATTTCTGTAAATTCCTCTTTATATAAATATTCTCTCATATACTCAATAAAAGCCGATTGAATTCTAAAAGTATATTCATTCTTATCGTTTCTTAAGTCTAGCCATCTATAGTCCAACTTTGTGTCCGAATTAGCATTTTCTTCCAAAGGAATAGTTTCTGCTAGAGAAATAATTTCTATTGAAGAAGGAATAAATTCTTTGCCACCATTTTTTACGTATTCCGAATACTTCATTTCTCCTTCAAAAGCTACAATACTTCCAGTTGTAATTTCTAAGGCTTTGTCAGCTAATTTTGATTGTTCGTTTTTATCAATAGATACTTGGATAAAAGAACTTCTATCTTTTAACATTATAAATACCATATATTTAGTATCTCTTATTTTAGATACTACCCCTGATATTTTACTTAACTTATTTTCTTCTAAATTTTTAATTAAACTTCTTTCCATAAACTTCTCCTTAATATTCACAATTACCTGGAGTTCTTGGGAATGGTATAACATCTCTAATGTTTTCTACTCCTGTAAGATAAATAAGCAATCTTTCAAATCCCATTCCAAAACCAGAGTGAACACATCCTCCAAATTTTCTTAAATTGCAGAACCATTCAACCGGTTCCTTATCTACACCCATTTCTTCCATTCTTTGTAATAATTTTTTGTAATTTTCTTCTCTTTGAGAACCACCCATAAGTTCCCCAGCACCAGGAACTTCTAAATCTACAGCTGCCACGGTTTCTCCATCTTCGTTAACTTTCATATACCAAGCTTTAATATCTTTTGGCCAATTAGTAATAAATACTGGCCCATTAAAGTATTCAGTAATATATTTTTCATGTTCTTTAGCAATATCTTCACCATAATCTGGAGCAAATTCCCATTTAATGTCGGCATTTTTTAAAATATCAATCACATCATGATGAGAAATTCTAACAAATTCCGAATTCACTAATTTTGTTAATTTTTCTTTTAATCCTTTTTCAACAAATTTATCAAAGAATTCTATTTCGCCTAAACAATTATCTAACACATATTTAACTACAAATTTTAACATTTCTTCTTCAATATCCATTAAGCCATTTAAATCACAAAAAGCTATTTCTGGTTCAATCATCCAGAATTCGTTAGCATGAGTTTTGGTATTTGATTTTTCAGTTCTAAATGTTGGCCCAAAAGTATAAATTTTTTTATACGCCATCGCCATCGCCTCTCCATGGAGCTGCCCTGTTCCAGTAATATATGATTGTTTACTAAACAAATCTTTAGTCATATCTACTTTTCCATCTTTATCTTTAGGTAAATTATTAAAATCTAAAGTAGTTACTTTAAACATTTGGTCAGAACCTTCACAGTCTGTTGTTGTAATTAATGGGGTATGTGCATAAACATATCCTCTATCTTGAAAATATTTATGAATAGCGTATGCTGCCACACTTCTTACTCTAAAAACTGCTTGAAATAAATTAGTTCTAGGTCTTAAATAAGCTATTTCTCTTAAAAATTCTCTTGTTGGTCTTCCCTTAGCTTGAAGTGGGTAATCGCCAGGACAATCACCTAAAAGTGTTACCTTAGTAGCTTTTAATTCGTAATCTTGAGTTCCCTCCGATTCTACTAAAGTGCCGGTTACTTCAATTGCACTCCCTAAAGAAAATTTTGTTATTTGTTCAAAATTTTCTAAATTGTTATTATATACAACTTGTAAATGTTCATGACAAGTTCCATCTGAAAAATCAATAAAACCAAAAGTTTTTTGATCGCGATGATTTCGAATCCATCCACAAATAGTAATTTCCTTGTTTAAATATTCATCTAAGTTTTTAAATAAATCTCTTAAATCCATTATTTACGTCCTCCTTCTTTCTATTCTTATAATCTACCAATAACTTGTTCTACTACTTCATCTAAATCTACTTTTTCTTCATCTTTTGTGGCATTATCTTTGATATTTACCAAGCCTTTACTTAAATCTTCATTATTTAAAATAACCAACAATTTTGCATTTAATCTATCAGCTTGTTTAAATTGCCCTTTTAATCCTTTATTTAAACAATCTGTCTCCGTAACAACTCCATTTAATCTTAAATTTTGAGTAATTTCTAATGCATACATTTTTTCTTCTTCAGAAACATACATTACATAACATTCTACTTGTTTTTTTACATCTTTATATAAATTGATTTCTTTTAACATATTAATAATTCTATCCATACCACAAGCCCAACCGATACCGTAAGATTCAGGGCCATCTAATTCTTTAATCAGTTTATTATAACGACCACCAGCGCCTAAAACATTTGCCTTGGTATCCATATTATCTAATGATACTATTTCAAACACGGTATGATCATAATAGTCAAGACCTCTTACTATTCTTGGATTAACTTCATAGTCTACATCCAAAATGTCTAAGTATTTTAAAACAGTTTCGAATCTTTCCTTGCTTTCTTTATTTAAATAGTCAATTGTTTTAGGAGCATTCTTAAGTATTTCGCTATCCGCATCAACTTTGCAATCCAATATTCTAAGCGGATTAGTTTTAAATCTTTCTCTACAGTCTTCACATAAATTATTGATATGTGGCTCTAAATATTTAACTAGTGCTTCTTTATAGTTAAGTCTTGACTCAGCATCACCTAAAGAATTGATGTTTACTTGTAAATTTTCAATATGTAGTGCATTTAAAATATAATATTGGAAACTAATTACTTCGGCATCTACTAAGGGATCATTGCTTCCAAGCACTTCTACACCAAATTGAGTAAATTCACGCATTCTTCCAGTTTGTGGCCTTTCATAACGATACATAGTCTCGTTATAATAGTATTTTTTTACATCCGGCTCCGCATAACATTTATTTTCAATATAACTTCTTACAACACCAGCAGTTCCCTCTGGTCTTAATGTTAAATTCCTATCTCCTTTATCTTTAAAATCATAAGTTTCTTTTTGAACTATATCAGAAGTTTCACCAACACTTCTATGAAATAATTCACTTGATTCAAAAACTGGAGTTCTTATAAATTCATAATTATAAGTTTGAGCCATAGTACTTACTACTTGATTTACATATTCCCAAAGAAGTGCATCATTTCCTGTAATATCTGTAGTTCCTTTTGGTTTAGTTATCATTTTATTCCTTCTTTCTTTAAAAAAGACCTAGAAGCGTAAGGGCGAAATTTATCGCGGTACCACCTTACTTCTAGGTCTCTAATTTTATCGCTAACTATGCGTTTCTAATTATGAAAGTGTCTTCATCTATTAACTCGTTCGACTTTCTCACCAACCGTCTTCGCTGCTAACTTTTTTTAATAAACTACTTTTCTTTCCATAGAAAATTTATATGTCTTTATTTTATTACGAATTGAAAATTTAGTCAATAATTATTCAGAAATTGATATTTTTCCTTTATTTAAAAACAGCATTATATTTATTAATTTAACTAATATCAAACCTCGTTTTAACAAACGAAGTTTGATATTTTGTGATATTTTATAAATATTATCTTTTAGGGTTTCCGGGATTAATAACGGTCTCATGAGAAACAATTTGATTGGGATCTGTTGTAAGATCTCCATTTGCATTAAGACCAGAAATAGTAGGCCGAGCCGCAAGTGCAGCTGCCTTTTCTTTTCTTGCTCTAGCATCTAACTGTTCTCTGTAAAATACCTTAAACAAACCATTATCAGCATAATATATTTTATCACATAAAATGTTATGTTCTTTAACATATAAAAGATAATCTTCTATGGTTAAAACATTTAGGGCATTATGCGACAAATCCGGAGTTCCATTATGAAAAGAAAGTAAAATTCTAATAACTTTGCTTCGTAAGTCCGAAACTTCAGCAATGGCTCTAGAATCTTCTGCTCCTATTAGACCTCCTCTATAATATTTTCTATCAAAAACATCGTACGCATACTCATCACTAAAACTAGAAGAATATGCAGTATTTTCTTGTCTATATATTTGCTCTGCTAATTCTTGTGGTAAAGTATATTTTTTTCTATATTTTTCTAATTCTCTCTTATAACTATAAGAATCTTGAGCAGAATTTTCCATAGGGGGTACAGACTTCCCGTAATCACAAATTAAATAACCACATTCTTTTAATAGATTTTCAATAACATTGCAAGACGGCACAACCATTGTATGTCCATTTGAATTAATAAAAGTTAAAGTTCCATTATATTTATATACAAGCCCCATACTTAATAAACTACTTTCTGGAATACTGCCTGAGATTTTAGCCTTAGTATCTTCAGGTAATTCTGAAACATTAACACCGAATTCATATAGAATTGATGGAATTTCTTTTAAACCTAATGCCTCAGCACATTTTTTAGCTAAAATCACTCTCTCCAAATCAAAATTATTTATAACTACCATTTTAAAATCCTCCTAAATTTATTTTAATAAAGTTAGAAACTATTGTCAATAATATAAGAAATTCTATTAATTTTATTTAATTGAAAGTGAAATGTAATTGAGCTTTTATAGAAACTCTACCAGTATCTAGTATGCTTTCTAAATAATCAAACTTCATACTTTCAAAATCTGTTACAAAATATATACAGCCTCTCGCTTTGAAACATTTTTCACCACATTTAGCGCATAAATCTTTATTTTTGAGTAAACTTTTTTTCATAAAAATAATCCCACTTTTAGGTAGGATTATTTTATCAAAATTTATTTATTTTTACTATCTATTATTATCGTTACAGGGCCATCATTAGTAATATTCACTTTCATATCAGCTCCAAATATACCTGTAACAGTTGGTACTATTTTATTTAATTCTTCATTGAATAATTCATATAATTTAATAGATTCTAGCCCATTTAATGCTTTAATATAACTTGGCCTATTACCTTTTTTAGTATCAGCATATAATGTAAATTGACTTATTGATAATATATGTCCATCAGTATCTAATATACTTTTGTTCATAACTCCATCTTCATCGTCAAAAATTCTTAAATTAGTAATTTTTTTTATTATGTAACTAATATCTTCTGTTGTATCTCCCTCAGTAAAACAAGAAAATATAACTAAACCATTGGATATTTCATTAAAGACTTTATTCTCAATTACTACATTACTATATAAACTTCTTTGAATAACTACTTTCATTCTTACTCCACAACCTTAACATTTTTAAATTTAGCTACTTGATTTTTAAAATGTTCTAATTCTTCTTTATTTTTAACCTTAATTGTAAGATTACAAATAGTGCCTTTTTCAGAATCCTTATTACGCATTTCTGCTATATGAATTTTTTCCTTTGTTGATTCAGTTATTAAATCCATTAAGAAGTTAGAATTATTTACTAAAACAGTTATATCACTTAAATAGGTATTATCTGCTTTATCATTCCATTCAACTTTAATCAGTCTATCTTCTTTTGTTTTAGTATTCATACAATTTGTTTTATGTACAGATACGCCTTCACCTTTAGTAATAAAACCAATTATTTCGTCACCCTTAACTGGTTTACAACATTTAGCTAATGAATACATAATATTTGTATTACCATCAATGATTACATCATCTTTACTATGATAAATGTTGGTGACAGGTTTTATTTTTTCTATTAAAATATCATCTAAATTTTGTTTATCTTCTGTAGTCAAATTAATGATATAACCAGCAGTGTATCTCAAAGAACCTATAGATAAATACAGTTCTTCTAAAGAATCCATTTTTAAATCTTTATAAATCTTATTCAAATTGTTATCACTTAAAACTTCATTAATTGAAAGTTTTCTTTTTCTGATTTCTTTTTCTAAGATATTTTTTCCTTTTTCAATGTAACCTTCTCGATCTTTTTTACTGAAGTAAGATTTTATTTTAGTTTTTGCTTGACCACTTTTTACAAAATTTAACCAATCTTGATTAGGAGTAGCATTATTATTGGTAATAACTTTGACTATATCATTATTTTGAAGTGCATATGATAACGGAACAATATTATCATTAACTATAGCTCCAACTGTTGTGTCTCCAACTCCACTGTGAATACGATAAGCAAAATCTATTGGAGTTGAATCTTTTGGTAATTCGATTACGTCACCCTTTGGTGTAAAGACATAAATAAGTTCTCCTAATAAATCATTATTCATCGCACTTTCAAAAGAAGCATCACTTTCGTCGCTATTCGTTTCAATAATATTTCTAAACATTTCTAATTTTTGTTCCATTAATGCTTGAACTTTTTTAGAACCCTTTTCTTTATAAGACCAATGGGAAGCAATACCTTTTTCTGCAATTTCATCCATCTCATAAGTTCTAACTTGAACTTCATAAACCTCTCCATCATTGCCAAATACAGTGGTATGAAGACTTTGATACATATTTTCTTTAGGATTAGCTATATAATCTTTAAATCTTTTTGGTACAGGACGATATTTAGAATGAATGAGACCTATCACAGCATAACAATCTGTTTCTCTATCTACAAAAATGCGTAGTGCTAAAATATCATAAATATCGCTCCATTTTCGACCATTATTAAGTTTATTATAAATACTATATACACTTTTAACTCTACCTTTAATTTTATGATTAATATCATTTTCATTTAATAAATGGGATAAATTATCTTTCATTTCTAATAAATTGTCGTTGAGTTCCATAGTGGTTTTGTTTAATTTTTCTAAAATATCTTGATATACATCTGGTTTTAATACTCTTAAACAAATATCTTCTAATTCACTTTTAATTGAATTAATACCTAAGCGATGAGCAATCGGTACTAACACTGTCATAGTTTCTTTAGCTTTATCTTTTTGCTTCTCTTCTTTAATAGCCCAATTAGTACGCATATTATGAAGCCTATCAGCAAGCTTAATATATAAAACTCTAGGATCTTCAGCAAGACCTACTAAAACTTTTCTTAAATATCTAGCACTTGATTCAGTTTCGTCCATTAATTCTAATTTATTTATTTTTGAAACGCTATCTACTATTTTGGCAACTTCTTCCCCAAATCGTTCTTCTAATATTTCTTTAGTAGCAATCTTGCCATTATTTAAAACTTCATGAAGTATTGCCGCAATAATAGTAACTTCATCTACATTTAAATCAATCAAGATATTAGCCACGTGAAGCGGATGAGTGATATAATCATCACCACTTAATCTTTTTAAACCTTCATGTTCTTCTTTAGCAAATTCATATGCTTCTCTAATTTTAGTTAACACGTATTTTTCCGTAAATTTCAATCTACTAAATACTTCCTCAAAATTAATCTCTTTATCTTTCATTTATTTCATCCTTATCAATTAAATTATTTCTTGTAAATTCTTCTAAACTATTTCCATCAGTATTTAACACGTCATCGACTATTTGATAAATTCGCAACTCCTTCTTATTTTTCCATTTTTTTGTACACAATAATTCCATATATCTAACACATGAATAAACTTAAAACCATTTCTCTTTAATTCAGAAGATTTTGTTTCTAAAGCCGGCAAAATTCTTTTATATAAATCACTCACTGAATCAAATTTATCGGGTTCTAAAGCCATAAAAACCAGCCCACTTTCATATTATTATTATATAATATTTTATTTGTCTTTTAAAGGTGATTTATGAACAAGAAAAACATTTTTATTAAATCAACAATTATTTTAATACTTGGTGGTATAGTAACTAAAATTCTTGGTTTTATAATCAGAATAGTTTACACAAGAATTGTTGGTCCTGAAGTTATAGGATTATATTCCCTAGTTATGCCCACATATTCTTTATTAATTACTATTGCAACCCTTGCTCTTCCTACTACAATTTCTAAACTTATTGCAGAAAATAAACACAATAATTTAAAAATAATATCTACCTCCACTATTTTAATTATGTTTATAAACTTTATCGTTGTAATATTCATGCTTATATCAGCGAAATTTATTGCTAATAACTTGCTTCACGAAAAAAGATGTTATCTTCTTATTATTTCAATGGCTTTAACATTTCCTATTATATCAATATCTAGCATCATTAAAGGATATTTTTATGGAAAACAAAATATGGTTCCTAATGTTGTATCTAATGTTATAGAACAGATAATTAGGGGATTACTCATTTATCTCTTTGTGCCAATTATTATGGAAAAAAGCAAAATTTTAGCAGCTTGTTCCTTATTTTTATTTAACTTTGCTGAAGAAGTGGTTTCCATATTTATTAATTTATTATTTTTACCAAAACACATTAAAATTAAAAAAAGCGATTTAAAGCCGAATAAATACACATTAAAAAATATCTTAAGTATATCACTCCCTACTGTTTCATCAAGAATAATTGGTAATATTGGTTACTTTTTTGAACCGATTATTTTAAAAAATTTATTATTGTTTTCCGGATATTCTAATAATTACATTCTCGTCGAATATGGGGCGTATAACGCCTATACTATAACTATTTTAACAGTACCTTCATTCTTTATTACAGCAATATCATCAGCATTAATTCCTGAAATTAGCAAACATTATTTAGAAAAAAAATATAAATTATTAATGAAAAGATTAAAAGAAGCTTTATTTTTTTCGTTAGCTATTGGAATCACATATTCAGGCCTTTTAATGTTATTCGGTAAACAAATCCTTAATGCTATTTATAACACAAATTTAGGACTAACTTATATCAAAATCCTTGCCCCAATATTTCCTTTGTTTTATATTGAGTCAATTTTAATGAGTTTTCTACAAGCCATAAATAAAGCCAGCACTACTATGCGTATCACCATTATTGGGGTTCTAATTAAATTAGTCGTACTTGCTATAACATCACTTTCGCATATAGGTTTATTCTCATTAATAATATCGGAAATAGTAAATATATTTATTGTTGTATTTCTTAATATTTATTATGTTAGAAAATATACTAAAAAATTATAAATACCATAATCTTTCGTTATTTTTATATACTTCTTTAATAAAACCGCATCCAAGGCATTCTTCATCTAAATATAAGACGCATGCTTGTCCTGGGGTGACAGATTTAGCTTTACCACTATATTTTACCCTAATTTCATTATCATTCAAATATTCAAGTATAACTGGAATATCTTCTCCGCGATACCTAAATTTTGCAGTACAACTTGTTGGCCTTTTTTTACTAATAAAATTAACATTATCAATTATACATTCATCGCTATATAAGTATTCTTCATCACCAATAGTAACATACAAAATATTGTTTTTTACATCTTTTCCGCAAACAAAATGTCTTTCGGCATTTCCAGAAATCCCTACATTTCTCCTTTGACCAATAGTATAATTCATAAGCCCGGTGTGAGTTCCAATTACTTCTTTAGTTTTTACATCTATTATATCGCCCTTATTTTCTTTTAAATAATTTTTTACAAACTTTTGATAATTTCTTTCACCAATAAAACATATACCAGTAGAATCCTTCTTGTCTGCTACTATTAGATTTTGTTCTTCAGCAATCCTTCTTACTTCTGGTTTAGTCAAATGACCAATCGGAAAAATAACATCTTTTAATTGTTCGGATGTAATATCTGCTAAAAAGTAAGTCTGATCTTTGTTAGAATCGACCGCTCTAAACAATCTACCATCACTTACTCTAGCATAGTGCCCCGTTGCCATATAATCGGCACCTAATTTGGACGCTTCTTTTTTAAACAAATCAAATTTAATATATTTATTACATAGTAAATCTGGATTTGGAGTACGTCCTTTTTTCAGTTCGTCTAAAAAATATTTAAATACATAATCCCAATATTCTTTAATAAAATCAACACGATGAAGTGGAACATCTAATGTTTCACACACTTTTTTAGCATCATTATAATCTCTTTCTTGAGGACAAATTATATCATCATTTTGATAATCTTCGCCATTAAGAGTACTATCCCAATTACGCATAAAAAGAGCTATAACATTATAACCTTCTTTTTTAAGTAAATATGCTGCGACTGCGCTATCTACTCCGCCACTCATTCCAACTACTACTGTTTTCTTCATTTCACATCACGTCCATATTTTATCACATTATTTATTAATTTGTATATCATTAAAAAAGATATATTTCTATATATCTTAACTACATAAATCTATAATATAACTTATAAGCACAACATCTTTATTTATTAAGCCGCTTTTTAAATTATAATCAATTTTACTTAACTTAACTATTTCTTCTTTTATTTCTCTTAAATTATAATTTCTTAGATTATTTTTAACCTTATTATATTGCCAATCAGCTAATTTTAAGTTTTTTAATATATCAGAGCGATCATACTTAATGCTTTCATATAATAATACACTCAACATTAATCTAAATTCTCTGTAAATTAAAGAAAGTATTGTGTTTGGCTCTACTTTTAATATTTTCGCTTCATTTAATGTTTTTAATGAATTTTCCAAATCTCTATTTATTATAAAATCAACTAATTTGAAATTATTATCATCTAATGTTTTAGAAGTAAGAGCAACAACATCTTCATATTTTATTGTTGTTGGATTACTATAATATATCATTATTTTATTTATTTCATTAATTGCTAAATCAAAATTTCCTAATGAATTATTAATTACATACCATAAAGATTGGTCGTCTACTTTGTATCCGTTTTTGGTAACTATCCTATATAATTCATTTTTCATATCAGTTTTAGTCATAGAATTATACAAAAATAAATTACCATTATCTTTAATAATATTATATATGTTTTTCTTACTATCCACTTTACCATTATGAATAAATATTAATTTCGTATTCTTATTCTCATTCTCTAAATATTTTAACAGCTTATTAGCATCCTCTTTTGATTTGTTACTATCACTACTTTTACTGCTACCAAAAATTTTAGCATTCTTTACAATTACACATTTTAAATCATCAAACATAGAAAAATAATTCGCTTCCTGCAATATTTCATCCATTGTATTTTCATCCATATTAAAAGTTATGATATTATCTATACCATTTTTTAGCTCTTTTAATTTTTCTTCGCTATTATAAATTGTCTCACTAACTATTAAATACGTATTCATGTAATCATTATCTCAAACTATATAGTTAAATTCAATCTATATTTTTTTATTCAACTGAAAAAGGGCTTATAGCCCTAAATCTATGTAAACATTATATAATGTATTATATTTTATGGTTTATATAAATTTTATGTGTATTTATTTCGCTTAACCTACACTTGTTTTTTAATATATAATTATCAATTTTTAAAATCAAATTTTATACTAACTCAATGCACTTTAACTTTCATTTTCATTATTATACAAAATACAATTTATTATCATCTGTGTTTAATTCTTTAATACAAGAATAATGCGGTATTTTCTTTTTATCTAATACTTTGATTAATTCATTCTTTATCTCATTATAATAATTCATATTCACTCCTTTCTATGGTGCACAAGTTGCTATCTCCAATTTATTACTTTTAATTTTAAACATAATACTTCCATCTTGATCCGTTCTATATATTTTTGTATCTTGTAAATTATTCAAAACTTCTTTGTTTGGGTGACCATACCTATTGTTTTTACCTACACTAATAATCGAATATTTTGGATTAACCTCATTTATAAATTCTTTGCCGCTACTTGTTTTACTTCCATGATGTCCAACTTTTAAAACATCAATATCTTGAAGATTATATTTTTTTATTAAATCTTCTTCTACTTCTATTCCAGCATCTCCCATAAAAAGAAATTTATGATTATTAAGTTTTGTATAAATAATACTCGAATTATCATTTTCATTACCGTAATCTTTGTCGTTTAAAAAATATAATTTATTATTATCTATATTTAATTCTTTGATACATGAGTAATATGGGATTTTCTTTTTATCTAATACTTTAATTAAATCTTTTTCTAAGTTGTTATATGGTCCACAATTAAAAATAACTTTCTCCACCTTAAAATTATTAACTAAATTAATTGCTTCACCCATATGGTCGTAATCTCCATGTGGTGATTGTCAAAAAGTAAGTCGAATAAAACCCTAATAAAACTTGACTTTTTCCAGATAATAAGTGATTAATACAACAACCTTAAAGGAGGAGATAATATGAAAATTTCTAATTTGATA
>SVAK01000001.1 GCA_015059445.1 Bacillota bacterium | reverse complement strand
CACTTATTGTTGTTGTACATTCATACTTTAATGTGGCTTCTCCTCCACTTAGTTCTGCTACAGCTATCTCTCTTTGGACTTCTTCTTCATCATAATTCTTTGCACTATCATTTGTTGCCCAATATGACCCTAATTTATCTTGTGCCATATCACTTACTGTTAGGTTTAAATGTAAGTCTCCAGTTGGATTACTTAGTGCTATACTTCCTATTGCTTCTGTTGTTGCTGTTACATTAGTTGGTTTTTTATCATTACTTACTGGTGCGCTAAAATAAGCAAACGTTGCACTTAATACTAGTATTAGTAATGTTACTACACCCACTATTGTTAATGCCATTCTTTTTTTGTTATCAACTTCCATATTTTTTCTCCGTTCCTATTTTATAAGTAAATTATATATTTTCCCCACCTCCGGAGTCAAGTTTTTGTAAAAATTTTATTGGTAATTTACAGTCTTTTCATCAATCAAAAACAGGAGAAATTATCATTCTCCTATGCAATGTTTAATTTTTTAATTCATTAATTTTATTCTTTGCTTCAATTATAGAATCTTCATTTGGAACCATTACATATAGTGCATGATTTTTATAAGTATATGTATATTCATAGCTATTAGTTCCTTGCAACATTGTACTATCTATTTGCCAATTTCTAGGGCTTTGAATTTCTTTTCGTATAAACCCAAGCATAGTGGTATGATTCATATTCGTAACAAAGGCGCCATTTAATGAATTAAGTAATTTATTATAAGTTTTTATTATACTTGGACTCATTGCTTTATTAATTAAAGTCTTTAGTACTTTTATTTGATTGGCTCCTCTGCTTAAATCTCCACCACTTAGATTTTTTCTTTCTCTTACATAATGCAATGTTTCATATCCATTTAAATTTATATTTCCTTTTTCAAAGTATACACCATCTACACTAGTAAATTCTTCTTCATTATAAATAGTTATTCCTCCTAGTAAATCTACTATTTCTATTATTGAAGTAAAATTAACTTTAACATAATAATTGATATCCAAATCTAGTAAATTTTCTACTGCATATATACTTGAGTCAACACCATAAATCCCTGCATGCGTTAATTTATCTTTATAGGAACTATTATTGATAGAAATGTAATAATCTCGTGGTAACCAAGTTATTAATATTTTTTCCTCTTTTGGATTAACTGTTACCACCATATTAACATCACTTCTAGAAGATGAATTAATTTTTCCATAAGTATCAATACCGCTTATATATATACTGAAAGGCTCTTTGTTAATATTAACCGCAGCTTTTAAATCGGTAATATCATTTTTTATTTCTATTTGATAAATACAATCTAAAGATTCATATTTATCTTTATCCTGTTCTTTTAATAAATTCATTTCACTACTCTCTAAAATTATTGCACTTACTTCTTCACTAATAATTGCTTTAACTAAAGCTTGAGAATCATCGCAACCTTTATATTGTACATCAATTTTTTTATTTAATTTTTTTTGGACTTTTTCCAAAGAATTATCTGTTACTGTTTCATTTATACCAATTTTTTTATTATCTAAATCGGCTAATTCATTAGTATTTCTATCTTTTAAAACTAATACATTATACGTTTTTAAAGTGTAATCTCCATCAGTTACATTAAATAAAAATCCTAAAGTATTAAATAAATATATTTCGATAAAAATTATTATCGCTATAAATAAAACACTTATTAAATATCCAGCTAATCGTAAGATCCTTTTCTTACTAAAATTAAGTAACGCAATTCCAAAAGTAAGAAATAAACATAAAATTAATAAAAGAACTGTATAAAAAATTGGAATAATATTTATATAAAATATGGTACTAAAAAATATTAATAGCGTTATAAGTAATATTAATGTTATAATTTTTTTAAATTTTCTTTTTTTCTTCTTTGCGGTTTCCCTTGTTTCGTTCATAAAAATTCTCCTTAAAATTATTATAGCATTTTCAATATTTTTTACTAAATTTAATAAGACTTCGAATATCTATTTAACATTTATTTTACTTTTACCAAATAAAAAACAATCAATTTTAATTGACTGATTTTTATACATTATATTTATTTAATTACAATTTTTCCCGAAAAAGTTACATTTAAATTTCTTTTGAAATAATCCCACAAATTAGCTTTCTGTACATCATTTGCAACAGTTATACCTACTTTAGTAATTATTTTACCTTCATTATCAATCACTTCGGCTTCTCCAACTTTATCACCATTGTTAACTGGTGCTATTATTTTTTCTAATTTAACATTAATAGTATAATTTTTTGCTTTTTCATTAATATTCAAAAGCTCAGTGGCATTTTCCATTAAAACAATTTTTACACTATCTTGTTTTCCCTTTTCCACTCTTACTTTATCAATAATTTTATTTTTTTCATAAATAGTAGATAATTTATAAGAATTAAAACCATAGTTTAACATCTTCACTGTATCGCTTGTTCGATTATCTGGCGTATCAACTCCCATCACTACTCCAATAAGACGCATGTTATTTTTCATTGCAGTAGATGTTAAACAATAGCCTGCGGTTGAGGTAAATCCAGTTTTAAGCCCATCTACGTCTTCATAAAATCTTACTAATTTATTGGTATTAACTAACCATGTATTAGAACCATCAGGTCTTTGTAAATAATCTTCATAAATACTTGTAAATTTTAAAATGTCTGGATAATTTTTAACCAAGTAATTACCCATTAATGCCATATCTCTTGCACTACTATAATGATTTTCATCATCAAGTCCATGAGGATTGACAAAATTGGTATGAGTACACCCTAACTCTTTGCATTTGTTGTTCATCATTTCTACAAATTTCTCTTCCGTACCAGCAATTTTTTCAGCCATTGCAACTACCGAATCATTAGCAGATGCTATGGCAATAGATTTTAGCAATTCACTTACTTTATAACTTTCCCCAGTATTTAGGTATACTTGACTCCCACCCATACTTGAGGCATTTTCACTAATTAAAACTTTATCTTCTAAACTCAAACTTCCATTGTGAATAGCATCCATTATTAAAATCATACTCATTATTTTAGTCATACTAGCTGGCGCTTTTTCTAAATCGGCATCTTTTTCATATAAAATTTTACCAGTAGAAGACTCTATTAAAATAGCACTTTCGCTATAACTGGTTATATTTTCTGCTGATACACGTATCGCAAACAAAAAGAAAAAACTAAATAATATTATTATAAACTTTCTCATATACACCTCTTAGTTAATGTTTATGCGAGTTTTTTTATAATATTTATTTAGTTTTATTGTTTACATTTAAAATTTAAGATATACTTGAACTTTTTTTTATTTTTCATAAGGTATTAGTTCGTCACCTTTAACTAAATAAGCTTTTTTGGCAATCTTAAACATTGGTACATCACTCAATGAATCAGAATATGCTTCGTTTACTTTTGTTTTTTCAAAAACCTTATTAAACCTAATAATCTTTTCTTGGCCCTTACAATTCTTACCAATAATTTTGCCTTTTTTAGTATCATATTCAGTTGCAATAATATATTTTATACCTAACTTTTCACAAAAAGGTCTGACAATAAAGTCAAATGAAGCAGATATAACAACATCATCATCTTTTTTTTGGTCTAAATAAAATTTTTTAATGTGTTTTTGGTGCTTTAATACATATTTATCCATGTAATCATCTATGTTACTAAGATATTTAACAAAACTAAATAATTCACTTTTGATAAGGCCAAAATTACTTTTCTTAAATAAATATTTAATAGCTTCCTTTAATGCCTTAATTAAACACCAAATAACTAAAAATGGATGTCTAACAAAAGAATATTTTATAAATTCTACTGATGAATCTCCAGCAAAAATTGTATCATCAAAATCGTATATATTCATTATTTTACTCCTCTAATTGCCAGCATCTAATATCTTCTAAATCTATTCCCTCTTCAACAATATATTCTTTATGTTCTTTTAATTTCTTTTTCATTAAGTTTCTTGTCATTCTAACTTCTTCTGTTTCTTCAACATATTTTAAAGCATCTAACACTAAATTGAATCTATCAATTTTATTTTGGACGCGCATATCGAATGGGGTTGTTATGGTTCCTTCTTCATTATACCCATGAACATGTAGATTTCGATTAGTACGATTGTAAGTAAGTTCATGTATTAAGTTCGGATAACCATGATAAGCAAATATAATTGGTTTATCTAAAGTGAATAACCTATCATATTCTTTATGAGTTAAGCCATGTGGGTGCTTATCATTACTCTGTAGGCGCATTAAATCAATAACATTAATTACTCTAGTATTAATTTTTGGACAATATTCTTTTAATATTTTGGCTGCTGCTACGACTTCTAAAGTTGGTGTATCTCCAGCACAAGCAAGTATAACATCTGGATTTTTAGGTTTATTAGATGCCCATTCCCAAATACCTAACCCATTTTTACAATGAACTTTTGCTTCTTCCATATTAAGCCATTGAATACTTGGATGTTTGCTTGCTACGACAACATTTATATAATTTTTAGTTTGAATAATATGGTCAAATGTTGATAATAAAGTATTAGCATCTACCGGGAAATACATTCTCACTGTATCCGCTTTTTTAGTAGCTAAGTGATTTAAAAATCCTGGATCTTGATGAGTATAACCATTGTGATCTTGTTGCCATATATGGCTGGTAAGAATATAATTCAAAGATGATACCGGAGCACGCCAAGGTATTTCTTTAGTAACTTTTAACCATTTGGCATGTTGACTAGCCATTGAATCAATGATTCTAATAAAGGCTTCATAACTATGCATAAATCCGTGTCTTCCCGTAAGTAAGTATCCCTCAAGCATACCTTCACACATATGTTCAGAAAGAAATGAATCAAAAACTGCTCCATCATTGCTTAAAAATTCATCATTATCATATTTTTCTATATTCCATTTTCTATTTGTTGCTTCAAAAACTTTATTAAGCCTATTTGATAAAGCTTCATCGGGACCAAATATTTTAAAATTATTTTTATTAAGTTTAACTATATCTTTAATGTATCCCCCAAGCACACGCATATCTTCTGCTTTTGTGACTCCCCTTATAACATCAATTTTATAATTTGTAAAATCAGGTACTTTAATATTTTTTAGAAGTACTCCTCCATTGGCATGTACATTTGCACTCATTCTCTTATTACCTTTTGGACATAATGCTAAAATTTCTTTATTTATTTTTCCTTTTTCATCAAATAATTCTTCGGGACGATAACTCCTTAACCATTCAGTAAGTAAACTTATATCATCTTCGACTTTTTTAAAAGTAACTGGCACTTGATGTGCTCTAAATGTTCCTTCAGTTTCTAAATTATATAAGACTCTAGGACAAGTCCATCCTTTTCTCGATACTAAAATAATCATTGGATATCTTGGTCTTTCAAATGACTTATTCTTTTTAGCTTCTAATTTAATTTTGTTAATTTTTTCGATTGCTTCATCTAAAGCTTCTGCCATTAATTCATGATAATTTTCTTTATCAATTACATTGACTTCAATTGGATCCCACCCACAACCTTTAAAATAATTTATTCGCTCTTCATCAGTAATTCTAGCAAATACTGTTGGATTAGCTATTTTATAACCATTTAAATGTAATATTGGAAGTACAAATCCATCTTTCTTAGGATTAATAAATTTATTGCCATGCCAACTAGTCGCTAAAGGTCCTGTTTCTGCTTCTCCATCGCCAATAACACACGCAGCAATTAAATCGGGATTATCAAGTACCGCTCCAAAAGCATGCGATAAACTATAACCCAACTCTCCGCCTTCATTAATTGATCCGGGAACTTCTGGTGCTACATGGCTAGAAGTTCCTCCCGGAAACGAAAACTTTTTAAATAATTTTTGTAATCCCTTTTCATCTTGGGTATACTCTGGATAAACTTCTGAATACGCGCCTTCAATGTAACTATTAGCAATCATCGCTTGACCACTGTGACCCGGACCAGAAATATATATCATATTTAAATTATATTTATTAATTACTCTATTTAAATGAGTATAAATAAAATTTTGTCCAGGCGCACTTCCCCAGTGCCCTACTAATTTTTTCTTAATATCACTCTCTTGTAATTCTCTTCTTAAAAGAGGATTATCCTTTAAATAAAGCATTGCCACCGACATATAGTTGCAAACTCTAAAATACTTATCTAATAACGCTACTTCTTCTGTCGATATTATTTTTTTCATATTATCACCTATCATTATAATTATAAATTAAATTTAACTTTAGTACAATAATACTAAATAAAAAAGAAATATATTTGACTATATTTCTTAAACTTACTTGTTAAACAAACTAATAGTTTCCTCTATTTCTTTTTTATTTTGGGGATCCAAATTATTGTACATATAGTTTTTTAAAACGCCTCTTCTAACAGTACGAAGTGAATTTTTTCTTGTTTACTTTTCTTTTCATTCCTTGATAACTTTTAACTTTTTTGTAGGTATAAAATGATCTACAAATTTATATTTATCTCTATTTAATATATATAAATATCCAAAAATACTAAAACATATTGCTCCGACAAAATTTACTAATAAATCTTTCATTGTATCAATTATGCCAATATCTAAATAACCGTTAAATGATGCTAATTCCAAATTGTTTTTATCGTAAATTATAACTTTATTTATATCATCTATAGTTATAGGGCTATTTTTCTTTTGTTCATCCAAATTTACAGTTATAATTTTTTCAACGATTCGATCTTTCTGCATATCAGTTCCAATTAACATATCACAACCAAATTCAAAGAATTCCCAAAGTATTCCAATTGTCATCGAAAAACAAAAAGCAACTACAGCCACAAAGATTGGTGACAAATGAATATTTTTACTATTTCCATTTAATAAATCTATTAATGAAAATCCAATTCCCGCACACAAGAACCCGTTAAGAGTATGTAAAAGTGTGTCAAAATGAGGAATTGTAACATAAAAATTATTTATCTCGCCAAGTATTTCTGCCGAGAATATGAAAATTAAAATAATAATTTCTAAAGTACTAGGTATTGTTATTTTAAATTTTGTTTCAAGAAAAAAAGGAACAAGAAACAATAAAAGCGATAACAAACATAGAAATGCATTTCCCCATTCGCCTAATATTAATTGTCTTACAAAAGTTAATAACACTAAAATTCTTAACACTGCATATACCGCAAATGATTTTTTATCCGTATCTTTGTATGCCTTTTTTAACTTTTTATATAATTTCACATTACACCTCTAATGGTATTATAACACTTATTACATAAATGCACAAAACGTATAATATTTTGATACAAAAACCACATTATCTGCTCTAAGAAATGCAGTTTAGATTATTTTTATTATTTATTTAAGGTTATTTCAATTTCTTCATTTTTAATATTACATATGAATCTAAATGTACTACTGGCATTTCTTGTTATTGTCAGTGTATTTTTTTTATTGTTATTAAGGCCCATGTATTGACTTCTTTTCCATTTTAGAAATAAATTATTTATTTCAAAGCAGTCAAGTTTTTACAAAAATCAGTTGGTAATTTACACTCTTTTCATCAAACAAATAAAAACCATAATTTCTTATGGTTTCCATTTACACTTTACTTAAATTAACAAACACAATCTACAAAAGTATCTGATAGACATCTTATACTGCATAAACAGCTTGTATCCATTGTGAAGAATGAGTTAGTTGCTACAAATGGACACAATGAAGTTGTATCAGTATTTTGTGCTAATACTCTAAATGTACAACAATTTCCTTCTACTTTTTCAACTCTAAAAACGGTAGAGCAAGTGCCACCAATAGGTTGACCGCCGCAATCTGTAGTAACATCCTTGCTTATTGGCATACTCCACCATTTTTTCACAAGTGAGAATTTGCTAATCTAGTCTAATCTTACAATGTATAGTAAGATTTTTTTCTTCGTCTATTTCAATCTTATCAATTATACTTGCTAATATTTGTCTATTTGGTTTTTTTAAAGATAAATATTCAGTTATTAAATTGCTATAATCTTCTTCATTAGGTATGTTTAATAATAAGCAATTATATTTATGTTCCAAATCTTGTAATAATTTTTTTTGATAATCAATATCTTTGATAATCATTTCGCTTGTTCTTACGTATTGTTCTTCATCGATTTTCTTTCTTAATTTATCTCTATAAGCCTCATCAATCTGCGATTTATAAATTAATATCTTGTTTTTCGAATGCTCTATACCACTTTTTAATTCAAAAAGTTTTTTTTCTCTTTTGTTACTATTTTTTGCAATATCTTCAAATCTTTCTCTTTTTAAATATTGCTTAAATAATTTTCTAATTTCTTTTAAAACTCTTTCTTCAATGGCTTTATAAGTACAAGAATGAGGGGTGCAAAGACCTCTTTTGGAATGTTTTTTATAGAAATTACAACTACAATAATACTTTCCATTTCCACCTTTGCAAATAGAAATTGTATGTTTGCATTCTTTGCAATATAAAAATCCTTTTAATAATATATCATGACTATTTCTTCCTATATTCTTTTTAAAAAGGCTTTGAGCGATATTAAAAGTATCAGTATCTATTATAGGTTCATGTGTATTTTCTACTATAATCCATTGTTCTTTTGGCGTTCTTTTTATTTCTTTGGATTTATAACTTACTTTTCTTCTACGACATTGTGTAAGATTTCCGGTATAAGTTGGATTATTTAACATTTCACTGAGAGTTCTAGTGCACCATATTCCATAAGCAGAAGATTTTAAACCTCGATTTAAATTCTTTTTGACTGATGGTATAGGTATTTTTTCATCAGTCAAAATATCTGCAATTGATTTAAGACTATAACCATTAATAAACATATTGAAAATTCTTTTTACAACTATGCTTGTATCTTCATCAATAATTAATTTATATTTGTTATTTGGGTCTTTTTTATAACCATACGGAGGAACGCCTCCTAAAAATTCTCCATTTCTTTTTTTGGTATATATTGCGCCTTTAACTTTGTTGCTTATATCTTTTGCAAATTGCTCATTCATCATATTTTTTATATAAGTTTCAATACCGCCAATCTCATAACTTTTGGTATCAAAATTATCTGAAATTGCAATAAATCTGATATTGTATTTTGGGAATACTTCATCAAGAAATATCGTGAAATGTGCAAAATTTCTTCCTAATCTTGATAGGTCTTTCGTTATAATTGTATTTATTATGCCATTTTTAGCGTCTTCAATCATTTTTGTAAAACCTGGACGTTCAAATGTGGTTCCACTAACTCCATCATCTACATATTCTTCAAATATAATAAAACCCTTTTCTTGACAATAATTTTCTATTAATTTTCTTTGATTTTCTATGCTTTCGCTTTCTTTATTTTTTATTTCATCTTCTCTCGAAAGTCGTAAATACATACCGACTTTCAATGTGTCACTATTGATAATTTTTTCCTCCAATCTATATAGTAAAACACATATTGACATACATATATTTTACCATTTTCTCCACACTTTTAATAGGCCAATATCACTATGTCACTCTTAATTATTCTCCAAATGCAATAAATAAAATTCTTTAAAATAATATTCCATTACATCTTGTAAAGTTTTTTTACATTCTTCGTCAAAAATAAAATTAACTTTCATTTAGCCTCCCTTATAAAATAATATGCGTTTTAAATTCTTAGTAGAAAACAATATAAATTATATTTTTAAGTTAATTATTAAAGTTAAGGTTCGCGAATTTAAAAATTTACTTAAAATTAAAATTTCTAGTTTCTAAAAGCATAATTTAAAATGACCTAAAAGAATTTTTACGCCAAAACTAAATTTACTATTTTGTAAATCCAGCCAATGACACCACCTGAGACAATATTAAAACAAGTTATATAATTCTATCAATGTTTTTTTTGCATTTTTTTGTATATTTTGATAATTTTTTTCAATTTTTAAAAACATATATATAACATTTAAAAACATCTTGTTATTTTGTATTTACAAGATAAAATTTATTATCATTTTTTACTAAAAAAACATTGAAAAATTCATTTTTTACCAATATGATACTTAATTGTATAGGTATTTTATATTTAAAAAACGAAAGGAATGATATAATGCAAAGAATTTTAAATATTAAAGAAATCGCTGAATATATGGGGTGTTGTGTTTCTACTATTAGAAACTTAATAAAAAACAATGAATTTCCTCATTGTCGTGTAGGAGCAAAATATGGTTTTATTTTAGATAAAGTTGATAAGTGGTTAGAAGAAAATGCAAGAAAATAAAAATATAATATGTTATAGCGTTAATACAACTGATAAATTTAATAGTAAAGAAGAAATTGAAAAAAAACTTAAAAATATTTATCAAGCAATGTTGAGAAGAAAACACACCGATGAAAGATTTAGAGATATATCATTCATTGTAGGTACATCAGAAACCAAGTCATCTGGTGCATATATCTCATATAATCGTACGGGAAAAAGAGGTAGACCCAAAAGAGTTGTTGTAGGCGAAAAAATCCCATGGCATTTACACATTTATGTTATTAGTATCGGAGAATATGCCTCTACATTTTCAGAAGAAATAATTAAATATTTAAAAAAAAGAGGTTTTGAAACAAGTAAAAATAAAAATGATAGTGTTAATAATGCTCTTAATTATTTAGAACGTCAATCTTTATATAAACGCACTGGTGGTGATTATTTTAAGTCCAAAAATAGCAATTTATTAAAATGACCCTATTATAATAAATACTACTAATATAATATATATTACTATATTAGTAGTGAGAATTTGTAAGTAATATATTTATTATATATATATTTATATAATATAACTAATATAACTAATATAACTAATATAACTGATATAATTAATATATATAATTTATATATAATTATTAATATATAAAAGAATAAAAAAACATCATAATTCAATTAATTATAATGTTCTTAAATTATTGCTCATTAAATAAATCTTTAATTTTGATATTAAGTGCATCTGCTATTCTTCCAATAACTGCAATAGTAAAATGCTTTTTTCTCTTTTCGTTTTCTATATCAGTGATATATTCTCGTGAAAGTCCAGTCATGTCACCTAACATTTGTTGAGTTAAATTTTGTTTTAGTCTTTCTTTCTTAATATTTGTTCTAATTATTTGATAATAATATTCATCATCATGTAAAACTATTTCTTTTTCTAAATTTTTCATAAGTGTACTATTAGCCTCCTAATAATATTCTTTACATTTTTTGATGTTTTATATATAGGCTAGTAGCCACCAAATATTTTTTGTGCTATTCTATTATTAGAGAGGAGTAAAAAATGGCATTAGGAATTATTATAATAATATTTGGCATAATTATGTTATTACTAGGAGAATGGTACGGAATTTTAATAATATTAGTCGGAACCACTTGTTTTCCAAATAATAATACAAATAGTTATAAAAAAACAAAAAAAACAATAAAGAAAACAATAATCGTTTCATCAAGTAGCAGAAAAAAATCAACTTCTGCCGTTGGAAGAGGTTTAGTGGGTGCTACATTATTAGGACCTGTTGGTTTGCTTGCTGGTGTAGGTGCTAAAACACAAGATAGTACAACATTTCAAGTAATTTATACTGATGGAACACAAGATACTATAACTGTTAAAAACAATAGCTATGAATTTAAAGAATATTGTAAATATTTAGACAATTAAAATTAAAAAAATTATTTAAATAACGTGATGGATTAAAATTCAAATAACAAATAAGTAAAAAGTGAGGTAATAACATGCAATGTGTTAATTTTATGAGACAATTACAAAATGTGAGGTGTAAATAATGAGTTTTATATTTAAAGCAATAAAAACAATAATAATAATTGCAATCATATTAATAGGAATAAGTTTGTTTATTGCATATGACGATATTGATTATAAAAAAATTGATGAAATTCAAGATACTAATTTCAAACAAAATTTAATAGATGTTTTAAATGAATTAAACTGGGAAATCAAAGATATTAAAAATATTTGTGATGAGGGAGAATGGTATATGGGAAATTATTATAGTTTTTATTACCATGGCACAAGATATTATGTTAGTGTTTATGAAACAGGAAATATTTATTCAATAACTAATAAAAAAATATCATCTCAAAATGTTGAATATATTTATAAAAACGAAAAAATTAATATAAGTGATGATAATGAAAATTCATTTACTTTACAATGGAATAGTTTGGGTGAATATGGCAAGTATGATACCTACGACGGAGAAAAATATATAAGATTTTATGTTCCTAGTGGTACTTACATCGTAAAAGGATTAAATAAAAATTCAATATTGTTTATAGAAAAGAAAAAAATTTATAAAAATTCTTCCGGTTATGATGAGTCACAAACCGTAAAAAAAATAACATTGTCAAAAATAGGAGATAAAGAAGAAATTACAATTAAATCTGATGAATGTATTAGTTTAGTTAATAATTCATATGTTTCATTGCAAAAAAAATAAAAATATTAGAGGTAATTTTTATTACTTCTTTTTATTTGTTAGAATGCTTTTTATAGCGTTTCATTTATTAAATAAACAATAAATCAAGTATATATAACCCAATCTTACGTTTACTATACAAAATGCTCTTAAAACTCTTTTAAACACGCAAAGTATCATATATTGTAATATTTTAACAAATTTCTCCAAAATCAAAAATTTTATTGCAATTACAAAAGGTAGTAACATATAATAAAAATTAATTGATTTAGGGGCTCCGGGTGGTTCTTAAATAAAAAATATAGCAAACAATAAGTCTGCTATACTATATGTATGTCAATATATATTTTACCACTTTCTCACTTTGTAGGTATAAGGCAAGGAGTACCATTACCACAACAAGTATAAAGCATTACTGGACGCGTATTACATACTAGGCAATTAGTTCCTCCACCAAGCATTGGTCTATCGCAAGTATCTAAACAATTGTCTGGACATGCATTTTCTTGTAATACTAAGATGATGCTTAAAATTTCATTAATACAATTACCAGAATTATTTGAATTATTATTATTCATATTTTCACCCTTTCATGTATTCTCATTATTAGTTTATGTTTAATTTTTAAATTAGTGAGTATCACTTTTAATAATTAAGTTTTTGTAGTATAATTATTTTGGGTGATTGATTTTGAGTACAACAATTCAGTATATTATTATTGCCATTGTAATACTTATTATTTTAGCTGTAGCAATGAAATTAAATAGAAAAGACTTTGCTATTAAAGAAAATAAATTAATAGGTTACTTGGGTGGCAAAGATAATATAATAAATGCTGAATGTAATTTGAGTAGATTTAAAGTAATACTTAGAGATGTTACAATTGTTAATAAAGAAGCTATTCAAAGATTGGGAGCAAAAGGAATAGTAGAAATTGATAATCAATTAAAAATAATATTTGATAAAAATGCTAAACAATTAAAAAAATATATTGACGAAATCGTCTAATATATTTTTTTTATTTTATAATATTTCTTATTTCTTCTAAATTGTTAACTCGTAAATTATTATTTTCTAATACTAATGTAAAAATTGACTCACTATCTGTATAGTTACAAGATGGTATCTCTTCAATTATTCCATTATATTCATAATCATCACAATAATAATTTATACATTTAAAATAGACATAGTTATTGTCATAAGATTTAATCTCGATATTACTTCCTATATAATTACTTTTTAACTCTTCATCATTATTTGTTTCAATATAATAATTATTTTCATATTTAATTATATTTTTTTCATTCATATATTTTTGTATTTCTACACTATTTAAAGTTGTATTAACTATATGGAAATTTCTAATTTTTTTATATTGATTATAATTATTAATTGCATAATATATAATTTTTCCATTGACATCTCTTTCAAATTCCCAAATGTCTGAATTATTCAAAAGTTTTATTGTTTGCAAAAACAATTCACTGCCTTTATTAAAAACATTATCATAAGTTAAATTATTAAAAATATATTCTACTCTCCTATCAACATTATCTAGTTTTTTAGTTTTATATATGTTAAATACTAATATACCTAATATTATTACTATTAATCCAATAAATACAAATAAAGTTAATTTATCTTTTTCTTTCATACTATCACTAGTAAAATAATATCAAATAAAGAGACGCTATTCAATTATATTTTTTCAATATCAACAATGTCAATAATTTTAATTAGTTCTCCGTCTATTGTGATTAAATGTGTAGTTGTTTTTCCTACAATTACTTTTTCTTCTGTTTTATCTTTTAATTCTATTTTAACTTTACTTTTATACACATGACTAGTTGACGCAAAAATACTATTTATTTTTCTAACTATACTTAAACTATCAGGTTTTTTGTGGTTAGATCTATCATTCCCATAAAATATATCTTGAGTGTTATTAATATTTTCGCTAATTTTATTGGCAAAAACCTTAGGTAAATCTTTCATTTTAAATCCTCCATCACTATATTTTATGATAAATGACTATGTTTTGAACCATAATAATATTATGAAAACGTTTAAAAATCCCAAATTACTTTTATTTACTCCTTTACTTATATTAAATGTTATAAGTCTTTTTAATATGATTAATGCTAAATTTATAAGCATCGTTTATGAAAAGGCTTTTATTAAGCAGTTAATTTGGTTTCTGTTAGGATATTTAATTATTTTTATTTTATCAAAAATAAAGTTGAAAAAATTATTTAAATATGCTAGCTATCTTTATTTTTTTACTATTTTTTTATTAATATTAGTTCTATTCTTAGGTGAAGATATTAATGGTGCCAAATGCTGGCTTAGTATTTTTGGGTTTACTTTTCAACCCAGCGAACTCGTAAAATTAACACTCTCTTTATATTTAATTGAAATAGTTTGCAATTTTAAAATTAAAAATATTAAAGATGAATTTATTTTAATTATCAAACTTTTTATTACAACTATAATTCCCTGTATTTTGGTTTTCTTGGAACCTGATACTGGTGCCATAATTAATTATCTAATTATCTTACTAGTAGTTCTATTTTATGCCAAATTAAACAAATGGTGGTACATATTTTTTTTCAGTATAGGATTCATTTTACTAACAGCCTTTTTTGTCATGTATTTTTTCTTTCAAGATTTTTTAATTGATATTATTGGGACTTCTTTTTTTTATCGAATGGATAGATTAATAAATTTTGCTAACGGAAATAGTTATCAATTAGAAAATGCCTTAATAACGATTGGAGCTTCATCATTTTTTGGTACAGGCTTTAATAAAATTCTTCTTTATATTCCAGAAGCACCGACCGATTTCTTTTTTGCATTTTCAATTGGTAACTTTGGTGTTTTTAGTGCCATTCTAATTGTTTTATCTTTTTTTACAATTAATCTATTTTTAATATTTAGACTTAATAAAATTAACAATAAAAAATTTAAAATGTTTATGCTTTGTTATTTAGGAATTTTCATATTTCATCAATTATATAATATATCTATGAACGTCGGACTGCTTCCGATTATGGGAATCCCTCTTCCATTTTTATCTTATGGAGGAACTAACACTTTAATTAATTATATATTTTTAGGAATTATATTAAAATTGCTTAATGAAAAAAAGAGTTGTTAAACCCTTCAAAAATCTTTTTGTTAACTACTTTTTAATTTAACTACATACGGATTATCCTTAGTTCCTATTCCTTGAGATATTTCTACTTCACTAGACAAGTTAATAACTGGACGAACGCCATGATAGGAACCTAAATTCACATTACCAACAGCACCATTTTCAGTCACTCTATAATTATATGAAGAATGAAAATTTGTAGAATAAAATGACGGACTCATAGTCCAATATTTTTGACCAGTATATAAATAAAACATATTGTTAACTCCGCCAGTCCCACCAGCTAACATAACTTCATCAGCAGTTATAAGAGCAATTGGATACTTTAAATTTTTATTTGCAACACTAAATTTATCTTCATTTTGTTTACATAATAATGTTGATTCATATGTTCCTGTCATTCGATTATACATATTATAATATGTAAATTCCGATAATTTATATCCATCACCACTGCGTATACTTCGATCATTACAAAATATTTCATCGCTTAGATAATTACTCAACAAATTGCCTTCATTATCTTTTTTATTCAAAATATTATTTTCATACCACATATCAACTAATTTTTTTACTGTTGAATCAAATTTATTAGTTAATGTACTAGCATAATCTTTTGAATTATAAGAAATATAGTGCACATTAGCTCTAGTGTCACTTACGTATTCCTTCACATGCATTATTAAATTACATTTAGCATCTGCTTTAGCTCCTCCTCGTAAACAACTATATGGATAATTGTCTATAACTTCTTTATAAATATCTGCCCATTTGCCACTTATCATATCTTGATTCTGATCTAATTGAAATTTACCATCTTCAGTAATTTCATAACCTTTTCCAAAATAATATATATTGTTAACACCTATACCATGATATGCACTCATTTCGGAGGTTTCTCTTAATACTAAATCCTCACCATATTTGTATCCTACGTATGTAGGATCCCAACCTTTAGTATTGTATACACTTGTCCCAATTGAAGTGTCTGCGCCAGTTGCATCGGTGGACGTTCCAGAATAAATCATTCGCACGCTGCCATTACCATTGATTCTAATCACACGCCAGATAAATCCGCCATATGACACATAATTATTTTTTACTGCTCCCCTAAAAAATTAACTAGTTCCCTTTTCATCTTTTGTAGCATATAAACCTATTTCAGAATCAAAACTATCTACTGATTTAAAGGTATAAACATCTGCCTTAGTAATATATTGCGTTGTATACAGACTTTTCTCAACTACTTTATAATCTTTTACTTGATACATTGTTGTGCAATATTTCCAGCTTCCTCCACAAGTATAATAATCTATGTAATCATCTGTTATAACTGCAGGTGATTTTGCATTTAAAATACGATAAGAACCGGTTGTTGGATCAAAAGCATAAGATGTGCCTAAACTAAAATTGTCGCTAGTAGATACCAAACCATTTTCATCTTCTAATACTTCATTTTTTTTGGCATACGTAATTGTTGGCGCTATAACACTTGTTGTCGCGTTACCTTTATTTTTAATATATTCAATTGCTTCTTCTATATTATAAGAGTAATCTTCCATTACTAAAAGACAATCTTTTAAATTTGTGATTCCTCTATCTAAACAAAAATCAGTTTTTGATATTACATCAAAATATAAGTAACAATATGAAGAGTGAGTCACGTTCATTTTAACCATATTATTTCTATATTGAATCTCTTGATTTATTACTTCTCCATCGGAATTATAACATACAGACTTATTTTGGTTAAAGATGTAACCATCTTCTTTTTGCGGAAGTATACTTTCTTTATATTTGGTATAATTCCCTTCTAAATCCCCAATCATAATTGCAAACATATTTGAATCATTTTTTTCTACAAGCTTTTTTTCATCTAAATTAGGAGTGTTTTTAACAAAAATGCATCCAAATAGACATACAGAGACAGTTATTAATAAAATAAGCAGAATTATTCTTAACTTTTTTTTGCTTTTATAATGCATTTTATGTAGTACACCCTCTTCTATTTTAGATTATATATTTATATAAACTCAAAGTCAACTCTCAAACTTTTTTAGAAAAAATCCCTTTTTATAATACGCCAAAATAAAAGACTAACTTGTAGTCTTAATATGGTCTTGGATATGGCGGATAATAATAATTATAATTTCCATAAGGCATATATGGATATGGGTATGGTGCTACATTATAAATTGGTCTAGGTCTAGTTAATCCTACCGCTGCACCACCTATTAAAGCTCCACCTAAAAATGGTAATATAAACCTATTATTATTTAAAGGTTGTACTTTATAATTATTATTTGGGTAATAAAACATAATATCATCCTTTCCCTATATATTATGTTTTATTACTATTTAAACTAATTACAAACGCCTACTTTAACTAGTCCTAATTTTCTTTTTAAAGTTCTAACTAACTGATTTTTTTCTTACATATCCAGGCTCTTCTGTCAAATCAAAATTATAATAACTATCATATCTATAGTAATTAATCAAATAATTTTTACAAACTTCGATATTAAAAATATCATCCATTTTTTACCTGTTTATATTATACCAATTTTTTATTACTCCATTAAAGAAAAATTAGTACCTTAATTTATATTACTTAATCCTTCTACATAAGCATATTTGCTATCTTTATAGTCTTTTAATTCATCATATTTTTTTCTTGATTTATCTGAAAAATCTATAATTCTTTTATTACCCAAAGATGTTTGTATTAATGGAATTGTATTTCTTTTTTTGTATCGAAAGATATATAGAATTTATTATTAGGCTTAGTTGATGTTCTAATAATTTTAGTTGCTTCTCTAAATATAGGCCAAGAAGAAAAATTATGTTCAAATATTTCACAAATATCTTCTTCTTTTTTTGTATACAAATCCTCTAATGTTATTAGTTTTTTTAAAACTGCTTGTTTTTATGTGAAAATTTCTTAATATATTTTATACAAGATGGGAAAACTTTATATTGTAATAAATATGAAAAATATTATAAAAATGTCAATGGTAACGTTGGAGAAGAAATAACATTTCATAAGAGTATTAGCATCCCATCATTAGTTTTACCATGTTACTAAAATGAATCTAATTATTAAATGAGTTATAAAAATAACTCATTTTTTGTATTTTAAAACTCGGACTAATCTAAGTCCGAGTTTTCTATCAATCTGGTGCTCGAAGTCGGACTCGAACCGACACTCCTTTGCAGAAAATAGATTTTGAGTCTATCGCGTCTACCAATTCCGCCATACGAGCAAGTACATTTAAATTATAACATACTTCTCGCATTTTGAAACAAAAAATTATACTTTATTGTTCAGTTTTTCTTTTTCTTGATATACCATATATAATAGTTTTTTTATTTTTTTGTATTTCAACTAATAACGCAGACACCCTTTCAGTAATTCCAGGTTGCTCGCTTACTTCTTTTAAGTATTTATCTCCTAAAGCTTCAAATCCCAAAGAATAACAATCTTTAGCCATTAACAATTTTAAAATTTGAATTTCTTCAAAATTTAAATTATAATTAATTATCAAATCTTCTAAAGACAAATTGCGTTCTTTCATAAAGAATAAAATATCGTTTAAATCTCTCGAATCATTACTAGGAATTTCTGTTATCTCACCTACATCACTGCTATTATCAAGTAAATCCATAGGTTCGTCAGCATTTAATTCCTCTTTATCAACTTCTAATGCAGATTCTTCTAATTTAAGTTGATTAATCATTTTACAAATTCTTTTTAATAAAATCATAATTGGATCTTCCTTTTTATCTCTATTATTCTTTCTTAAAAACAATTTATTTTGTATAATAGCTTCTTCAAAGTTGTTTCCTCTTAAGGCTTCACTAATATTACGAGGGTGAAATGCAGTTATCGTAGGTATAACTTTGGAATTAATTAAATCTATCAAGACTTTTGATAAATAAAAAATATAATATTCTTGAGTATCTAATTTTCTTCTTTTCTTTATGTTTTCTAAATATTGTATTAACTCGTAATAACATTCTTTATTTATCATTTTAAAAATAGTAGCTTTTATTAATTCGTCATTATCAATTGCTTTTGATAATAACAACTTCAATACACCTCTACTAATAGTATATGTTGGATATTTAGCAAGTAAATCATTTAGCAATGACATAGCAAACGTTAACTTATTTTCACTAATAGTCCTTTTTATTTCATTTTCTAAATTTTTTTCTTCTGAAGATGTTCCTTTAATTTGAGATAATTCTGTTACATTAACCATGGCAATATACTTTTCTGGAACATCTTCTAAAAGGCTTATTAAATATGTATACAAATTGTTTTCTTCATAATATTTTTCTGGTTCAATAGTTAAAATAATATCAAAGCAACTTAAAGCCTCTTGTATTTGATTGGCACTAAAAAGTTGAAAAAATCTTTGCAATAAAGCACTACGATGCGTAGGATTTAATTGTCTACACTTTTTAAAACAAGCTTTAGCTTTAAGTGAATTAAAATGTATTATAAAAGATTCGCCATATTTATATAACCCTTCAACATCATTAAATTGATATTGATTATTAACTGCAATTAGTTTTTGCGTTTGCAATAAATAATTTATTTCTTCATCTGTGTACCCTTTAAATTTCAGACTCTCTCTAGTAATTACCATATTCCTAATTACCATTTCATATAACGCGGTCATATCAATTTTCATTATTTTCCCCCTTAGTAATTTAACGCGTTATATTTTAACACATTTTTTAGCAAAATAAAACCCAAAATAATATTCTGGGTAATTTTATAATAATTCTTCGACCTCATTTTTTTTAGAAAATAAAGCTTTTTCTTCATCATTATCTTTTATCGCTAAGTCTGGCAAATCATTAATCGAAGACAATCCAAAACAATCTAAGAATTCTCTGGTTGTGCGATATAAATTTGGTTTTCCAGGCAAATCACTTTTTCCAACAACTTTTATTAAATCTTTACTTAATAATTTTTTCACAACGTACGCACTACTAATACCTCTTATTTCATCTATTTCAATTCTTGTAATCGGCTCATTATAAGCAATAATTGCCAATACTTCAAGTTGCGCTTGAGATAAAATTGCCTCTTTAGTAGTAACTAATTTTTGATAATATTCTTTGTGTTCCTTTTTTGTAGTTAATTTAAAAGTTTCACCTAAAAAGCTAATTTTGACTCCTCTAAGTTCACTTTCGTATTCTTTTTTTAATTCTGTAAGTAATCTTCTAGCAGTATTTTCATCAATCTCTAAAGTTTCACATATTTCTTTTAAGGTTACTCCTTCATCTCCTACTACAAAAAGCAATCCTTCTAAAACTCCTAATAATTTCATAATATCACTTACCTTCTATAATGATTGCACTAAATATTTTATCTTGTTTAATAATGATTTCTGAATTTTTACTCATATCTAAAAGTGATAAAAATGTTATAACTATATTTTCCTTGGTTACTATATCAAATAATTCATTAAATTCTAAACTTTTTTTAGTTTTTAGCAAATTTCTTATTTCAACAATTCGTTCTTTAACACTAAATTCTTTTCTAGTTACTTTTGTAGTTATTGGCTTCTGAAAATTAACTCTTCTTTGCATTTCTAAAAAAGCTTTTACCAAGTCATCTACCGAAACATCACTATTAATAATTTTCTCTTCTTCTACATAATTATTTAAATTTTCTGGCAACTTGGTGTAATAATCCTGTCTGTTTTCTTCTAATATTCTAAAAGTATCGGTCATGCTCTTGTATCTTTCATATTCAATTAATTTATTTCTTAAATCTTCTTCACTTTTAATTGAATATTCTTCTTCCTCTGCTATATCTTCTTCATTATATTTATTAATTAACATTTTACTTTTTAAATGAATTAATTCTGATGATACTACTAAATACTCACTACTTGCATCTATGTCAAATTTATCGATTGAGTTAATGAATTCTAAGTATTGCTCAATAATATCACTTATATTTATTGTATAAATATCCATTTTAGACACTCTTACTAAATGTAATAATAAATCAAATGGTCCTTCAAAATCTTGTAATTGTAAATTCATAAACTCCCCTACCTAAATTATTTACATTCGAATCCATAAGTTTGCATTTCAAATTTTACGACCTTTGGAACTTCTTTATACCCATAATAGTATTTTTCATAAATAGTACTCAAATTTACTTTATCTAGTTCAATAGCTATTATTGCTGTATATCCATTTAATGTTCCATTGAATGTAGCAGTAATGCCTGTTAAAGTATTATAAGATGCTACTTTACTTTGATATGCACTATATCTTTTATAATAATCAGCATCTGTTATATTACTATCAGTAATAGTATGATTGATAGATTCCAATACATTATTTTTAAAAGTATATATTATACTTTCAACACCTTTAGTACAAGTAATATTAGCAACACCTAATTCATCTGTTTTTAATGTAACTACGGGATAATCGTCAATAGTTTTTTCTTCTAACACTAAGTAGTAAAAACTATTTTTCATATCCAAAGAAAAACTTATTTGGGAATTTTCATTAATTACATTAATATCTAATTTAAATCTTTCTAATAAGGTTTTATCTTCAGAATAAGTCTCTAAAAAATATTTTTTAGAAGATAAATCTAATGTTTTATTGTTATTGTTTACAACATTAAATGTTAAAATACCGTTATTATAATTAAAGCCACTTAATGTCATGCCATTCTCATTAATCACTAAATTTGTTTGATATATATTATAAATAATTTCATTTTTTTCATTATTTTTGCCATCATCATCAGTATTATTACTGCCAGCTAAATTTTCTATCGTTTCGGGTGATTTTTTACCAAATAGATTATCTATCCATAAACTGATATCATTTATATAATAAACTACTATTAAAAAAGCAATAAAGATAAAGATAACACGACCAAGATTGCTTTTCTTTTGAAATGTATAACCGATTACTTGTGGTTTTAATTCAATATCTTCCAATATTACTCTTTCATTTTTCTTTTTTCTTGCCATCTTTTCACCCTTATTATCTCTTTATTTATAAATTAAAGAAATGTACTAACATTTATCTTGAGTACACACTTCATTATTTTTACTATTAATTAAATTTGTAATTATTTTTTCTAATTCATCAGTTTGCTCATCAGTTAATTTATCATAACCAGATGCTTGAGATTCTATGGTTCCAACGTGAAACCCAGTTACTTCTCCATTATTTATGGCCACTAGCGTTGGGGCATATAATCTTTTTTCATTAGTGTCAAATACATTGCCTTCTTCATCTTCTAAATAAAAATCTTCTAATTCATCATTTAATAATTCTAATATTTGATAGTACCCTTTGCTTCCATCCTTTATTTTATTCAATGCACCATCTTTTACTTCAAATGATGATCTAATATCTAGAACATCCAAATAATAAATTGTTTCATTTTTTTCTTCTGCAACACTTGCCAAAGTGGAAACTAAACTACGACACCAGGGACATTTAGAAAAACCAAAATAAATAATACCAGTGCCATTTTCTAGTAATTCAACTGTTTCTGCTTCAGTAACATATTTAATAGTATTAGTATCGTTTAATGTTACATTTACATAAGCTTTTCCATTTGCTTCGTTAACTTTACCGTTTAACTCCATATATTCTTTACGAAATTTAACCGCATCAGTTTCTTCTAACTTATTATTATTTATAACTGAATAAACACAAAAACCAATTACACTTATTGTTAATATTATAATTGCTATCAAAAATATCTTATTTTTATTTTCCATACTTATTTTACCACCTAGTAAAATGGTACCACAAATGCCTAGTTATTGCAATTAAATTAAAAAAAGATTATTTCAAAATAACCTTCTTTCAACATAATTTTTTTATTTTAAATTTTAATATTTCCACTAAAATATTATCTTTCATAAAAAATATCGTAATAATTCTAATTGGATATATACTATTTCTTTTTTTTAATACTATGCATTCCTAAACTTATAAAGTAAATAATATTACTTCCTAAATATATAGTGATTATATAAAACATAAGATAAAAGAAATACGGAATAGATTCCTGAACTGTATTATAGACTGGTAGACTACTTATAAAATAAGGGCTTATATAAAACATATTAAAACTTTCACCATTTAATATTCCCAAGTTATAAATAACAATATTTAAAGTATTTGCTATAAACACAAACGTTAGAAAAGCATATAATCCTTTGATTACATTAGAGTATTTCACTTCAACTTCTTTTGTAAATAACAAATAAACAGATACTACAAATGAACCACAATGTAAAAACATTGTATGAATATTAACTAGTATATCACTTGTAAAACAAGAGTCTGGTATTATAATAGTCATTAAACTTCCTAAAATTGTGTAATATGCCAGATAAGAAAGCAAAGCATCTCTAAATTTGTTTTTCTTTAAAAATAGACATATTATAGATATATATATTGGAGTTGTGCATAATTGAAATGGTGCTGCATACCACTCATATTCCCAAGTAACTATTCCAGTAATCGCATCGTAATTAAATGCCCAAATTAATTGTTTAGCTAATTCTAAAATAAAAGCAATTATTCCATATATTCCCAAAACAATTTTTAGTTGTTTATCGTTATATTTATTCTTCTTTAAATATAAAAAGATTAAAGAGCCAATAACTAAAAAAATCCATAACCAATGAAACCAACCATATGGAACCGGGTCTTCCATTTCACCTTGTAAAAAACACAAAATTTTTTCAAACCAATTCATAAAACTCACCTACCACTATAACTATAAAATAAATCCTACTACTAAGCTAATTACTAAAGATATTACTAAACCAATTATTTCTCCAATTAATCCCTCTTTAATATGAAACCAATAATTTTTATATTCGCTTTTTATATCTTCGGTCCCCTTAAAAATGAATCTCTCTGATTGACAAAACCAGCATATATCTAAAATAATAACATCATAAATATTAACTATAGTCCAAAGAATTATGGAATTAGTAAAGCATTCTTTAAATTCTGTATATCCATTTATATATCTTAAAATCAAACTGACTACAACTACAATGATAAATGATGCGATTAATTTTGCTCCTATTTTGTCTTTTCCTGTGGGTATTAAATCTTTATATTCTTCTAATGTTTTAACTTTTTCTTGGATCTTTGGTGGATAATTATATAAAGTTTTAATTGGATTTCGAGCCATTATAAAAATCATTAAAGTAAATAACAAACATAATATAATTCCTTCTATTACTATAATCAAATTACTCACCTCTACTATTTACAGTATAACACACTTATGCTTTTGGCAAATCTATGTCTTGAAAAGCTCCCAAATCATAAGTTGTATAACCTAAATTTTTAAGAACTTCGTAAGCATATTTACTACGATTTCCACTTTTACAATAAACAAATATTATTTTTTCTTTATTAATATCTATAGTTTCGTCAATTTCATCATAAGGAATATTTATAGCATCAACTAAATGACCATCATCATATTCTTCTTTAGTTCTTACATCAATTATCACATAGTCATTTTCTGACATAATACCTTTATATTTTTGTATTTTCGTCTTACCACACCCAACTAACAGTAAACACATAACTAGAAATAATACTATCTTTTTCATATACATACCTCTTTTAATTATTCCTAATAATTGTAACTTCTTTATATTTTAATATTTCTTCTAACAATTCTTCATTTGGTTCGATTAAAAACATTATAGTGCTACTTTCTGACAAAATAACCATCATATTATTTGTAATTCCAATTAATTTAACTTTATACCATGGAAATGTAATAATAATATCACTAATATCGGTAATACCTTTTTTATCCACTTTCAATTCGCCAGCCCTTAAATTATTTTTATAATTAAAATAACTTATTAATATTACAAATAAATATATAATACAAAGGACAAATATAACATTTATAATATCTGCAATTGACTCGTTTATAAAATTAAATATTATATTTAATATGAATAAAATAATTGATAATACAATTGGTTCAATATAAAAATTTTGAATTTTTTTATTTGATCCAGTCAAATATTCTTTTTGATGAACAAACACATAATTAGCTTCACCATACATTTTAAATGTATTTTTAGGTATATTATATTTAAATTTCACTTTATCACTTCTATAAAAATTATAGCTAAAATTTAACAAAAAAACTAGATATTTCTATCTAGTTAACTTCATTGGTAGCGACGGGGAGATTCGAACTCTCGACCTGCCGGGTATGAACCGGATGCTCTAGCCAGCTGAGCTACATCGCCATTTCATCAAAACGCATAATTAATATACCATAAGTTTTTTAATTTGACAACAAAAATAAGACATAATTGACAAATTTTATAAATATAGTATAATAATTATGCAATTAATTTGGCAGTTATTTTATTTGGTTATAAAGTGTTTCTTCAAAAATAAAGTAGCTTAGACTGCCTAAGCGAAATTAAAGGAACTCCCTATAATGCGAATAAAATAAAATACTAAATATTGTAATATATAGAAAGGAGAAAAAATTATGGCAAGATATACTGGTCCAGCTTATAAAAAATCAAGAAGATTAGGCTTCTCTACTCTAGAAAACGGAAAAGATTTAGCTAGACGTCCATACGCTCCTGGAGCTCATGGAAAAGATCGTAAAAAGAAATCTTCAGAATATGGTGTTCAATTACAAGAAAAACAAAAAGTAAGATTTATGTATGGTTTAACTGAAAAACAATTCCATAAAGTTTTTGATAAAGCTCAAAAAATGCAAGGAATTGCTGGGGAAAACTTACTTATGTTACTTGAATCTAGACTTGATAACATCGTTTATCGTTTAGGTATGGCTAGAACTCGTCGTGGAGCTCGTCAAGTTGTTAATCATGGACATATTTTAGTAAATGCTAAAAAAGTTGATATTCCTTCATACAGAGTTATGCCTGGAGATATAGTTTCTGTTAAAGAAAATTCATTAAATCATCCAGCAATCATTGCTTCTTTAGAAGATAAAGCAACAGTTCCAGCTTACTTAGAATTTGATGCTAAAAAACTTACTGGTAAATATGTAAGATTACCTGAAAGAAGCGAATTAAATAGTGAAATTAATGAACAACTTATCGTAGAATTCTACAACAGATAGTAGATACTAAAAAAGCTGCAAAATTTGCAGCTTTTTATTTTTGAATATAATTAATTTATTCTAATGGATTTAGAATTAAAATACTTCTTTCCTTTAAATTCAAATTCTCACTAAATTTTAAAATATCTTCATACTTTATGTTTTCATATATTTCTTTTAAATTGGTTAAAACATCCCCATAATTTAATATTTCAGATTGAAGAATGCTATTTACAAATTCCACATCTTCATATTCTAAAATTAATGATGCTATATTAGCTTTTTTCATTCTATCAAAGGTCTTTTCTGTAATATCTAGATTATTTAATTTATCATTAAATAAATTAAGCATTTCCTCTTTATAATTACTATCTATCGTAAACATTATAGTTACGTAATCATCAAATATTTCATTCATGTAAGACATATTATTAATAAGTTCTTTTTCTAATAAATTATCTTTAAAGTCACTAGTAGTTCCAAAATTAGCTTTTAATAATATAGATAAATATATCCTGATATGTAAATCATCGAGATTTTTAAAACTACTTTTAGGTATTTTAATACCTATTTTTATTTTACGATTTGTTACATTTATATTTAATTCTTCATATTCTTTATGAACTTTTTTACTTTCTTTTCTGATTACTCTATTTGGATTTAAAAATTCACCAAAATCTTTTTTATTTTGGTTTTCTTTAATTGCTTCCATTACTTCATAAGGATTAAAATTACCTGTTACAATCAAAAACATATTTTCCGGATGATAAAATATCTTAAATACTAACTTTATATCATCAATGGTAATCTTTTTGATATCCTCTTTAGAACCTGTTATTAATTTTTTATGTTCATAAGAATTAAATATATTATCTAAATGTTTAAAAAGCATCACAGTATAAGGATCATCTTCACCCATTTTTGATTCTTCAGTGATAATACCTTTTTCACTATTCACTATCTTTTTAGTAAAATAATCATTTTGTACAAAGTCTAATAAATGAATAATATTATCTTTGGCATTTTCACTACCAAAAACTTGATAATTTGTATAGTGAAAAGTAGTAAAAGCATTAGTATCACAACCGTTCTTATTAAAATAATCATGGGCTGTATAATCCTTACTTTCATTGAATTTTACATGTTCCAAAAAATGAGCTACTCCTGATGGTGTTTTATAGGTTTTATTTCTTATTTTAAATTCATTATGAATTGAACCATATTTTACTGATAATGTTCCATAAAAAGTATTTACTTTTTTATTGACCCACATATATACTTTTAAACCATTACTACATTCATCATAATAAATTGTTTCATTTAATCCTTTTAAATTAATTTCAGTCATTATTATCACCTGCATCTTGAATGTAAATTGTATTTAGATAAAGACTATGACCACATTTAAGTAAATCTTCTCTCGTCGTTTTGTTTATTAACTCTATTCTTTTTTCTAAAAGTGGAAGACCATCATAAACATTAAATACATAATTATTTAAAATGGAAACATTATTATCTAATCCCATTTTTAAAGAGAATGTTAAATTCTTTTTAGCGTCTTCCAATGTTTCCTCATCATAATCACCATTTAACATTTCATTAATACTTTTTTTAATTAACTTTTCTGCTAACTTAACATTACTTTTATCTAAAGAAACTAAAACTATTAATAATCCATCATACTTTAAATATAGACTTCTGACTGCATAACACAAAGAATTATCACATCTTAAATTTTTATATAATTTAGATGATATGCCACCAGATCCTAAAAGATAATTAAACACATGGAAAGACGTATTCTTTAAATCTTTGTCTAAATCATTAATATTATATATCATTACTAAAGTACTTTGTACAAAATTGGATTTTTCTATATACTCTTTAACTTTCTTTCTTGATTCATTATTTACTTGAAGTATTGGTCTGTTTAATTTAATTACTCGATTTTTAAAATTATCTTTAATAATATCAATAATCTCATTCTCATTTATATTACCAATGATAAAAATATCACAATTAGAATGATTAAGTAAATCTTCATAAGCATCATATAAATTAGCTGGCGTAATTTTTTCTAATTCTTCAACTGTTCCTAAAACTTTATAAGAGCTTGGAGAATTTTCATCCATTGTTTTCAATGCATTAATTAAAGCTAATTTACCAGAACTTTCTTTAATACTTTCGATTTCTTCTTTCATTCTTCTTTTTATAATATTAAAGTTAGTTATATCAAATTCTCTATTTTTTACTTTTGGATTATTGATAATTTTAAAAGGAAAAGATAAAACATCTTTTAAATAATTATTTTCGTTGATAAAATGTGGATCTATAAATTCCATGATAAAAGATGCCGTAAATAAATTACCTACTTTATTGGATACTCCATAAAAATTAGCTTTATATAATTCTTCTAATCTTATAGCAATATCTTTTCTTCTTTGAAAGTGTTTAGAACAATCTGTTAGAATATCACATAGAAAACTAAAGAGAGGCATTTTTTCTCTTTCTACTTCTCTACTAAAAATTATCTCCATTCGCACTGTTTTAAATTTATCGGTTTTTATAGTGTGAATATTATATGAATTACAATCGTATTTCTTATATTCCATGGGACACCTCTAATGTTATTATAGCACAAATAAATTTATTTATGAGTAATCTATTATTACAACGCATTTAGTTTGGCATTATTATTCCTTTACATATTCATAATACTAAATATACAATATTACTCTAAAAATATTTTTTATACCTTATTCATATACACTTTAATAGAAAAAAATTAAAAAGTCTTAATCAAATAAGACTTAATGTAGTAATCATACTAATGAAGATTCTTTTCTAATAAATCATTTAACGGCAGAAATTTATCTGTCACCAAATTTATTTCATAATACTTATTATTATGCCAATATGCTTTATATCCATATCCTCTATTAAATCCATGATCATTAGCATCGCTTGTAATAATCCTGTACTTATCATCTATAATTTCAATTGCAGAACAATTTGACATGATTAAACCTATAATATTTTTATCTTTTAATTGAATTTTAGACGATTCATATCTTCCTTTTTCATCACAGTGAGGAGTGAAAAATGCGTTTATCCAATTTAAACAATCCACTGTATCAAAATTATCATCATCACTATCTGAATTACAAGAATTAAACCAACAAACTGCGCCTGCTGAAACTCCACATATTACCTTTCCTTTTTTCCAAGCTTCAAATAATAATTTATCAAAATTGGTTTTCTTCCAAAGCTCTACCATTCCTACAGTATCCCCACCACCTTCATAAATAATATCAGCCCATTCAATTAATTCTTTAACTTTTTCATTATCTTCTAATTCATTAGTTTTTATGTTTTTACAACTACATCCAAACTTATCTCCATAAATTTTTTTCATGGTTTGATAATAACTTTCCTGAATTTCTAAAGAAAAAGACATTGCATGTGCCAAAAATAAGAAGTTTGGTGCTTTTTTATTTGTTAAATTAATTATTTCTCTATCCATTGGTTCTGTTTCATATAGTGCTACTTGTCCATTTTCTAAAATTCTTCCATTTTCACCACCACTAATGGCAACTATTTTTTTTGTCATATTATCACCAACTTTAAAATATTATATTTAAATTACTACTTATATTTAAGTATGTCAATATTTATTTTTCTTTTTCAGATATTATTTTAATGGAACAAAAAAATGTAGACATAAATTAGTATCTACATTTTCTTATTATTAATTATTCTTCAACAATTACTTCTTCTTCATCATTAGCTAAGAATTTTTCTTCTAATACTTCTGATGCGTCATCATCTAATAATTCTTTTTCAAGTTCAAGTTCAATATCACTATATTGTTTAGCTCCAGTACCAGCTGGAATTAATTTACCAATAATAACATTTTCTTTTAAACCAATTAAATTATCAACTTTACCGCGCATTGCAGCATCAGTTAAAACTCTTGTAGTTTCTTGGAATGAAGCAGCTGATAAGAATGATTCAGTTTCTAGAGATGATTTAGTAATACCTAACATGATTGGATTTCCTTTAGCAGGTACTCCTCCATTTAAGATTACTGGTTTATTACCATCAGCGAATTCTCTTAAACTAACTGTTAATCCTTCAACAAATTCTGTATCTCCAGCATCAACAATTCTAATTTTATTAATCATTCTCTTAACAATAATTTCAATATGTTTATCGTTAATATCAACACCTTGTAATTTATATACATTTTGAATTTCTTTTAAGATGTATTCTTGAGCAGTTAATGGATCAGTTACCGCTAGTAATTCTTTAGGTGAAATAACACCTTCAGTTAATTTATCACCAGCTTTAACTTCGTCACCCACAAACACTCTTACTTTCATATTATAGTTAGTAATATGTTCTTTAACTCCAGATGCATTTTCAATTACAATAGAATGTTTTCCATTTTGTTCTTCAACACTTATAACTTTACCAGTTATTTCAGCAATTGTTGCTTTAAATTTAGGTATACGAGCTTCAAATAATTCTTCTACTCTCGGAAGACCTTGAGTAATATCGTCACCACCAGCAACTCCACCTGTATGGAATGTACGCATTGTTAATTGGGTACCAGGTTCACCGATTGATTGAGCAGCCATAATACCTACTGCTTCACCAGTTTCAACTAGGTTTCCTGTTGCTAGGTTTCTACCATAACATTTTTGACAAACGCCATTAACTGTTTTACAAGTAAGAACGCTTCTAATTTCCACTCTTTTAATACCAGCTTTAACAATTTTTGAAACAATATTTTCATTAATCATTTCACCAGCCTCAAGAATAGTTTCTTTAGTTTCAGGATGAATAATCTTTTTAGAAGAATATCTTCCTAAAATTCTTTCTGCAAGTGATTCAATTACTGAACCATCTTTATCATTAATTAAATCATATACAACTACACCTTGCATTGAACCACAATCATGTTCTTTAACAATAATATCTTGAGCTACATCTACAAGTCTTCTTGTTAAGTAACCAGAGTCTGCAGTTCTTAAAGCGGTATCGGCTGAACCTTTTCTTGATCCGTGTGTAGATAAGAAGAATTCAGACACTGATAACCCTTCCATAAAACATGACGTAATTGGAATTTCAACGGTTGTACCATCTGGTTTAGCCATTAATCCACGCATACCAGCAAGTTGTGTAAAATTAGAAATCTTACCACGAGCACCACTGTTCATCATCATGAAGATTGGGTTTTTAAAGTTATCTTTTGAAATAGCTGCCAGAGCATTTTTAACTTGATCAGTAGCTTCTGACCAAATTTGGATAACTCCATTATATCTTTCTTGTTCAGTGATTAAACCTTTTTGATATTGTTTATTAATTTTATCAACACGTTTTTTAGCTTCAGCAATAATTTCTTCTTTAGCATCACTTCTCACAACATCTGCAGCAGATACAGTAATACCAGCGATTGTTGAATATTTGAAACCTTGGTCTTTTAGAGCATCAAGCATTACTGATGTTTCAGTAGTCTTATATCTTTTAAATACTTGAGCAATAATTTGACCTAAAGTTTTTTGAATAAATGGGCTCACTATTGGCATGGCTTTAATAGCTTCTTCTAAATTAGTTCCCATTTCTAAGAAATATTTATTTGGAGTTATACCTTCAATATTTTCTTTTGTACCTTCATTTAAGTATGGGAAAGTATCTGGTAATATTTCATTAAATTTAATTTTACCTACTGTAGTAACTAAATATTTATTTTGTTGTTCCTCAGTAAATAATTTATGTTTAAATGATTTTACTGGAATGGCAATTCTTGTATGAAGTCCTAATTCCCTTCTTTCGTAAGCCATTAAAGCTTCATTACAAGCTTTATATGCTTTACCTTCGTTATTTCCGCCTTCTTCTTCCATAGTTAAGTAACAATTACCTAATACCATGTCTTGTGAAGGTGTAACAATTGGTTTTCCATCTTTTGGATTTAAGATGTTATTAGCACCTAACATAAGAATACGAGCTTCTGCTTTTGCTTCTTCTGATAAAGGTACGTGAACAGCCATTTGGTCACCATCGAAGTCAGCGTTGAATGCTGTACATACTAATGGGTGTAAACGGATTGCTTTACCCCCAACTAATTTAGGTTCAAATGCTTGAATACCTAATCTGTGAAGTGTTGGAGCACGGTTTAACATAACTGGATATTCAGTAATAACTTCTTCAACAACATCCCAAACACATTCATCACGAGATTCAATTAATTTTTTAGCACCTTTAATATTGTGAGCTAGACCTCTATCAACTAAACCATGAATTACGTGTGGCTTAAATAGTTCAATTGCCATCTCTTTTGGAAGTCCACATTGATACATTTTTAGGTTTGGTCCTACTACAATAACTGAACGGCCTGAATAGTCAACACGTTTACCTAATAAGTTTTGACGGAATCTTCCTTGTTTTCCTTTAAGCATACTTGATAGACTTTTTAACGGTCTATTAGATGCTGCTGTAATACTTCTTCCACGACGTCCATTATCAAATAATGAGTCTACCGCTTCTTGAAGCATACGTTTTTCATTTTGAACAATGATTGTTGGAGCACCTAGTTCAAGTAATTTCTTTAAACGATTATTTCTATTAATAATTCTTCTATATAAATCATTTAAGTCTGAAGTAGCAAATCTTCCACCATCTAATTGAATCATTGGACGCAATTCTGGAGGAATAACAGGAAGAACTGTTAATACCATCCATTCTGGCTTATTTCCAGATTCTTGAAATGCTACTAAAGCATCTAATCTTTTAACAAGACGAATTCTTTTTTGAGAAGTTGCATCTTCTAACTCTTTACGAACTTCTTCAATTTCTTTTTCTAAATCTACTCTTTTAAGTAATTCTTGGATAGCTTCTGCTCCCATTCCTACTTTGAAAGTATTTCCGTATTTTTCAAAATAAGCTCTATATTCTTTATCAGATAATGTTTGTTTTGCTTCTAGAGGAACATTTCCTGGATCAATAACAACATAACTTACAAAGTATAATACTTCTTCTAAGTCTCTTGGACTCATATCAAGCACTAAGCCCATTTTTGATGGAACACCTTTAAAGAACCAAATGTGAGAGCAAGGTGCAGCAAGCTCTATATGTCCCATACGTTCACGGCGAACTTTAGAACGGGTAACTTCTACACCACATCTATCACAAACTACATTTTTATATCTTAGTCTTTTATATTTTCCACAAGAACATTCAAAATCTTTTGTTGGTCCAAAAATCTTTTCGCAGAATAAACCATCTCTTTCTGGTTTTAATGTACGATAATTAATTGTTTCTGGTTTTTTAATTTCGCCATATGACCAACTACGAATTTTTTCAGGTGATGCAATACTAATTTTAATTCCTTTAAATTTACTTACATCTATCATTATTCCACCTCAATATCTTCTTCTATATCGCCAGGAAATTCTAAATCATCTAAAGAATCTTCTTCCTCTTCTGGTTCTTCTATACTTTCGAATGGTTCTTCGTTTTCTTCAGTACTATTTGGAAGTTCAATTTCTTCAATTCTGAATGGTTCATCTCCATCTTCATCTTCTTCTAAAGTATTGAATTCTTGTACTTCATCATTATTATCTACTACTTGAACGTCTAATCCTAAAGCTTGGAATTCTTTAACTAATACTCTGAATGATTCCGGAACACCAGCTTGGTTAACAAGTTTACCTTTTACAAGTGCTTCATATACTTTAACACGTCCAACAATATCGTCAGCTTTAACTGTTAAAATTTCTTGTAACACATGAGCAGCACCATAAGCATATAACGCCCAAACTTCCATTTCTCCGAATCTTTGACCACCAAATTGTGCTTTACCACCTAGAGGTTGTTGTGTAACTAATGAGTAAGGTCCTGTTGCACGAGCATGTAACTTATCATCAACCATGTGATGTAATTTAACCATATACATTACACCAACTGATATTTTTTGATCAAATGGTTCACCAGTACGGCCATTATAAAGAATTGTTTTTCCATCTGGATCCATACCAGCCTCAGCCATTTCTTCTTGAATATCTTCCCAGGATGCACTATCAAATACTGGAGTTGCATAATGAACACCTAATTTCTTACCAGCCATTCCTAAGTGTAATTCTAAGATTTGTCCAATATTCATACGAGATGGAACACCTAATGGATTAAGCATTACATCAACTGGACGACCATCTGGTAAGTATGGCATATCTTCTTCTGGTAATACTAGAGAGATAACACCTTTATTACCGTGACGTCCTGACATTTTGTCACCAATTTGAATTTTTCTCTTCTGAATAATATATACACGAATTACTTTAGAAACTCCAGCAGGAAGTTCATCAGAATTTTCTTTTGTATAAACTTTTACGTCATGAACTACTCCACCAGCACCATGCTCAACTCTAAGTGATGTATCTCTTACTTCACGAGTTTTTTCACCAAATATTGCGTGTAATAATTTTTCTTCACTAGTCAATTCTTGTACACCTTTTGGAGTAACTTTACCAACTAGGATATCGCCTTCTTTAACTTCTGTACCAATCTTAATAATACCATCAGCATCTAAATTCTTACGAGCCTCTTCTCCAACATTTGGAATATCTCTTGTAATTTCTTCTGGTCCTAATTTTGTATCACGACAATCTATATCATAGTGATCTATATGTAAAGATGTATAAACATCATCTTTTACCAATTTTTCATTTAATATTACAGCATCTTCATAGTTATATCCATTATATGTCATGAATGCTACTGTCATATTTTTACCTAATGCAAGTTCACCTTTTTCAGTTGAAGGTCCATCAGCTATTACTTGCCCTTTATGAACTTTATCACCTTTTTTAACTAAAGGTTTATGATTAATTGAACTTGAAGCATTAGATCTTTCAAAGTTTGCTAAATGGTAAGTGTCACTTCCATTTGCTACTTTTACAATAATTTTTAAAGCATCTGCATATTCAACTACGCCATCTGCTTTACAAACAACTGTAGACCCTGAATCTCTAGCAGCAATCCATTCTACACCAGTACCAACAATAGGTGCTTCACTAGTTAAAAGTGGAACTGCTTGACGTTGCATGTTTGAACCCATTAATGTACGGTTTGCGTCGTCGAATTCTAGGAACGGAATACAACTTGTTGTAATTGATACTACTTGACTTGGGGCAACGTCTACGTAATCTACTAATTCACGTTTTACCATAACGTTATCACCATTATGACGAACTAGAATCTCATCATCAACAATTTTATTATCTTTATCTAAAGCAACTGTTGCTTGTGAAATGTATAAATCTTGTTCTTCATCAGCAGTCATGTAAGAAATTTCATTAGTAACTACTCCATCAACTACTTTACGATATGGAGTCATTATAAATCCGTATTCATTTATTTTTGCATAGCCTGCTAAACTTGTTATTAACCCAATATTTTGTCCTTCTGGAGATTCTATTGGACAAATTCTACCATAGTGAGATGAGTTAACGTCACGAACGTCCATACCAGCACGTTCACGAGAAAGTCCACCTGGTCCTAAGCTTGATAAACGACGTTTATCAGTAAGTTCGGCAATTGGATTAATTTGATCCATGAATTTTGATAATTGTGATGAACCAAAGAATTCTTTTAATGCTGCAGTTACTGGACGAATGTTAATTAGAGTTTTTGGTGTAATATTTTCTACTTCTTGAGTAGTCATTCTTTCACGAATAACTCTTTCCATTCTTGCAACACCTGTTCTAAATTGATTTTGAATTAATTCCCCAACTTGACGAACACGTCTATTTCCAAGGTTATCGATTTCATCAGTATTACCAATGTTATCATGTAAATTTAAATAATATGATACAGCACCATAAATGTCTGGAATTGTAAGTCTTTTTTCATCTATACTTGTATCTATACCAATAACTTTAATAGTCTTTTTCTTATTTTCTTTATTATATACTAATACTTCTTGAATCTTATTGTAGTCATCAAGTTCCATGTTAGTAATAGTTTCTTTTAAATTATAACCATTAGCAAATACTTCTTTTAATGTAGCTAATACTTTTTTATCAATTAAAGTTCCTTTTTCAACAATAGTTTCTCCATTAACTTTAATATTTTCTGCTAAAGTACATCCTAAAAGCCTTTCACATACATTTAATTTCTTATTAAATTTATAACGTCCCACTTTTGCTAAATCATAACGGAATCTATCAAAGAATCTTGTTATTAATTGGTTTTTAGCACTATCAAGTGTTGCTGGTTCTCCAGGTCTTAATTTTTCATAAATTTCTATTAAAGCTTCATCAGTATTTTTTGTGCTGTCTTTAGCTATTGTATTTGATAAATATTCATTTTCTCCAAATACACTTATAATGTCTTCATCACTAGAAAGACCAATAGCTCTCAAGAATGTAGTAATTGGAACTTTTCTTGTTCTATCAATACGAACATATACTATATTCTTAGCATCAGTTTCAAATTCTAACCATGTACCTTTATTAGGTATTATTTCTCCTGATATAATGTGACGTCCATTTTTATCTATTTCTTTTTTAAAATAAATAGATGGACTTCTTACTAGTTGAGAAACAATAACTCTTTCAGCTCCATTGATAATGAATGTTCCAGCTTCAGTCATTAAAGGCATGTCACCTAGGAATATTTCTTGTTCCTTAACTTCTCCTGTTTCATGAATGAAAACTCTAGCTTCTACTTTTAATGGTGCAGCATAGTTTACCATTCTTTCTTTTGCTTCTTTGATAGAATATCTTGGAGTTTCTAATGAATAATCTCCAAATTCTAAAGAAATGTTACCAGTAAATGATTCCACAGGAAATAAATCATCAAAAACTTCTCTAATTCCTTTTTCTAAAAAGTCTTGATAACTCTTCTTTTGAATTTCTAACAAATCTTGCAGTTCTAGCGTATTTTTTGATTTTGCAAAGCTTCTTCTTTCGCGATAATCACCAAAATTTAAGGTCTTATAAGCCACGATATCACCCCTATACATAGATTTTTAACTTGAAAAATATAAATACGTCACCAATTTAAAATTTTAGCAACAAAAGTCTCTAAAGTCAACTAGTTTTTGGCGGAAATTACCCAAAATCCTTTACTTTTATCCACTAATTCGCACGTACAAATTTTTTCCATTTCTTTTTTTACGCTTTTTGCTCCTTGATCTTTGGATATTACAAACCATAATTCCCCGTCTTTATTTAATCTTGCTAATCCACCTTTAAGGAAATCCATTAATACAGATTTACCTGCCCTTATAGGTGGATTAGTAATAATTAAATCATATTTATTTACTACTTTTTCATAGATGTCACTTTCTTCTACTGTTGCGTCTACTTTGTTTATATCAACATTCATCTTAGCAAGATGAACTGCTCTTTTGTTTATATCAAACATATCAACATGTTTATTTAAAATTTTGCTTGCGGTTATCCCAATAAAACCATAACCACAACCAATATCTAAAATACTATTCAATTCCTTTTTATTAGAAGCTAAAAAAGTTTTAACTAAAAATAAACTGGCGTAATCTATTTTATTTTTAGAAAAAACTCCATTATCACTTTTAAATTTAAAATTAAAATCACACAAAGAAAATTCTATGTCTCTGAGTTCACTTTTCAAGTTTTGATTGTTGGTAAAATAGTGTTCCAATACTAAATTCCCCGTTTCTCGTATAAAATTAGTATATCATAATTGAATTTTTGATACAAGTTAAAATTACTTGAGTCCACACACTTCTAATAGCTCTTCCTTAACCACCCTTTCACTATTAATATTCGTCATTTATACTTCAATTGCTTTTTTGAGTAATTTTTATAAAAATTAAAAAGATTATTCACACCAAGAATAATCTACTTTACTATTTTTTATTATTAAAATATTTTTATTATTACAAGCCAATATATTGATTTTTTCTAACTTATATAATTTATAATTTTCTTCTCTTTCAAACTCTTCTTTGTCAATTAAATCTTCAAATTTAATTTTCTTATCTTTTAAAGCATAACTTAATTCATATTTATCTACTTTGTAGTCTAAATATATATTGTCTATACAATAAGTATATAAATTATCTGTATATTTATTTATTTCATTATCACACTTACTGCTTTCAATTACTTGAATTTCATAATTGTTATATAAATTATTTTCTTCTACTTTCGAATCTACTAATGTTAGCTCTTGAGTTTTATTATTATATTTATCTAATACCCCCACAATAGTTATATAATCATATATTCGATAATTAGATATATCAATACCATCTAAATTTATAATAAGTTTACTAGTTTCGTCAAACTTAACATGTCCATTTACTTCTCCATCCATTTCTGTATATGCTTGCAAAATGATACTACTAGTACCATTAATTTTACTAATTTTCCCCCTCACTTTTATAAAACTTTGCCGATAATTTTTATAACTTTCGCCAGGTTCATTTAAAAGTTTATTTATATTTATTTCCTCTAGTAATTTGTTATCACAAGCAAAATTCTTTTTATATTGATTATCTAATATATATTTATCTTCACATTTATAGATTCGATAAAATAAACTATTATAAATTGATACATTACTATTTATTTCTTGTTCAAAAACATATATAGGACTTAAATTAAAAGTATATGTTTTAAAATAATCTATCCCATATGTAATAAGGAGCAAAATTATAGGGAAATATATTAAGTAAAAAATAGTAACTCTTTTATTCATAGCTAAACTAATATCAAATAAAATAATACCTAAACAAACAAAAATTAATTTATAAATACTATAAACATTTATAAAAAATGGCATAATAATTGAAATTGTTCCTATTATAAATATTATATTTTTTTTACTCATAAAATCCCTCAATCTTATTATGTCCTAAAATATTATTTAAACACAAAAAAAGTTAGCATTAGCTAACTTTAATTACTAAACTATTCTAATTAGTTTAATGCGTCTTTTAATTTGCTTCCAGCTTTGAATGAAGCAACAGTTTTAGCAGGAATTTTTAATGGTTCTTTTGTTAATGGATTGATTCCTTCTCTAGCAGCTCTTTTTTTAGCACTGAAAGTACCAAATCCAACTAAAGTAACTTTTCCTTCATTTTTAAGTCCTGTAGAAATACCTTCGATTGCAGCATCTAATGCTCTAGCGGCATCAGCTTTTGTTAATCCAGCATTTTCTGCAATAAATTCTACTAATTCAGTTTTAGACATGTTTTTACCTCCTCATAACATTATCTTCGTTAGGACGATTGTCCTTACATATTAAGATTAGCAAAAATATCCCTTAAAATCAACCAAAATCACTAATTATTTACTAATAAATTACAGATTTATCACAAAATAAACTAGTTTTCACTTTACTTAAGTCGAATTTATACAAAATTATTTGATTTTTACCTAATTCTATTATTGTATTATCTTCATCAATTTTATATTTTATATCATTAAATTTTATTTTGACTATTAATTCATATTCAGGCATTTCATTAATTCCTCTCGAATTTAAAACATTACCTTCTTTAATATTTTTAAAAAGTAATAGATTTTCTTCAGTTATTAAAATGTTAACTTTCAATTCTTCATCATTTATAGTTGCCAAATTATCAACTATTTCGAGCAATGTTTTTTCACATTCAAAGTTATAATTATACATTCGATCACCTAAATTCATTTTATCACATAACTAAAAAAAGGAAAAATTAATTTCCTTATAAAACAATTGCTATTAAATTATTGCTTCCTTTATTTACGATTTTAGTAACTGTATTAGATAATTTAAATCTTGTATTATCTGGCATCATATTAAGTTTAGCTTGAATTCCTTCTTGAACAATTACTTCTAAACTTCTACCAAAGATTTCACTTTTCCAAATACTGCTTGGATCTGTTTCATAATCTTTCATTAAATAATTAATAAGCTCTTTACTTTGAATTTCGCTTCCAATAATTGGCTCAAACGTAGACTCTACATCAACTTTCATTAAATGAATGCTACTTGCTAAAGCTTTTAATTTTACTCCATATCTACTTCCTTGTTTAACTATTTCGGGAGTTTCCAATTTCATATCTTTAAGAGTTGGATAAACAATTCCATAACCGGTAGTTTTTGCTTGTTTTAATGCATTTCTTAAAAGTTCTGTTTCTTCTTTCCCCTCTTTATAAGTGGCAAAGATTTTTAGTAGTCCTGCTTTTGTAGTAGCCGATTCCCCCATCAACGATTTTAGAGTTTCATTATATAGTTCATTAGGACTTTCTAAATTAATGGTAATGACACCTGTTGCAGCATCCAATTCACTTATGTATGATTTTGAAATATATGGACTATCTTCAAAATGACTAATTATATAATCAACATCTTTAATTTTTTCAACACTAATAACACTCTCTTTAATTTTTTCTAAGTAATGTAATTTTATTTCATTATTATTTGGAAGAACATGTACCCATTCTGGCATATTAACTAAAATATCTAAAACTGGAAATTCATATAATGCTTCTTTTAAAATATTCATAATTTCTTTTTCATTCATTGCTTCTACATTAATTGGCATAACTGGTACATTGTAGCTTTCACTTAAATTTCTCGATAATTCGACTGTTTCTGTATTAGTTGGATGAACTGTATTTAAAATAACAATGAAAGGTTTTCCTATTTCTTTTAATTCTCCAACAATCTTTTCTTCAGCTTCAATATAATTCTCTCTTTTTATTTCACCAAAAGAACCATCACTTGTAACTACTAATCCAATAGTTGAGTGATCTTTAATAACTTTTTGAGTACCTATTTCTGCTGCTTCTACAAAAGGGACAGCATCTGGAAACCATGGCGTTTTTACCATTCTAGGATTTCCATCTTCATCTTCGTAACCATTTGAACCAGGAATAACATACCCAACACAATCTACTAACTTGATATTAGTTTCAAAAGATTCAACTTTGATAGTCGCTCCATTAGATGGAACAAACTTAGGCTCAGTCGTCATAATAGTCTTTCCTTCGGCACTTTGTGGTATTTCATCTAAACATTTCTTTTTATCAAACTCTTCAGTTATATTTGGAACAACTAAATTCTCAATAAATCTTTTTATAAATGTGGATTTACCTGTACGAACTGCTCCAACTACACCTAGGTATATTTCACCATTTCCTCGTTTAGCAATAGAAGATATTATTTTTTCTTTTTCCATAACTTCTCTCCTTTTTCTACTTAATGCTATGACTTCTTTTTTAACTTTATACCAAAAAAAGAACACAATCCTATTTTGGTTGTGTTCATCGTGTCCCTAAATTTTAAATATACTTAACGCTTTGAGCGCCAGTACCATAATAATTGTGTGTTCTTGTATTTTTTATAAGATATCCCAAGAACTTAAAATATCTTAAGAAATTTAACAAAAGCCCAAACGTTTCTTGTTTCATATTTTCATTATAATGTATCATCGTACTCAATTTTTACACCTGACATGCCGTCGTATTTTTGTGAAATACTATATGGATATACAAAGACCGAGCCTAAACCAGCACCACCAAGTGTATAGTTTTGAGATTGTGCTAATGTTACACTACCTACTGCGTGTTGATATGAACTTAGTATCGATGGGTAATCTTCTACTTGCTTAATATCCGCTTCTGCTTCTAATTGAAGCGCAACAATATCGCTATTAACAATATTCATTGAAATGCCATAACCATCATCAAATCTTTTAATGTTTGTCCCATTCCAACTATAGTCTATCATTGTGTACGTGTCATCCAATATATAAATTTGAGTTCCGTTTTGTGAGCCATCTCGAAATTCGAAACCATCACCACGAAAACCAATTACATCAAAAGATCTGCATGTTGGGATATATTTCCATGTAGCAGTTAACGAAACATAATTCCAAGTAGTCCCACCCAAAACTGCCATAACTATTCTTTTAGCTGTAGTTTCATAAGATTGTCCACCATCTGCAACTCTTGAAGATGCGCCATTATTAAAGTTATCATATTCATACTTTGTCAATTCTTGTTCTGTCGTTAAATTTAAACTTGGATTATAAGTTGTTGCTACATATTTTGTTTCAGTTACTACATTACTATAATCTAAACTTTTTAATTTATCATATTTTTCTTCGTTCATAGTCATAATATATTCGTGAGAATGAACTTTTAAAAAGTTATTATATTCTTCTTCACTAATAACAATACCATTTATATTAGTTATTGATTCAGCAAATGTTAATATAGGAAAGATAGTAATAACACCAACTAACGCATAAAACATAAACCTCAAACTCTTCAAACTTTTATCTCCTTTCCACGTTCCATTTTACGGACTTTGTTTTCTAGGAGCAACCTATTTTAGCGAGAATCGTCAATTCTCGCTAAATGAGAATTATCTCTCATAAATAAGATTTAATACATTTTCATTTAATAATTCCATTGCGTATTTATAATCATTACAACTTCCTGTATTACATTCGATTATTCTATCATTTAATATATCATAAGTATAATTTTCAATTTCTGTAGTATTTTCATCAAATACAGAAACTTTTAAAATACCATTTTCTAAATAATAAGTATATCGATAACGAAAATTATTTTTCTCATAATTATAATTTATTTTATTTGAATCAATTATATAATTAATTACATAATCATCGGTTCTATTTACTAAAATATTATTATTAACTTCTTCAAATCCATTTTCCATTAAAATGATTTTAATCTCATCAGCATTTAGATTTATGTTTCTACTATTAACTGTTATAGTATTTTCCTTATAAAAAATCTTGTTATTAGAAAAATCTAAAACAAAAGTTAATTTTCCAATATATGTTTTTTCTTTACCTTTAGAATTAATAATTGTTGCCTTAAGATATAAGTCATCTGCATAATTACTTAAATCTTTTATTTCAATATAGCTTTGATAGCTAAGAAAATTAATATCATCTAAACTAGAATAACTTTTGATTATATATTCTTTATTATCTTTAATAAAATATAAATCAACTGAAATGGTATCTGTGTCTTTAAATTCATAACCTTTAATTTCGATATCACCCAGATGAAGAGTATCCTTAATTCTTGTTTCAACATAAACACCTTTGATTGGATAAAAATCTGTGCTTTCAATTGTAATATTATAAACTTTAAATCTATTATATGTATTCGTAAATATAATTGCGATTGTTAAAATCAAAACAATAACTAAAGCGGTAGCTATAATAATTTTGGTTCTTTTTGCATTTCTTTTCTTTATTTTGGTAAATTCTTCAGATATTTCTTGAGCAATCTTTTCGCCGTTTTCACCATCAACTACTCTTGCTGCTAGTAAATCATTATATGATATTTTAAAAATTTTACTAATTCTGAATATCATATCCATATCTGGAGAACTACCACCAGTTTCCCATCTAGATATTGCTTTATCGCTAATATTCAATTTGTCTGCTAAGTCTTTTTGAGTTAGACCCTTCTCTTTTCTAAGTTTACTAATAATTGTCCCTAATTTATTCTCTTTCATGTCGCCTCACAAAATCATTGTATAACATATTGGAAAAAATTACCAACTTAGATTCTTTTATGTTTACATTTAGCGTGAAAAGGACAATTGAAACAGTTAGGTTTTTGACTTTTACAAAAATATCTGCCAAATAAAACTAATTGATGATGCAAGCGACTCCATTTTTCTTTAGGGAATTTTTTCATAAGTTTCTTCTCTACTGTTAAAACGTTATCTTTTTTTGAAGATAAGCCAAGTCTTTTAGATACCCTTTCAACATGAGTGTCTACCGCAATTGCTGGAACATTAAAAAGATTAGAAAGTACTACATTAGTAGTTTTTCTTCCTACACCAGGAAGACTTTCTAAATAAGTTCTGTCATTAGGAACTTTTCCACTATAATCATTAATAAGTCTATTAGCTATTTCCTTGATATATATAGATTTACGTTGATAGGTTCCCACCGGCCTTATAATATTTTCCAATGTCTGTAAATCAATAACTTTTAAAGCCTCTAAATCATATTTACTAAATAATATCTCTGTAACCATATTCACTCTTTTATCTGTTGATTGAGCAGATAAAACTGTGGCAATTAATAGCTCGTAATCTTTATTATAATTAAGTTCACATACAGGATTGGGAATTATGCTATCTAATTTTTCTAAAACTTCGTTACTACTTATCATAATCATCTAACCAATTGTAATCAAACACACTAGTTTCTTCTAACTTTTTATTCTCGTAACGATTATTTAAATGATTTTCAACATCTTCCTTGGTTTTTAAACCTTTTTTATTCCATTCATATAAAATGGTATCAATATACCTAATATTTGTAGCACCATTATAAACAGCTTCTTTTAATGCTTCTAAAATAAGATCTTCATTATACATTTTTTCAAGCCATGCTTTAATAATTTCAAATTCTGTTCCTGTAAGCGGTCTTCTAAATTCAGATTCAAAAGTTGAAAAAATATCTTCTTTCAACTTTTTATTTTTTTCTTTTTTTCTTGTTTCTTGAATTTTCTCATAAAATCCCTCTAAAGAAACTTTATCAAATCTTTTACCGGATTCATTCTTTTCACTTGTTAATGTAATAATTCCATTACTTAATAAATTATTAAACGCTACTAATAAATCTCCGCGTTCAATTTTTAATTTCTCACAAATTTTGTCTAAATCAAAAGTTAAATCATCAGCATTTTCAAAATAAATTAATAACAAAAATTCAGCTAAAGTCAAATTTAGTTTGCAGGCTTCTCTTATAAAATTAGCTTCAACAACAAATTTTTTGTTATTCCCCATGATTACATCTCTTTTCTGTTTATAATATACTTCTTTAACTCACTATTTCGATTTTTTAATTTATTTTCTAATATTAATTCTACAATTTCCGCTTTAATATCTCTTAATATTTTTGAAGGTTTAATATTTAATAGTTCCATTATTTCATTATTAGTAATTTGTAAATCATCTAGAGATTTTATTGGCAAATCATTATATAATTTATTTACATGTTTCTTATTTATATTTAGGATTTCTGCTGCTACTAAATTGACATATAAACCATAATCATATAATTTTTTATTATTAATATTACCATCACTAATAATTTGTCTAATGTTTATTATATTAGTTATTTCTTGTTTTGTAAACGCATAATTTTTAGAAGTTTCTAACTGAGCCCACATACCACAAATATCGTTAACATAAGTTATTTCATTAAAACTAATTCCTAATAAAGTGAGGATATTAAATTCTTTTAAAAAAGTTAATCCTTTTAAGTAGTTCTTATGTAATAATATTTTATTTAATTCTTGTTTTATTCTAGTTGTTGATAACGTGTTAACAAGTTCATAATTTTCTTTTATTTCTTTTATAATTTCTTCATCTAATTCAAAATTCAAAATTGTTGCAAATCTTATAGCTCTTAGAATTCTTAATGGATCTTCAATAAATCTTTCTTTAACATTGCCAAGCATTCTTATTTGATGATTATTAATATCCTCAATTCCATTTACTAAATCAATTATTTTTTCTTCTTTATTCATACAAACAGAATTTATTGTAAAATCTCTTCTGACAATATCATCTTCTAATTTATCTATATATACTATTTCAGTAGGTTTTCTTTTATCATATTTTAATTCTTTACGATAAGTAGTTATATCGATATTATAGTTTTTTATTTTTAAATTAAAACCACCATAAGTATTACTATTAGAATTACTAGGAAACATTTGATGTAAATCTTTAGGCAAAGCATTTGTACATATATCAACATCTAAAGATTTAATACCTAACAAATAATCTCTAACAAAGCCCCCAACTAAATAAGCTTCAAAACCAGCATCTTCAATTTTTTTTAAAACATTTTTGATTATTTTATCCATAAAACATCTCCAATTTTAACTATTTTTGGCAAATTTCACAATAGTAAGTACTTCTTCCTCCTATTTTGATTTTAATTATTTTATTATGACATTTATTACAAGGCATACCTTCTCTTTTATGTACTTGTAAGAAATTTTGATAATTCCCAGTAACACCTAGACTTGAGGTGTAACTTTTAATTGTTGTACCCCCTTCTTCAATTGCTTTTAAAATTATTTTTTTTGATGATTCAACAATTTTAACACATTCTCCATCCGTTAAAGATGAAGCACTTCTTTTGGGATTTATCCCGGACGCATATAATACTTCATTTGCATAAATATTACCTAATCCACTGATTATCTCTTGATCAAGTAAAATTGATTTAATTGGTAATTTCTTATTTTTGAATTTTCCCAATAAATAAGAGGCATTTAAAGTTTCATCTATTGGTTCTTTACCTTGTTTTTTTATTTCAGGAGTATGCCATAATTCATCTTTTTTAACAATTTTCATGCGTCCAAATTTTCTGGTATCATGGTATCTTAAATCAGTTTCGTCATTAAATGTTATGATAACATGTTCATGTTTTTGAACTTCTTCTTGAGTGTTTTTTATAAAATATTTTCCTTCCATTCTCAAATGACTTAATAAATAGTGTTTATCAAGTTCAAATATTAGCCATTTTCCAACTCTTAAAATATCAGTAAATCTATTATCAATAAGAATGTTTTTAAACTCTGTAGGATCGTTATCTATCATTTTAGTATATAAAATATTTACATTATTTATTTTTTTATTCAAAATTCTTTTTTTTAAAGTATTTCTTACAGTTTCAACTTCTGGTAATTCTGGCATAATAACCACCCTCTATCTAATTCTAACATAAAAATAACAAAAGTATAATCTTTTGCTATTTCATTTACATCTATTTAGCTTCATACCAATTATGGCCAGTATTTATTTCAATTTTTAAAGGTACACTTATACTAACAACATTTTCCATTGCCTCTTTTATAATTACTTTTAGTTTTTCTAATTCATTTTCTTTAGCATCAATAATAATTTCATCATGAACTTGTAAAATTAATTTACTTTCCAAGTTATTTCCCTTCATTTTTTTATAAACTTCTAACATAGCCATTTTCATAATATCAGCACTACTACCTTGTATCGGCGTATTTAATGCCATTCTTTCCCCCATTGCTCTAATTCTAAAATTAGTATCTTTAAGCTCATTAATTTTACGTTTTCTTCCAAACATTGTTTTAACTTCACCAGTGGCATATGCCTCTTTGACAATGTTAATCATATAATTTTTTACTCCTGGATATAATTCGTAATATTTTTCAATAAATTTACTTGCTTCTGCTCTGGAAATATTTAAATTTTCTCCTAAGCCAAAACCACTAATACCATAAACAATTCCAAATATTACAGCTTTAGCCATACTTCGCATATGTTTAGTAACTTCACTTTCATCTATCCCATGTATATCTGCTGCTACCTTTGTATGAATATCTTCGTCATTTACAAAAGCTTCAATTAATTCTCTACTTTCAGAAATATGAGCTAAAATACGTAGTTCAATTTGAGAATAATCTGCACTTAAAATTAAATCATTACTCGGAACAAATGCGAGACGCACTTTTCTTCCGTATTCTTCTCTAGCCGGAATATTTTGTAAATTTGGTTCCATGGAAGAAAGACGACCAGTTCTGGTTAAAGTCTGATTAAATATTGTATGAATTTTACCATCTTCTAAAACATAATCTTGTAAACCTTCTAAATAAGTACTAAGCAATTTTGACAAATTACGATATTCTAAAACTTTGCCGATAATTGGATGTCTATCTTCATATTTTTGTAAAGTTTTAATATCTGTTTTATAGCCACGATTAATTTTTTTACTTTTACCAATTTCCATTTTCTCAAATAGAACTTCTCCTAGTTGTTTGGGACTAGCAACATTAAATTTAGTTCCACTTAAATCATAAATTTCATGAGTTATTGTATCAATTTTTTTAACAACTTCCTCTTTCATTTCATATAAAGCTTTACTTTCAAATTTAAAGCCATAAATTTCCATATCAGCTAGAACATAAATTAATGGCATTTCAATTCTGTTTAAAATTTCTTCTTGTTCTTCTTCTTTTACTTTTTCTTTTATTTTTTCGCTATATTCAAAAATAAACTTACTTTTTAGAGAAACTTCTTCATCAATTCCTTCAAAATTTTTTCTTTTTAAAGCTTCGTATGTCAAACACTTTTCCCCACAAGCATTTATTAATGCAAATATATCTTCTGTTGCAGGCAAATCAATTAAATACGCTCCAACCATTAAATCAAAATCGCAATTTATTTTAGTCTTTGCTATTACTAAACTTTTCTTTAAATCATAAGTTATTACTTTTTTATCTTCTAATAATTTAAAAGCATCTTGAATTAAATGTTTGGGAACACAATACGTATTTTCTTTATCAGTTATACTTAATGCTAAAGCTTTTCCTTTATGATAATTAATATCACTAACTTCTAAGTAAAATGCAACTTCATTGTCTAATGTTATCTCATTTAAATCCGTAACTTTAATAAAAGTATTTTCTTTATTGTCTTCTTTTTTAACAGGCATATTTTTAAGCATAGAGAAAAATTCTAATTCTTCATATAGCTTTTTCAAATCCATTGTATTAGGGCCATCATATTTAAAATCTTCAAAATTAATATCAATGGGAACATCTCTAAAAATAGTAGCAAGTTCATAACTCATGTACGCATTCTCTTTATCTGCTAATAATTTTTCTTGCATTTTTCCTTTAATGTTATCAATGTTTTCATAAATTCCATCTAAAGAACCATATTCCTGTAATAATTTTAATGCTGTTTTTTCTCCAATTCCTTTTACTCCCGGAATATTATCGGATGCATCTCCCATCAATGATTTTAAATCTATAATTCTTATTGGATCGATTCCATATTCTTCTTTAAAAGATTCTTCATTAAATCTAATAAAACCACTTTGTTTTAATAATTTTATCTCTGTTTCAAAACTAATTAATTGTAGTAAATCTTTATCACTAGAAACAATTAAAGAATAATAATCTTCATTTTGTTCAGCAACTTTAGCAATAGTACCAATTATGTCATCGGCTTCATAAGGTGCCATTTCTCTATAAGCTATTCCCATTGCTTTTAAGATTTCTCTAGCTAATGGCATTTGCATTCTTAAATCATCCGGCGTTTCACTTCTACCTTCTTTATAAAAATCAAATTTTTCTTTACGAAAATTTTTTCCAATGTCAAATGCCACTACCATATATTCTGGATTTTCTTCATTAATAATTTTATTAATCATACCTGCAAAACCATATAAAGCATTTGTAGGAAAACCTTTACTATTTCTCATAATTGTTCCAGTATAAGCTGTTGCATAATAAGAACGAAATAAAAGATTATTACCATCAACCAAGACTACTTTTTTCATGTTACCACCTAAAATCATTATATCTAAAAAAACACACATTTAAAAGCTAATATTTATTACAAAATTGGTTTTTTCTTACATTAATATAACAATTATCCTTTTCTTTGTGTGGTAAAGTTAGTGTAAATACGAAGATGGTTTTTGTAAATTAAACGTACTTTTTACGCATATAGTTTATTAGGATGTGTTATAAAATATGTTTTTAAATTTAATTTCTTTAATTAAAAGTATGATTTTTTTTACTGGAAGTTATGGCAATAATGTTTTTCCTCCTCCACTTTCAAATGAAGAAGAAGAAAAATATGTAGACGCTATGCTCTGCGGCGATAAAGAAGCCAGAAGTATATTAATTGAGCATAATTTAAGGTTAGTAGCTCATATTGTAAAAAAATTTGATAATAAAAATACAGATACTGATGATTTAATAAGTATAGGTACTATTGGTCTAATTAAAGGTATAGATACTTACAAAAAAACTCCAAAAGTAAAAATAACTACATATGCTGCTAGATGCATTCAAAATGAAATTCTTATGTACTATAGATCAAATAAAAAGAATCAATTTACTGTATCATTAAATGATTCTATTGGTTTCGATAAAGAAGGAAATGAAATTAATTTAGCGGATTTATTAGAAGATAAACAAGATGATATTTTAGATACCCTTCAAGTAAAAGAAAATATTAACTTATTAAATAAGTACTTAAAAACTTTAAATAAAAGAGAAAAAGAAATAATAATTAAAAGATATGGATTAAACAATGAAAAAGATTTAACCCAAAAAGAAATTGCAGAATCCTTAGGAATATCTCGAAGTTATGTATCACGAATTGAAAAAAGAGCTTTGACTAAAATATTAAGAGAATTTATTCGGAATAAAAACATCAACAAATAAATTGTTGATGTTTTTATGTTAATTATTAAACTTTTCAATACCAATAATGATGCATTTTTCAAAAATATCCTTGATATCTTCTTTTATTAATTTCACCATATTTATTGGCAAATGTTATTTTATAGTAATTATCCACTTTTGCATCAACGATTTTTTTAACAATATTTTCATTAAAATTTTTAGTGGTTATAGTTGTTTTATTCTCTAATTCATCTTTAAATGTAACTTCATAATAACTATAATTTTCTCCTTTAATTTTTTTTATTTCTTCTAATATATACACCCTTTCAAATTTTTTATCATCAAAGAAATTTTTACCACACGCACCATTTTCAAAAGCTTCAGTTGTATTCATATCACCCGGCCCAAAATATATATCCTTGTTTCCATCTAATGTGTTACATTTAATTACAGTTAATGGTTCTTTTTGATTACTTAAATAAATAATTGTTCCTCCATCATTTAAGACAGTTTTCTCTTTTAAATATGGTAAAATTTCTTCAAATGTTTTTTTTATATCACCGGAGTTATTTTCTAAATAATTATTTAATGTAATCGTAAAATTTTCATCTTCAAATTTGATTTCATTTAAATTGTACAAATAAATTGTTTGACCATCATTTTGAAAATAGCTTTTAATTATAGGTTCATTAGTTTTTTCTATTTCAATATCAAATTTCTTAGTATACTTACTAAATAATACTCCTATTACAATTCCTATAAGAAGACTAATTATTATGTTCATATACTTGTTAATTACTACTAATTGATTGGCTTTTTTCTTTTTCATATTTTCCCACCTAATTTAATTTTAGCATATAAAAAGTAAATCAAAAAGATTTACTTACTTTATAACTTTGGAACTTCTTGATTTAAATTATCATAAATTTCTGGGAATTTACGTAACGCTTCATTTAATGCTTTACTCCAAACTCCAACTGTATTTATGCGTTCTTCATAATCAATAGAATTTATTCTACCGGTCAAAAACAATTCTTTTGCACCATTTACAAGCATTTGCAATTCAAGAATTGAAGTTTCCTTATTTTGTCCCCATCTTACGGATAAACTATAGTCCAAGTCTGTATTAGCTCTAGTTATCAAAGATTCTAGAATATTTATTTTTTCTTCTATACTCATTTCATTTAAATTCATTTTTTATACCTTCCTTTCCTTAATTATATCAAATTATTTTATTCAATCAATTTTATTAGACAAAATTTGATATTATTTTTCTCTAATCTTAATATAAATTAGTAATCCTTTTAAAATATCTTTACCAAAATCGTTAATATCTAAGTTATCAATTTCGCTTAAAGATTCATTATATATTTTTTCTAAATAATTTACAGCATAATCATAGCTACCACTACTCTTTAGTAATTCCCTAATTTTTAATAAATCTTTCTCTTTTATATTTTTCTTGCCATATATCTTCAAAAAGTCTTTCTTATATGGAGTATTTATAATATGAGAATATAATATAGTTTGTTTAAATTCTTCAATATCCGATAAATTAGATTTTCCAATGGTTTCTGATTTAGCAAAAATACCTAATATATCATCCTTTAATTGAAAAGCAATTCCAATTTTATTTAATGCATTTTCTAATTCCTCAGTTGTATTTTTGCCTCCTAAAACATACCCTAAAATGAAAGGACCAATTATCGTATACCAACTAGTTTTTAAATGATATATATCAATTATATCTTGTTCTTGGGGAGTTGTTAAATCATATTTGCCCATAAATGGTAAAGTTACATCTATGATTTCTCCTTTTATTGTTTTGATAATTATATCATTATAAATAGTCATTAATTTAGCAAAATTTTTATTTTTACTATAATTATTTATTAATATTTTATTAGCTTCATAAAATCCAAAATCTCCGGCACAAATACCTAATGAATTAGCCAATTTTAATACATCTTCTTGATAAGTTTTATTCTTTTTCTTAATCATATATTTTTGACATATTCTTCTTGGAATAGTTTCTTTTCCTCTTCTTATTTTTGCATTATCAATTATGTCATCATGGACCAAAACTGATGTTTGAAACATTTCATAAGCATAAGCTAAGTCCAAATAATTTAATTTATTTTTATCAGTAGCTAAAAATTCTCCCAATGCAATTAATGTTCCTCTTATATATTTTCCGTCTTTATTTAAATCTATAAAATCATTAACAAGTTCTTTTATTATTTTGTTATCATTATCCTTTATTAGATTATTATTAATGATATCTTGATTTCCTTTTAACTCTTTTAATCGATCTTTATAAAAAAGAATAAATTCTAATAAATATTTATAATTGTATATTTCTGTTGTGAGAGTTGATGCTCCACCAGTTATACCAATATTACATTTAGAACTAATATCTTCATTTAAGATAAATTTATAAAATTTATTAATGTCGGAAAACTTATAAGCCTCTGTAATGTTACTTACCAATTTATAAAGTTCATTTGTATTGCTACTGTTAGATCCACCTATTACAAACATTAAATCACATTTCTTAGCAATATCTATGCTGGATTTACAAATATGTTCTACTGCACTACATAATGAATTATCCACTACTATATCAAAACCTTCATATATTTCTTCGATTTTGGAAACTAAACTATTAAATTTTTCTTTGTTATATGTTGTCTGACAAATTATAAATTTTTTGTTTTTTTTACTAATCTTAATAAAATCATCTTCGTCGTTAATAATAACTGCATTATTATTACACCAGCCATTGGTACCAATCACTTCAGAATGACTACTTTTACCAATAACGATTATCTCATACCCTGCTTTATATTTTTCTGAAACTTTTTGATGAATTTTGCTAACATTAGCACAAGTTGCGTCATAATATTCAATGTTATGACTCTCCAAAAAAGCATAAGTTTCTTTTGGTTCACCATGAGCTCTTATAATAACAATGTCGTTATCCGTAACATTATCTAAGGTATCGATAGTTTCAATTCCTAAATTTTCAAACTTTTCTATTACTTTAGGATTATGTAATAATTCTTTATAAATATAAATTTTTTTAGGATTATCTTTTGTTTGTTCCCTTTCGTAAACATCAAAAACAATTTTTAAAGCTTTTGTTGAGCCTTTACATGTACCACAAATTTTGGGTATATAAATCATAACTAACCTCCATTAAAAAAAAGAAATAGAAACTATTTCTTAAAAAGAATCAATATTAATTTTTACTTTTGGCATATTATTAACTGCTGCAAAAGCTTGAATTAATGTTCTAATTGATGTAGACATTTTACCACTCTTCCCAATTACTCTTCCCATATCAGCTTCAGGAACAAGTATTTCTAAGATAGTAATATCATCATCCGCTTGAAATTCAGATACTTTAACTAGTTCTTTTTCTTTTACAATACTTTTTACTAAATATTCAGCAAATTCTACTACATTCATAAATAACCTACCTATTTAGTTTTTCTTTTTTGTTTCAGCATATTTAGCCATTATACCAGCATGAGATAAAATATTTTTAACTGTATCTGTTGGTTGTGCTCCATTTCTTAGCCAAGTTAATGCTTTTTCTTCATCAATAGTAACTTGATCAGCACCTTTAATTGGATTATAAGTACCTACTGTTTCAATAAAACGACCATCTCTTGGACTACGAGCATCTGCTGCAACTATTCTGTAAAATGGTTTTTGTTTTGATCCCATTCTTTTCAATCTTAATTTAACTGCCATAACATTGCCTCCTTTTTTACTACAACAAGTATAACATTTTAATTTTGTTCCGTCAACACTTTTTCGTTGACACATTATTCTATTTCTTCTGCATCTAAATATTCTTCATTTATCTCATCAATGGCACTATCCAATTCCTCATCAATTAACTCATCGTATTCATCATCAAAATCTTCAACAGATACTCTAACCTTTGTATTGCCAACAATCTCTACTCCCAGTTCTTTTTCAATTGTTAATTCTACTATACCATTTTTTATATCAACATTTGTAACTGTTGGTTGTTTTAAACTTCTTACTATAATTTCAGAATTATTATCTAGAATTGTATCATTTTTAAGTGGTACATTCATTTTATCACTATAAGTAAATCTTTTAGATGTTACTGCCGTTTTTGTATCGTTATCATATGAGTACCAAACATTTACATCGAACGCTCCAGTTATTAAAACACTACCATGATTATTTCCGCCGTTAAAAGTATTATTAATTACCCAACATCCTAAAACTGTATCTGGTCTTTCGTCAGTTTCTAATGTAAATTTATTACCACTAGTTTTTTTGGCTTTTCCAATAACAGCTTTAGTTACAATTTCTCTAAAATTAGACAAATTTATCACTCCCTAATTTAATTTATGCAACATTAGGCAAAAAGAACACATAATTTTTAAAATAATTACTTTTTTATATTCGTTATTAAATATTTAAATTATAATTAATTTAATTTATAATAATTTCGGTGATATAGATGAATATTTCAGGCAGTTTAAATAAATATATAAATTTAGAATATAAGAAATTTCACGAAAAGATTTGCCAAACAAATTATGAAATTCTTGGAATTAAAATTCCTATTTTAAGAAAAATTGTTAAAGAATTATTAAAGAAATATTCTTATCAAGAAATATTAAATAATTTAAATAATGATTATTATGAACATGTAATGATGCAAAGTTTAGTAATTGCAAATTGCAACGTAGATTATAAAGAAAGATTAAAGTTAATAGACAAATTTTTACCAAAGATTGATAACTGGGCAATCTGTGATATATTTTGCAGCGAATTGAAATTTACAAAAAAACATAAAAAAGAATTTCTAAATTATATTACTCCTTATTTTCAAAATCAAAATGAGTATTATCAAAGATTTGCTATAGTCATAGTTCTGGATTATTATATTAATGATGACTATATAAATTTTATTTTAAATAAAATATTAGAAATTAAAAGCGATTATTACTATGTAAAAATGGCAATTAGTTGGTGTCTTTCGATATGTTTAGTAAAGCATTTTGATGTAACAAAAGTTTTTTTTAATGCTAATAAATATAAATTTGATAAATGGACATATAATAAAGCTTTACAAAAAGCAAGGGAATCTTTAAGAATAAGTAAAGAAAAGAAGAAAATTTTACAAAAGATGAAAATAAAATAAGCAAATAAAATAACTGCTATGATATAATATTATTGGTGGTAAAAATGGAATGTTTATTTTGTAAAATTATTAATGGTGAAGTACCTACAAAAAAGTTATACGAAGACGATTTAATAATGGTGATTATGGATGCTTATCCTGATGTTGATGGTCATACTTTAATTATTCCTAAAAAACATTATGATACATTTATGGATATACCTGATGAATTAGTGATTCACATTAATAATATAGCAAAAAAATATACAAGTTATATTATGGAAAGATTAAATGCTAAAGAATTAAGTGTTCATATTAATTATGGAAATTCTCAAAAAATTAAGCACTATCATATGCATTTACTTCCTAATTTTGGTTTAAGAGCAGAAAAAGATATTAATGAAGTTTATGAGGTATTAAAATAATGACTAAATTAAAGAAAAAAGCCAAAAAAAGAATTTTATTAATTTTGGTTTTAATTGTTCTTTTATTGGGTTTCTTCGGAAGCAAATACATATTTAACAATAGTAATACAAGTAGTCCTTCAAATTTTGAAGAACATAGTAAACCAGAAGATCCAATAAAAACCTATACAGCAAAGTTAATTGCTACAGGAGATGGTTTAGTCCACTCTACTGTTTATAAAGCTGCATATGATAACTCAACAGAATCCTATGATTTTAGTGGTATGCTAACTTATACTAAGAATAAGTTAAAAGATTATGATATTAAATATTATAATCAGGAAACTGTTTTTGATGATACCGAAGCTTACGGTGGTTATCCTAGATTTAATACTCCCAGTGATTTCGGAAAAAGCATGATTGAGGCTGGATTTAATGTTGTTTCGCTTGCAACTAATCATTCTATGGACAGAGGCGCTGATAGCGCAAAAAGAAGTACTACTTGGTGGAAAGAACAAAAAGGAATACTAACCAACGGAATGGCTACTAGCGAAGAAATGCGCACAGATTACCAAATAATGGAAGCAAATGGCATTACTTATACCATGCTTTCTTACACATATGGAACTAATGGCTTAGGAGCCTCTGAAATTAAAGCTGAACCTTATTTAGTAAATTTATATGATGAAGAACTAGTAAAAAATGATATAGAAGCGGTTAGAGATAAAGTTGATATATTAATTGTGGCAATGCATTGGGGAAATGAATATCAACAAAATGCTTCAGACACTCAAAGAAAACAGGCTAAATTTTTAGCTGAAAATGGTGTTGATATCGTTCTTGGGACTCATTCCCATTGTATACAACCTTGGGAAATGATTGAAGATACTGTTGTTTTTTATTCATTTGGTAATTTTATTTCAAATCAAATGGGCGCAGAACAAGCATTAGTGAGAAAAGTTGGCGTTATAGGAATGTTTGCTACTTTAGATATTACTAAAGTAGTTGATACCGAAAAAAACACTACTACTATTACTTTAGATAATATTGGTGCTGATTTGAATTATACATACAGATATTACAATAGCATTATAGGTCGTTACGATTATAAAGTTATACCATTTAGTCAAATCGATTCAGATTACTTGACTAATTACGAAAGTATTTATAATGAATTTAGCGAAGTATTAAAAAAATATGATGACTCAATTAATATTGAACCATTACCTGAAGTCATGGCAAACTAAAATAGTTACAACAAATGTAACTATTTTTTAATATAATTTTAAACTAACTATATTTGGTAATTCTTTATCTGATATACGCATTTCGTAAGCATCTTTAATAAGATAAATTGCTGTATCTTTTTTATCTTTATTATGAAGCAATGTCTGAGCAATACTTTTTTCTGCTTCCTTTTGGCCAAAAAGTAATTTTACTCTTATAATTATTTGATAAATTACCGCTTCGTAAAATTTATCCGCATTACTTAAATTCGATTTGTTTATTGATAACAACTCATTAATTGGTCTTGTTATACTATTTACATAATATTTTTGATAACACCCTACAAAGTGCCTATCTATTTCATTAGCATCAGCAACTGCTGGACTTACCCAAAATAATTGGGGATTTATTCTAAAATTATGTTCTACAAAGTCCATTTCTATCTCATGATATAGAAAACTAATATTATATTTAAATTCTATTAGCTTGCTTTTAACTTGAGGATTTTGTTCATTTTCTATTTGTATATTTAATAACATTAAGATTGTATTAATAATATCATTTTTGATAGCAACACTTAATTTTGTGAATTTAACTGCTGTACTATTGCTTTGATTAGAAGAAAATATTACAATTTCTGTAAAAGGGTTTTTTTTATCACTTTGATTTAATTTATTAATTAATCTTAATATAACTCGTCTGTTTACTAAATCTGAATGATGATTATCTTTTGCCATGAGTAAATCCATATCAATATCCCAAGCTAAACTTGGCATTGTGATTGCTTCTAGTAATCTATATAAAATTTTTATGTCATTTCCTAATTTAGAATAAAAATTATCTTCTAAAAACAAAGAAGATTTAAGCGCTAATAATTTAGCTTTATATTCATCGCTTTCACTTTTACCTTCTATTTCCAAACGTTTTAAAACATCATAACTTTCAATGACAGATTCTGTAACAACAAATATCGTCTTTAAAATTTCTTTTGCTATATCCATCTAATCATTCCCTAACGTGTAAGATATTTTAATTCCAAATAACTATATTGTCAAGATTAGTTAATCCAACTTTAGACGTAAAATATTTGGAAGTAATTTGTCTAAATCAAATTTATTTATCGAATTTCTGATTATTTCATCCAATTTTCCTGAATTATCTTGAAAACTATGTATTTCTGTCATTATATAATTTATATAATCTCTTATTGTTTTATCTTTTACAAATAAAAGACCTGATCTAATAATTATTTGACAAATAATAGCTTTTCCATAAACCAATAAATCATTAATATCTGCATTTACCAACTCTCTAAAATTTTCAGCCTGTTCATATAATAAATCTTCAGCATAGCTCTCTTTACTTAATTCTAAATCACTCTGATCACTATTATGTTCATCAATAACAATATTAGCACCCCAATATAATGTTGGATTTATTTCAAAATTATTATTTAAAAATGATAATTCTATTCGTTTAAATAAAAATGATAATTGATATTTAAACTTAACTAATAAAGATTGAATATTTTTATATGCAGGATTTAAGAGATATTCACTTAATATTACCAAAATTGTATTTAATACGTCTCTTTCGATTTCATAATTTAATTTTTCACCATAAAAATATTGTTTTTCTACTTGAGCTGGATTTGGGAACTCTTCTAAAACTTCCCAATCTATCTCATCACTTTCAGGATAAGATATATCTACCATTTGTTCATCTTCATATTCAGAAAATTCTGTCACACTTAATAAATATTCTAATCTAAGATGTATTCTTGTTTTAATTAAGTCATCTTGTGAACAATTAAAAGCATTGAGAAATTTATTAGCATCAACTTGATTGTAACCAGAAATATAAAACAACAACTCAGATAATCTTCTTGGATCGCCACCTAATTTTGAATACAACATTTCTTCTAAATTAAGTAAAATTGTTAAACTAGTTAATGATTGTTTATATTTTTCACTATCTTTTTGATTGCTAGCGTCTAAAACTTCAAGCGTACGATAAATACCAATTATTTTATTTTCTATATCTAAAAGTTTTTCTAAATTATTATAATCTTCTTTAGTTAGTTTATATTGTGCCATAATTATCTTTTCCTTTTAAACTTAACACTAATAACACATTTTTATCATTCAAATTTTTTTCTAATATATCCTCAGCAATATTAAATTGTTTTTTCAACTTGCTTCTATCCTCATGACTGCAAAACAATAAGGCAACACGTATTAAAAGATTCCATAAATCTTGATTACCTGGTTTATTATTTAAATATTTTATAATTTGTAAAATCAGATTATAACCAAAATTTTCTTTAGCTTCTTCAAAAGTGCTTTGGTTTATTCCCTTCATATCAACGGTAATTTGAGAAACCCAACATAATTTACAATTGGCATTAAAGCCATTTTTAATTAATCTATTTTCACATTCCTTATATAAAAAAGCTGCTGAATATTTTATAGCTACAAAAGAAGTTTCATTAGATAAAGTTAATAATGAATTTAAAAAATCTTGTTTCAATATCTTTGTTAATTCTAATAGATTGGCTAATGCAAAATAAGAATTAGGTTTTGCTATTGTTAGATTGAGTTCTTTCGTTTCCCTTTCTATTTCTTTTCCAAAATCATTTAACTTTTGTTGATCAATCTCTATTTTGATATCTAATAATCTAATTATAATTCGCTTTTTTATTAATTCTGATATATCACCACCAACCATTGTTTTTATTTCTTCAAAAAAATTATTTAAATTATTTGTACTACTAAAGTATTCCATAAATGCTTGAATTCTTTCACCATCATTACCAATAAATGCGTAGAGATTTTTTTCACCTATCAATAAACTATTTAATACTTCCATTGCAGATTGGTAATCGTTACTTTCCTTCATATCACTCATTTCTAAAGACATCATTTTATCGTATTGAAATCCAATCACTTTCGAAATAATTAATAATTTTCTTATAATATTAAAATCCTTTTCTATTAAATTATATTTTTCCATAAATACCTCTTAAATAGTAAATATATCCTATCTAATAAAGCTTAATAAGTCAATTAAAAAGAAGCTTGTAGCTTCTTAGTAAAATAAACTTCCACCAATTATTATAGCAAGTAATATATATAATATTAAAACTATAAATACACAGTTGGAATTATTGTTTTTTTTATGTTCATGACATTTATTATCTTTTTCACATTTTGAACAAGCCATAAAATGATACCTCCTTAAATTAAATCTAAATATATGCTCCTACAATTATAATAAGTAAGATAAATAATACTAAAATAATAGCAGCGCCAATTCCGTTATTTCCGCAGTTCATAAATCACTCCTCCTTTTTATCTATTCACTTATAATTTATGGAAAATCTTTTTAAATGTGAGTGTAATAATCTATTTGTATTTATAAGATTCCTTTGTTATAATAATATTATTGGGAGGAATATATGAAAAAAGGATTAATATTAAGTATAATATGCCTACTTACATTATGTGGTTGTGGTAAAATACCTACATTACAAAATGGTGATGAAGCAGTTATAACATTTGCTAAAGATGAAAAGGAACATAAAATTAGTGCTGAAGAGCTTTATAAAGAATTAAAAAACAATTTTGGTTTAGAAGCTACTATAAAATTGGTTGATACTTATGTATTAGAAAATGAATTTGCCGATTATAGAGAAGAGGCAACAAAAAGTGCTGCAAATTACATAGAAGCAATGATTGAATCATATGGTGATGAAACAACTTTGCTACAAGCTATCCAATATAGTACAAATTACTCTTCTATTGAAGCCTATCAAGAATACTTATATTTAAGTTTCATGCAATCACATGCTATAGAAGAATATGCTAAAGGTGAAGTTACTGATAAAGAAATTGAAACTTATTATAAAGATGAAGCTAAAGAAGATGTGGAAGTATATCATATTCTAATTACTCCAGAAGTTAAAGATAGCATGACTACCGAAGAAAAAACAAAGGCAGAAGAAAAAGCAAAACAAAAAGCAGAAGATGTAATCAAAAAATTAGATGACGCAAAAGACAAATTAGCAGAATTTAAAAAATTGGTTAAAGAATATTCAGAAGATGAAAGTACAATTAAAAAAGATGGAAACCTGGGATATATTAATTATGGTGACTTAGATGAAAATTATGATGAATTACTGGATGCAGTATATAAATTAAAAGATGGCAAATATAGTAAAAATGTAATTACTACTGAACTTGGTTACCATGTGGTTTATAGAAATGCTTCAAAAGAAAAAGAATCTTTGGAAGATTTAAAAGATGAAATAATCGAAACTTTAGCAAATAGAAAAATGGAAGAAGATACAGAAATTTCTATTAATTCTATGAAACATTATCGTAAATTATATAATATGGAAATAGTTGATAGCGAATTAAATAGACAATATGGTATATATTTAAACAATTTAATTAATCAAGCTAATGCAACTGATAAATAAAATAAAATTCGGAATTAATCCGAATTTTTTTTAAAACCTTTTTTTAGTAATCCTATTTTTATACGATACTCTAATTCTTCTCCACTATATTTTTTACTAAATTTTTTTAGTAATTTTTGATATTCCTTTTCATATATTTTTAAATTGTCTGTAAAATCATATTCATTAATAATTACATTAATATGTTCTTTATAAAAGCCTTTAGTTAATAAATCTTGAGTAACTTTTTGTTTCAATACTATACCAGATAAATTATGATTACTATTTATTTTCCTTTTAATATACTTTTCTATTTTATTCATCCAGATTTCATTGGCAAAAGTATTTAGATAGGTTAATATTTCAACCTCGTTAAATCCAAGTTTTCTTAAATCAAATAATATCTTATTTGGTCCAACTATTTTTAAATTTATTTCGTCATTAATATAAGATTTAATATATAATGATTCATTTAAATACCCTTCATTATTTAGTCTATCGATGGTATATTTAATAGACTCATTACTAAAATCAACTAATTTTTTTCTTATTTCTTGTTCTGTACGTAGTTTATTCTTTAAATATTTAAGTGCTATAAAATAACTTTCTAAATGACTATTGTATTTAATTATTTGTTCTAGTAATTTATTATCTAGTTCCTTTTTCAAAAGCAATTCATATTTTAAAATAACGTCATCATATAAAGAAATTTTCTCATTATTTGACAACGTTATTTCATAAATGTTAGCTTTCTTTTTCTTGTAACTCTGTATTTTCATAATTTGCACAAGCCGCACTTAAATCTTTAATTAAATTATCCACTTCTTCCATAGTTTGAAGTCTTGCTCCACTAGCAAATTTATGACCACCACCATTATAATTACTAGCAATTTTATTAATGATTGGTCCTCTACTTCTAATGCTTACTTTATATTGCTTATTTTTAATATCTTCAGTAATGAATATCCAAACCAGTAACTCTTCTATAAAATTATAATTGTTAATTAAATTTGACGGAGTTGCAACATCAACATTAAATTCTTTTAATTGTTCATCACTTATCTTAATATATCCTAATTTATTTTGATCAATTACTAAATTATTAGTAATGTGAGCAATAAATTTATATTCATTAAATGGTCTTGTATATAAAACGTCATATAATGAAGTAAAATCAATATTGCTTTGTTTTAATAATTCTTTAACAGTATCAAATGTTTCATAAGTGGTATTTTTTAAAGAAAACCTTTCACTATCTGATACTATACCTAAGAACAAATTTTCTGCTATTTTTTCATTTAATTTAAGTTTAGTATTCAAAATAAATTCTGCTACCATCTGACAGGCGCTAGATTTATTTTCGTCAACCCACTCTACTATTGCTTCAATGTCTTCTTTTGGATGATGATCTATTTTTAAGATATTCCCATAGTTCAAATGATCTATACCATCTATTCTAGCCATATTTGGTACATCCAGAACAATTAGTAATGGTTTATTCAACTCTTCAAAATTAGGATGATTAAGTGCACCATAATATCTAAATTTAGCCACACTTGCCCCCACAGCATAAACTTTTTTGTTGGGAAAAGTAATATTAATCGAATCTCGAAGAGCAATTTGAGATGCAATAGCATCAGGATCCGGTCCTACATGACGTGCTATTACAATCTCATCATACTTCTTTATTTCCTTATATAATTTATTTAATAAACTTTTTCTTATTATATTCTCCACCCTCTAACTAATTAAGTCCATTGTATCAAGGGCAATCATTAATTCTTCATTTGTTGGTACTACATATACTGGTATTTTAGAATCATCAGCACTTATTAATCTAAATTCTCCTCTAAAATCATTTTTAGCGGCATCAATTTTAACACCTAGACTTTGAATTCTATCAACAATCATTTTACGCATCGTTTTAGAATTTTCACCTACACCAGCAGTTAATGTAATAACGTCTGCACCGTTTAATAGATTATTATACATTGCTATATAATTAGCTATTTTTTGAGCATACATTTCTTGAGCTAATATTGCTTTTTCATTTCCTTCTTCTGCAGCCATTTCCACATCACGACTATCAGATGATATACCACTTATACCAAGAAGCCCACTTTTTTTATTTAATTCATTAACAACTTCTTCTGCAGTCATACCTGTTTTTTTCATGACAAAAGGAATAATTGATGGATCAATATCTCCTGAACGAGTTCCCATCATAATTCCTGCAAGCGGAGTAAATCCCATTGTAGTATCTACAACTTTTCCACCGTTAATTGCACATAAGCTACCACCATTTCCGATATGACAAGAAATTACTTTTAAATCATTTCTACCTAAATATTCAGAAATAGTTTTATTTATGAATCTATGACTTGTACCATGAAAACCATATTTTCTTACGCTATATTTTTCATACCAATCATAAGGTACTGGATATAAGAATTCTTTTTCATCCATTGTTTGATGGAATGTTGTATCAAATACACCAACGTTCTTAACATCTGGTAGAACTTTCATAAAAGCTTTAACACCCATGATATTTGCTGGATTATGTAGCGGCCCTAATTCATTATATTTAGAAATTCTTTCTAATACATCTTCATCCAAAATAAGAGATTGAGTGAACTCTGAACCACCATGAAGAATTCTATGACCTACTCCTTCAATTTCGTTTAAAGAAGCAACAATATTATTTTCTAATAATTCGTCAATTAACTTAGAAACTGCAACTGAATGGTCTACTAAATTTGCCTCCTTTTTGATTTTTTGCCCATTAAATTTGATTGTATACATACTATCAGCTAATCCAATTTTTTCAAATAACCCACTAGCTAATACTTCTCTACTTGGAAGTTCAATTAAAGTAAATTTTAATGATGAACTACCAGCATTTACAGATAAAATTTTCATATTTTTTACACCTCTATTACAATTATATAGGACTATTTTAATTTTGTAAACAAAAGAAAACATGTTTAATTACATGTTTTCCCTATTTTTTCAATGTACTTCTCTCACTATGACTTTTACTTTTTTGATTAATAATATCCATATTCTGCTCATCTTTTAAATTGCTTTCAAAATTGTATTCATATGGATTAAAATAATTATTCATAATATTTCTAAAATTGTTATTTAAGATATCTTGCCCCTTATAAAAACTATTATTTTTCATCACAACTCTTCACCATTATTATTATGGTATAAATAGTTCTTTTAATACATTATAATAAATCTTGAAAATCTAATTCATCTTCACCAGTAATTTTAATTGTTGTTCTATTTTTAATCGCACGATAAATCATATCTTCATAATTAATTAACTTTTCATATTCTACACATTTTTCTTTATCTGGATTAATAACAGGATGTTCCGGCACAAAAATAGTACAACAATCTTCATAAGGTAATATACTAGTTTTATAAGTATCAATTTTTTTTGCTAAATCTATTATTTCTAATTTATCAAAACACGCGACTGGCCTAATTACAGGTATTTTTACTACTTCATTTATAGCACTCATACTTGTAAGAGTTTGACTTGCTACTTGACCAATTGATTCACCATTTACAATTATTTTAGCGTTACTGCGAGCGGCCACAATAGCACTAATTCTATACATCATTCTTCTCATAATAGTTATCAAATATTCATGGGGAATATTTTTATAAATTTCTTCTTGAATTTCCGTAAAATTAATAATATGTAATTTGATATCATTATTATATACTGCTAATTTTTTAGCTAAAGCTTTAACTTTATCCAAAGCAGCTTCACTTGTATGAGGGGGACTTTCAAAATAAATACCTTCTAATTTAATTCCTCTTTTCATAGCTAAATATCCAGCTACCGGTGAATCTATCCCGCCACTCAACATAAGTATCCCTTTACCTAAAGTACCCACAGGATATCCTCCAATACCTTTAATAGAATCAAAATAAATTAATACTTCTTTAATCCTAATTTCTACATTTACTATAAACTCAGGGTTATTAACATCCACTTTAATATCATTTGCATTTTTTAAAATATGACCACCCAATATTTTTCTTAAACTCATACCATCTATTGGATAATTCTTATCGCTTCTTTTAACATCAACTTTAAATGTTTTAAACTTTTTTTCTTTTATGATATTGATAATGTTAGCCTTAATTGTTTCTAATTCTCGATCTTCTAATTTATAAGCCACAATTATTTCATGAATTCCAAAAATGTTTTTTAACTTTTTAATAACTTCATGAAAATTATTATTTTTAGGAATTATGAACATTCTACCTAAATCATATTTAATTTCCACATCATCTTTTAAGTTTTTCTTTATATCGTCACTAAGCGTCTTAATAAAGAAGTTTCGATTATCTTTCTTCGTCGAAAGTTCCCCATATTTTAAGAAAATAAGTTTTTTCATAAACGTCACCTACCAATTAAATTATTCAATGTGTTATATTCTACCTCAAATATTTCTAAAAATCTATTTATTTCTAGTACTGTAGTTAAATGCGATAGGCTGATACGCATAGTAGATTTACTTCTTTTCAAATCATTATAGATGGCCATAACACTGCTTGATATTTCATTATTCATATTAGTACTTACATAAATTTCTTTATTAGATAAAGCATTTGATAACGTTTCAGACAATACATTCTCAAAACTAATATTTAAAATATGAGGTATAGAGTATTTTGTTTTATTAATTTTAATACCGCTTATTTTTTCTAATTTACTAACTATTCTATCATTTAATAAGGATACATATCTATCTCTTTTATCAATATCTTTTACTGCGGCTTTTAAACTTTCTTTCATACTAACTATTAAAGGAAGCGGTGGCATACCAGGTTTATAATTATTACTTTTATTACCATATAATAATGGGGTTATTTTAACTAAATTGTTTTTGTACAAAAAACCAATCCCTTTTGGACCATATATTTTATGGGCACTTACACTACCTAAATCAATATCTCTAAAACTAACAGGAGTTTTACCAATTGCCTGTGATAAATCAGAATGAAGTAAAGTATGTTCATTTTCTTTTTTGATAATTTGTCTAAGCATTTTTAAAGGTTGTCTTACTCCCGTATCATAATTAACAGCACTTATACTTACTAGGATTGTATCTTCTCTAATTAATTTTTTTAAATCATCAAATACTATTAAGCCATCTTCATCATTATTAACGTAACTTATTTCAAAACCAATACTTTCTAAATAATTATATATTTCATATACTGATGGATGCTCTAATTTAGAGGTAATAATATGTTTACCTCTTTTATGATTAGCTAAAGCTACACCAATTATAGCCATATTATTAGCTTCTGTAGCACCGCTTGTATAAATGATTTCTTTATCCATTATATTAAACATATCACTTATTTCTTTAGTTGTTTCATCTAAGATTTTTTTTGCATTCTTCCCTGCCATATTATTAGAATAAATAGCACCAATAAATTCTTTAGATATTCTTACATAAGCATCTAGTGCATCTAAAGACATCGGTGTTGTGGCGCTATAATCAAGATAGGTCATAATATCACTCCATTTTATATAAAAATTATATCAAAAAAAGATGGTATGGTCTACCATCTTAAATACTACTTATATTCATCTAGTAATCTTTTATGAATCCCAGGTTCAATAATGTTGATAGCATTTATTGCGTTCTCTAAACTATTTTTAAAATTACCTTTATAAAATGAATTTTCGGCCTTAGTTAACCCAAAATCAACTTCTTTGTTAACAACTCTATATCTATTGCCATATACAATAGCCGTCTCAGCCATCTTAGCAGTTTTTATTGTTTCATTAATTGTATTGTATACTTTTAAAACTAAATCCCTAGCAGTATCTACTCTTAGATTAAGTGTCTTAATAGAAATTGGTCTTTTATCCAATTCCTTAACCATTTCATTTATCGCTAATGTAGCTTCACTTAGTTCAACATAATAATTCTTAGGTATCACTGGAAGCTTATAACTTCTAACTTTTTCTTTAGCTTGAGATAAGATATCCTTTATCTCATCAAGTTGATCTCTAGCTCTTAATTCATCTTCTTTTAAACTGCCTAAGGTCCTTAAAGCGATATTTAATTTTTCTTCAGATTTTGTTAATTTATTATTTAAAATTTCCATTTCTTTGGAAAGACGTGAGAATGCTAAAGTTTTATTTCTTTCCATTTCTACTACACGATCATAACTAGCTCTAATATTATTAAATTCTTCTTTTATTTCACCAATTACTAAAACTTCATCGTCTGTTAAATCATAACTATATTTAATATCATCAATTTTACGATATAATTCATTATTAATTTTTTCTAATTTGCTCACTTTTATTAAAATGCTTCTTTTGAATTCCTCATATAGTTTTCTTGTTATTCGTTCTTTATCAAAATCATGATATAGAGAGTCAAAATAATCTAACATAGTCTTAAGTTCAAATACAGAATCTACTACATTTAAAACATTTAATCTGCTAAAGACATCTTGAATTTTTTTAGAAGCTTCCTCAATATTGTATTCAATATTTAAATAATCTAAGTTAAAACCTTCTAATTTCATCTTATGGTATATATTATTAATGTCTTGAATTCTCTTAGGGATTAGAACGCTACCTAAATTAACTATTGTTTTAGTCTCATTAATTACTATTTTTAAATTACCAATTAAATCATCGATTGCTTTTACTATTTTTCCAACTTCTAAATATTCATTCTTTTCCATAGCGTTTTCAAATGCCCCAAATAATTTATCAGCATTTTCAAATTGTAATTCAATTGGATTCTTAATTATTTCAAAATCATTAATATTACTATTATATAAATTTCTTATCTCTCTATAATCTGCTTTTAGTTTAATGATAGTTTCTCTATTTCTTTCTTCACTTAAAGTAATCTCTCTAATTTCTTCTAATAAAAAATCTGCTTTAGTTTTTAAATAATTGATATTAAGCTCAACGTCTACTAAGCCTTTTTTTAATTTATCATAGTCTCTTTCATTAAAATCATCTTGTAACTCAATTATTTCATCAGTAATTTTTGGTATTTCTTCATCTCTAATCGCTTCAAATCTTTTTTGCCAATTATCATATCTTTTCTTTAGTTCGTCATTATTAACTAAAGCCTCTACTTTATTTAATTCAGATAAAATACTACTAGAAATAATTAAGTTTTTATCTCTTTCTAAAGCATTTATTTCGTTAGTTATATTTTTTCTATATCTTTTATTCATCAATACTAAAACAATTACAACTATTACCATTGTAAATGCATAATACGCTACTGCAATAAGCAAAAAAGTTTCTCTTGTCATCTTTTTTCACCCTACTATAATTATTTTAACATATAATTTTATATTTTAGAATAAGAGAATCTCCAATTTATAAATTTTGTTAAAATTTGTCATTTTTGTAAGAAAACACTTTTAAAAAGAAAGTATTTTAATTATTCGCTTAAAACTATTTTGTATTTATTTTCTTCTTCATTATAAATATGTTTTAATCTCGACCGTTCTTCTGTTCAAATATATAACTAATTATTTTCAACACAAGAAATATATGTGGTCTTGATTGGATTTACAATAATCTTTTCATCGATAAAAAAAGAAGTATACAAACTTCTTCTACAAATAATCATTTAATTTATATCTTAAAATATTTATCGATTTATTATAATTATCGCTCATACATACATAAGATCCGCTAACAACAATATCTATCTTATAGTCTTTTAAATAGATAATAGTAGATTCATTGATACCACCATCAATTCCAATAAGAAGATTTTTATTTTCTAATTCTTTAACTTTATTCAATACTTCTTTAATAAACATTTGGCCGCCTTTACCAGGAACTACACTCATAATTAAAACATAATCGATTATATCCAAATAATCATCTAAAATAAATTTTTCTTCATTAGGATTAATAGCAATTCCTACTTTTATATTATAATCTTTGATTAAATCAATCACTTCTAAAGGGTTTGATGTTCCATCTAAATGAAAGGTAATTGCAAATGGCTTAAGTTTAGCTAAGTCAGGTATATAAATCTCAGGATTATTAACCATCAAATGGATATCTAAGGGTTTAGTTGTGTCTTTTAAATCATTTAATACTTCTTCAATTGTAAAATTTTTATTTTCTACGTATAAACCATCCATTAAATCAACATGAATTAAATCAGCATTACTATTATTTATTAATTTAATAGTTTCATATTTTTCATATTTACTTTTTAGGTAACTAACTGCAATCATTTCAATTACTCCTTAATAAATCTTAAATAGTTTTCATATCTACTATTTAAAATATTTTCATTATTCTTTTCTTCAATAACTCTACAACCCAATTCTTTTTCGTGTTTGCAATCTTTAAATTTACATTCTAGGTTTCTAAATTCAATAAAACTATTTTTTATTTCATCTGAGGAATAATTATTAATATCTATAGAAGAAAAACCAGGAGTGTCCACTATATAGTAATTATTAATTTCAAATAATTCTACTATTCTCGTTGTATGTACACCTCTGCCAAGAGCTTCTGATATTTCTTTTGTTTCTAAATGTAAATTTTTATCTAATTTATTAATAAGAGTACTTTTACCAGCGCCAGTTTGACCACAAACTGTAACAATTTTATTTTTTAAATATTTCTTTAATTTTCTTATTTTCTTATTATTAAAAACTTTAATACCAATATTTTCATAGTATTTAATTAATTTATTTAATTTTTTTATTTCTTCTCTTGAAACCAAATCTAATTTAGTAAAAACAATAACTGGTTCAATATTATTAATTGTTACAATACTTACTAACTTGTCTAGTAAAGTTAAACTTAAATTAGGTTTTATTAAACTTGTCACAATAAGAGCAATGTCTAAGTTAGCAACTGGAGGTCTTAATAAAGAATTCTTTCTATCTAATACTTTTTCAATTGTTTTTTTATCTTTATCTACTAATACTCTATCACCCACTAAAGGTTTAATTTTCTCATATCTATTTTTTCCTCTAGCTTTGCAATCTATACTTTCATTATCACATTTTACTGTAAAAGTATCACTATTTACTTTAATTATCAATCCATTACTTAACATAAACCATCTTCACATACCCCAGGATCAATAGGTTCTTCATCTTCTTCGCTAATATATACTTTAATGGTTAATTTGGCACCTTTAGTAACAGGATTTTCATTATCATTAGCAGGTCTACTTTGATAATATATAGTTCCATCTAAATAAGTATTATCAGTAATTTCGATTACTGTTAATATAACGCCATGTTTTTCGCAGAATTCCTCAACATCAGAAACAGTGTATGTTCCGTCCGTAAAATCTGGATAAGTTATACCTACTACCGCATAATTTAGGGTAATACTTTGACCTTTTTTTAAGCTTGTTCCTGCTTCAACATCTTGGCTTACTACTTCATCAGTTTTAAATTCACTATCAGTATCTACTACTACTTGAGTTTCATTTACCTTTAATCCTCTAGCTTCTAAAGCCCCTTTAACTTCTAAATAATTTTTACCAGTATAATCTTCAATTAAAATGGTTTCATCTCCGGTAGATATATATAATTTTATCTCTGAACCTTTTTTACGATTAATACCAGCCTTAGGAGATGTTTCAACTACCTTTCCAACTTCAATATCTTTAGAAGCTTTACCCTCTTGATTATCAGATATAGTAAATCCTTCATCTTGAAGTATACGTATTGCTTCATCAATTGTTTTATTTGTTACATCAGGAACTGCAATAGTAGCAGTTTTGCTAGTTACCATAATCATGACAAAAATTAAAGTGACCACGATAATAAGCCCAGTAAATATTGATGCTAATCTAATCAATGTTTTATTTTGTTTTTTCAAATCATCACCTGTTATTTTCTTAGCTATTACTTCTTCCTCTTCCTTCTTTTTATTATTAACATTTTTACTTTCTGTATTCTTCTTTGTATCATCTTTAACTTGTTTAATCATTTTTGTATCATCAGATAATTCTTGATATTTTAATTTAATTTTCTCTTCATCATTTCTAGCAGCATCTAAACAAGTTTTTAAATCTTCATGCATTTCTCTTGCATCAGCATATCTATTTTTAGGATTTTTAGCTGTTGCTTTGATAATTATATTTTCGACACTTTGAGGAATATTTGGCACTTCTTCTCTTATGCTTGGAAGTGCTTCCTTTAAATGTTTAAGTGCTATTTCAACTGCATTTTCTCCTTTAAAAGGTAGCTTTCCAGTTAAAAGCTCATAAAATAAAATTCCGATTGAATATATATCACTTTGCAAAGTAGAACCTTTTCCACTTGCTTGTTCTGGTGGCAAATAATGAACACTTCCCATTACTGAATTTGTTTGAGTAAGTTGAGTTGAATTCATTGCCATAGCTATTCCAAAGTCTGTAATCTTAACTAAACCATTTTCTAAAATCATAATATTTTGCGGTTTAATATCTCTATGAATAATATAAGAATCATGAGCTACTGTTAAACCATCAGTTATTTGAAGCACTATATCTACCGCTTCCGAAACCGTAAGTTTACCACGCTTCTTAATTAATTGTTTTAAGTGTTTTCCTTCAATATATTCCATTACGATATAGTATTCACCATTATCTTCACCAACATCGTATACTTCAACAATGTTAGGATTAGATAAAGAACTTGCTGCTAAAGCTTCTCTCTGAAATCTCCTAACAAATTTTTCATCATTAGCAAGATCCCCTCTTAAAACTTTAATTGCAACATTTCTGTCTAAAATGGTATCATAAGCAAGGTAAACATTTGCCATTCCACCTTCACCAATACTTTTAATTATTTGGTAACGATCACTAATCTTTTGCCCTTTCATCACCATCTTTACTCACCATTCCTTGTTAAATATGCAATTGAAATGTTATCATTGCCGCCTCTGGCATTACATTTCTTAATTAATTTATCAACTTTTTCTTCAATTTCTAATTCTTCATCAATTAGAACTTTTTCAATTTGATCCTCAGTTAACATATTAGTAAGTCCATCACTACATAACATAATTGCTTCACTTTCCATATCAACATCAAAAATATCCAAATCGGCTTTTTCTGCCGCGCCTAATGCCTTCATAAGTACATTTTTCTTCGGATGAGTTTTAGCTTCATCTAGAGTTAAATTACCAGCATCTACTAAAAGATTAACAAGTGTATGGTCTTTAGTTACTTTATGTAACTTATTGTTTTTAATAACATATCCTGAAGAATCTCCTAAATTTCCAAAAATTAAGTACGTTTTAGTTAATAATGCTACTACAACTGTAGTACCTAAGCCTTTAGAATCTATATTATTTTCTCCATATTCTAATATTTCTTTATTTATTTCATTAATATTATCATTAAGCCAATTTACAGCATCTAATTTTGTTCCAATGCTTGGAGTGTCATTAAATCTTTTACCAAGTCGTGATACCACAATACTTGATGCCACTTCTCCTTTGCGATGACCACCCATGCCATCTGCCACTACTAATAAATACTCATCATTAGCATTTTTTAATATGGTGACACTATCTTCATTATGGCTTCTAACACGTCCTGAGTCAGTCATATAACATGCTTTCATCTTTACACCTCTTTACTTCTAAGTTGTCCACAAGCGGCACTAATGTTACCTCCAAATTCCCGTCTTACAGTAACATTAATTCCACATTTTAATAATGCATCTTTAAATTCTTGTATTCTTTCACTTTTTTTAAATTCTAAATTATTTGTTTCATTATATGGTATTAAGTTAACATAAACATTCATTCCTTTTAAAATATGAGCAAGTTCCAATGCATTATTTATGCTATCATTTACCATATTAAGCATAACATATTCTATAGTAACCCGTCTATTAGTTTTATTAATATAGTTCTTTATAGCTGACATTACTTGACTTATATTATACGCTTTATTGACTGGCATTATTTTATTTCTAACTTCATCATTTGATGCATGCAAACTTAAAGCTAAATTAACTTGAAGCGGAAGATTACCGAATTCTTCTATCTTAGGCACTAATCCGCAAGTAGAGATAGTTATATGTCTAGCTCCAATTGAAAGACCTTTGGCATGATTTATAATTTTAACAAAATTAATAACATTATCATAGTTATCAAACGGTTCTCCTATTCCCATAACCACTACACTTTGAATTTTTTTACCAATATCTTCCTCAATTAAAATAATTTGTTGAACCATTTCAAAAGTTTCTAAGTTTCTCACTTTTTTTAGTCTTCCACTTTCACAAAACTTACATCCCATATTACAGCCAACTTGACTAGAAACACAAACACTTAAACCATAATCGTGCTCCATTAAAACCGCTTCTACGTAATTATTATCATTTAGTTCAAATAAATATTTTTTTACTAATTGCCCCTCTTCTTTTCTTTTTATTGAAATAAATTCCAAATTAAAATCCGAAGCTAGCTTATCTCTTACTTCTTTTTTTAAATTAGTAAAATTATTAATATTTTTTTCTTTATGTACATACAGCCATTCAAAAACTTGTATAGCTTTAAATTTCTTTTCACCTATACTTATAAAATAATTTTCTAATTCACTAATACTTAAACTCATTAAATTCTTCATACTTTAATTTTACTATAAATTTAATAAATTGGAACTAAAATACGTTATTTATTTGACAAATTTTATTAATCCAAACATAAAAAGGGCTTTATGCCCTTTTGCAAAAATTATCAGACACGCGACAAATGTCTGATGTGATTATGTTTTAAAGTCTTTATCATCTGACCACAGACGTTAAGTAATTTCTTACTTAACAAAAAAAGTATAGCATACATAAATTTCGGACGCAAGAAAATTGTCCGAATATATACACATTTTATTTTCTCGTATCTTTTAATATTTATAATATCATCAGAAAGGAATATAGGGATGGAACAATTAAGAAGCATACGTGAAGAACATAACTTAAGACAGACAGACATTGCTAATATTTTAGGTATAGATCGAACCACTTATACTTCTTATGAAATTGAAAGAGATACAATTCCAATAACTCATTTAAACAAATTATGTAATTATTTTAATATCTCAGTTGACTATGCAATGGGATTATCAAATAAAAAACAATATAAAGATTCTAGGCCTGAAATAGACAAAAATATTTTAAAAGAAAGACTTAAAATTCTTCGTAAAAAGAATAAATTGACACAGTTTGAGATTGCTAAAATTTTAAATACTTCCAGAAGTACCTGGACTGGATATGAACATGGTAATTATCTAATTCCTACTCTTTTGCTTTTGGCATTAGCCAAAAAATATCATTATTCCATGGATTATCTTTTAGGAAAAATCGACAAAAACAATTAAGATACCACACCAAAAACCTTCACTATTCATAAAATACTATGAAGCATGAAAGGAAGGTTTAATGACAAAAGGAATATTAACAGCACGAGAACAAGAAGTTTTTGAATTACTGGTATTAAATAAAAGCACTAAAGAAATTGCAGAATTTCTAGGAATAAGCGAAAAAACTGTTCGTAATCATATTTCTAATACTATGCAAAAATTAGGAGTTAAAAGTCGAGCTCAAGCTGTTGTTGAATTATTAAAATTAGGTGAATTATCAATTTAAAAGCCATTATGGCTTTTTTTGTGTTAGAAATATTTTTTAAAAATATAATTAATTAGGTGGTTAGAATGCTGAAAAGGCTTGCTCTAAAAAAAATTATTATTACCTCTCTTTCTTTTTTGATTCTTTTAATTATTTACTTTTTCCCAAGTTCCGATAGTTATAACGTTAATACAACACTTACCTATATTGAGCCCGAAACTATTCCTATTTATTTAATAGACAATAATGACTTAGTTTCAAGATTTGAAGTAATAAAACAAAATAATGAAACATCTAACTTAATTGATGAAATTATTAACAATTTAACTGTTGATAGTAAAAATAGTAGTCATATACCTAGTAATTTCAAAAAAATAATTCCAAAAAACACTAAGATAATTAGTAAAGAATTAAAAGAAGGTTTACTTAAAATTAACTTTTCTAAAGAACTTTTAAATGTCAGTAAAGAAAATGAAGAAAAAATGATTGAAGCTATTATTTTTTCCCTTACTGAAATTAAAGATATTACTAAAATAATGATTTTCGTTGAAGGAAAAACTTTAAAAGAACTTCCTAATAGCAAAAAAATTCTTCCTAATACCTTAGATCGATCTTATGGTATAAACAAAGTATATGAAATTGAAAGTATGAAAGATATTTCTAAAATAACAACTTATTATGTTAGTAAAATGGATGGTTATTCGTATTTTACACCAGTTACAACTGTAACTAATTTAAAAAATGAAAAAGTTGAAGTAATTATTGAAAAATTAAAATCCTCTCCTACTTACCAAACAAATCTGATTAGTTACTTAGCTTCCTCAGCAGAACTACTAGATTATGAAATACTAGAAAACTCAGTTAATTTAAGTTTCAATAATCAAGTATTGAGTTTAGATGAAAATGAAATAATCGAAGAAGTTAAATATTCTATCGCTCTATCAATAAGAGACACTTATAATATAAATGAGACTATTTTTTATGTTGATAATATGTTAATAGATGCTTTTTTTATTTAAACAGCTACAAATTTAGCTGTTTTTTGTTGAAATATTTAAAATATTGTTATATAATTTTAATTGTTCAAGTTGTCCCCGTAGCTCAGCTGGATAGAGCAATCGCCTTCTAAGCGATCGGTCAGGTGTTCGAATCACCTCGGAGACACCATTTGTATATAAAACGGCTTGTTAAAAAGTCGTTTTTATATTGTATATGATATAACTTATAAAATTAAAACGTGGTTCATGTCAATAAAAGATGATGGCGCTTTTTTTTATAATTCAATTAATATTGATAATAGAAAATATATTATTATGATTATTAATCGGATTATAAAATATTTTTTACTCATAGCAATCTCCAATCTACTTTTATAAATTAAAGATTAAAAGCACCTAGATACTAAAAGTTCCAAAATTTTTATATCAACATATGTTTTCGAAGCGATAATTTCATTAGTTATTTTAATGAAACTTTTTAATTTATATGATACAATTTAAATGAAATGATAAGGAGGATTTATGAAAAAATTAAAAGTGAAAAAGAATATTAAAAAATTATTTATTATCTTTATTATAGTGTCTCTTTTTTTTAGTGTTGTCATCTACTCTTCCATTAAAATTTATAAACAAAAAGAATATGAAAAAACTTATGAATATAAGCTTACAACCATTGGATACACTGAAGAAGAAACAAAAATTATTTTAGACAAATTCGAAAATACCGAACTTGAATTTATTTTAAACAATGACAAAAATAACTACTATTTGAGTTTATTAAAAGAAAAATATTTTATTTATGATAAGTTTTATGATTATTTAAACTATTTAAAAGATAATTCAGAAAAACCACTAACAAGCATTGTGGAATTTGTTAATACAAACACAGATAAAGAATATTATTCAGAAACTTATCAAACAGATATTTCTAAAAAAGAATTAATGTTAGTTAATAAATACTATTATTTAGATTCATCTTATGAACCGGATGAATTAATAATCATTCCTACTAGTCATGCTTGGGGTGAATATGGAAGTCAAAAAGTTAACAAAGTAACCTATGATGCGTTTTTAAACTTATGGAATGCATCACATGAACAAGGCTATTATTTAATGGTTTCATCTTCTTATAGAACTCATAAAAAACAAGAGGCTGTTTATAAAGATTATCAGGATTCAAGAGGAACTGAATATGCTGATTCTATCGCTGCTCGACCAGGATTTTCAGAACACCAAACCGGATATACTATAGATATGTTTGAAATGGGATATACTCAAAAAACTTTCCATACTTCTGAATCTTATAATTGGCTTATAAATAATGCGCATAAATATGGTTTTATATTAAGATATCCAGAAGATAAAGAAGATATAACTGGATATTCATTTGAATCTTGGCATTATCGGTATGTTGGAGTTGAAGCTGCCACATATATTTATGAAAATAAAATTACTTTTGATGAATATTATGCATATTTTGTTAAATAAAAAAAGCACAAATAATTATGGGTTCTCAATTAGAATTCGTTAATAACGTGCTTTTTTTATTTTAATTCTTTTTCAATACTCTTACAACATCGATAGAGCCTTCATGAAATCTTTCTAATTTAGCTAATCCACCAAATTCGGCGTGAAATTTAGTAACTCCTTCGCTAATTAAATATTTCGTATTTTGTTTTTCCACTACACCTTTTCGAAACGTCGGATATAATTTATCTAAATCAGCTCCTAATAATTTAAAAATTGGCTTTAAAACATCTGGGACTAATCCGCCATGATTATGTCCAGATACAACTAAATCAAAATTTGATAAAGCTTTTAATTCATCCGCAATTTTAATAATTATAGGATCATGGCATAATAAAATATTAAAATCACTTTGTTGACACAATCGTGCAATATTTCTTATATATACTTGATATTTATTTAAAAGTAAGGTTACTTTTTCATCTTCGGTTAAACCGTAAAAATCTAAAGGTAAGTCTATTCCTGCTATATTCATATCACCAAATGAGGCCATATACTTTGTACCTACATTTAAAGAATTACTACTATTTAAAACATGTAATTGAGAATTTCGACTAAAACTACAAGGTAAAAAATCACTTTTTAATTCCGAATTTCCCCTTACATAAATTATAGGAGCTATCCTACTAGCAAATTTAATAAATTCGTCTGCTATATTAGATGATTCAATTTGAAATGAACTGTCAACATTATATAAATCACCTGGCAGTAAAATGTGAGTAGGTTTTATTCTATCCAATGTATCCAATAATTCTAAAGTATCTTTAATATTGGTAGTCTCACTTAAATGAATATCAGATGCAATTGCCAAAGTTTTTTCAGATACATTTTTACTTGTGAAATATTCATGATTTTTAATTTTCATGCTATTATCTCTCCTTGGGACTATATTCTAACACGATTATTTTCATTTTGTAAATAATTATTAATTTATAACCATGTCAAATAATTTATTTTAATATCTAATATAGTTTAAAAATAGAGAAAAATTTGCTATAATTATTAACAGGTGAAATATGTGAATTATCCTAATAAAATAAAACGGGAATATCATAAAAATGTTAACTACGCTAATCGTGGTATGGATTTAGAATATATTATTAATGAGACTAATGAGTATTTGTTAGAAAAAGATATAGCGCTTATTTATAAAAAGCCTACCCCCATTGGAGTTGTAAAGGTTAGTTATCATAATAATAAACAAGTTATTGATAAAGCATATTTTGCTAGTCAATCAACATTAGATTACAACGGACTTTATAAAGGAAAATATATTGAATTTGATGCAAAAAATACGGAATCAAAGACTTCTTTTCCTCTAAGTAATGTTCACGAACATCAAATAAAGCATATTAGAAATGTAATAAAACATAAAGGAATTGTTTTTTTAATAATTAGAATAAATGGATTATTTTATTTATTAAATGGAACAGATTTTATATCATTTATTGATAGTAGTGATAGAAAAAGTATACCATATGATTACATTAAAGAATATGGTTATGAATTAGAATATAATTATATTAAAGGTTTAAATTATCTTAAATATGTTGATATTATTGGAGGATTTAAAAATGAAGAAATTTAAAATAAAAAAGAAAACCGCAAATAAAAACAAACCTAAAAAATGTATATGGAAAACATTACTTAGTATATTTTTTGTAATTTCAATATTTGTAATTAGTATTTGTTTAATTTTTGCATTATACATCGTGATATCGTCACCAGATTTTAAAAAAGAAGAATTATATCAAACAGAACCTACTATTTTGTATGATAAATATGGAGAAGAATTTGCAAGAGTTGGTGCTGAAGATAGTACAATTATCACTTATGATGAATTACCAGATGTATTGGTTGACGCTTTGGTAGCTACTGAAGATTCTCGTTTTTTCCAACATAATGGATTAGACTTATTTAGATTTTTAAAAGCATCTGTTTTACAATTAGTCGGAGCTGATTATGCCGGGGGCGCTTCTACTCTATCGATGCAAGTTATAAAAAACACTTATACTCAAAAAGGTGAATCAGAAAGTACTGCAGAAAGCTTTGTTAGAAAATTTAGAGATATTTACATGTCAGTATTTAAATTAGAAGCAAATTATACTAAAGAAGAAATTATCGAATTTTATTTAAATAGTCAATGGTTTGCTAACTCTGGAAGTGTTAATACATCAGGTATCGAAGGCGTTGAACGAGCTAGTCAATATTACTTTGGTAAATCTGTCAAAGATGTTAATTTAGCTGAAGCTTCCCTGATGGCTGGGATGTTTCAAAATCCATATTTATATAATCCATATAGAAATCCAGAAGGTTGTCGAAACAGACAAACTACAGTCTTAAAATTACTAGTAAGACATGGTTATATTAATGAAGAACAAATGAACGCTGTATTAGAAATTCCAATTTCTAGTATGTTAGTTACCCAAGAAAACTCTGGTATTACTGTAGAAAGTAACCAAGCATTCATAGATTATGTTTTAACTGAAGTTAATGAAAAGTATGGAGTTAATCCAAGACAAGTATCTTTAAAAATTTATACTACATATGATCCAAAAATTCAAAGTGTTTTAGAACAAGCTGAAAATGGCGATTTTTATAAATATCCAAATGATGTTGTTCAAGAAGGTATTGCTGTTACTAGTACAGATGATGGTTCTATTACAGCTTTATCAGGCGGAAGAAACTATTCTGCTCAAGCAACAAATTTTGCGACTGTTAGACAACAACCAGGATCTACTGCAAAGCCATTATTTGATTATGCGATGTATATTGAACATATAAGCCAAAGTACATATGATATGTTCTTAGATGAAAAAACAACTTATTCGAATGGTGCTAGCATATCCAATTATGATAGGGAGTTTCGAGGATTAATAACAATGAGATACGCTTTAGATGATTCAAGAAACATACCTGCACTACTTGCATTCAAAGAGGTTTATGCTTTAGATGAAAATATTATAAAAGACTTTATACATAGTGTTGGCATTGATTATGGAAGTGATTTATATGAGTCTGCTGCGATTGGGGGATTAGCTGAAGGCATATCACCTTTAGAATTATCAGCTGCTTATGCAACATTTGCTAGAGGTGGTTATTACATTGAACCTTATTCATTTACTAAAATAGTTAATACTATAACTAATGAAGAAAAATATTATAGTTACACTAAAGAAAAAGTAATGGAAGAATCAACAGCATATATGATAAATGATATATTAATTGATGCTTATGGGGGTAAAGGTCCCGGAGGCACTACTGTTGCTGGTAAAACTGGTACTACTAATTTAGATGGAGATACTAAAGATAGACATGATCTTCCTAGAACTGCTTTGCTTGATGTATGGTTAGTTAGTTATTCACCTAGTTATTCTATTGCACTATGGTATGGATATGACAAAATAGAACCTGATGCATCAGAAAATAAATACTATTTGAATAGTACTGATGGTAGTAAAGCTAGAAGACAAATAATGAATGGTTTAGCTACCAAAATACACGAAAAAAATGAAAAATTTAAAGTTCCAAAAACAATAGTAAAAACTAATGTTGAGTTAGAAACTTTTCCTGCACAATTATGTAGCACATATACTCCAACTGATATGTGTGTTGAAGAATATTTTGTAAAAGGAACTGAACCAACCGAAGTGTCAAAAAGATACAGTACATTAGATAATCCAACAAATGGAAGTTATGCATATAGTGGTAATATTATCACTTTAAAATGGGATGCAATCGCTACTCCAGATGCTATTAACCCAACATATTTAACTAATCATTTTAATGACTATTACGATAATTATGCTGATAAATATTACAATAAAAGAATTGATTATATTAATACAAATATTGGAACTTTGGGCTATGAAGTATATTTAAATACAAATGGTTCTGAAAATTATATTGGTTCAACTAATATAAACCACTTTACTTATACTGTTCCTGCTGGTGGGGAATATAACTTTGTTATAAAATCCGCATATTCAATATTTAAAAATAATCGAAGTTCTGGATTAACTATTACAGCAAAAACAATTGATGTAAATATTAATGATTTAGTTGACCCTTCTGTTCCTGAAGATAATACTCAAGATTCAGAGAATACAGAAGATACAGGACTTAATTAAACCATAAAAAAACTGATAAAATATCAGTTTTTTTTATGACTTGAATTATCTTAACGAACTTAAACTTATTATTTTTTCTACTTCTTCTCTAACACTATCAAATGTAAATGGTTTAGCAAGTACGTCTACTATATCATAATTAAAAGCTCGATCAATTCTTTCTTTTTGAACATCTCCAGTAATAATACAAACTGGAATTCTTCTAAATAAATTATTTTCTTTAAAATAATCTAATACTGCAAATCCATCAACTTCTGGCATATTTAAATCAAGTAAAACGCCAATGATTGAATCATCAACATTATTTTTAACAACATCTATTGCTTCTCTCCCATTGTAAGCTACAATTACTTCATATTCATCTCTAAAGGCCCTCTCAACAATGTTGCTAATAATTTTCGAATCATCTGCTACTAATATTTTTTTCATAAATTTCTCCTTATCCTAGATATTTTTTAGCTAAATCGGTAACTTTTTCTAATTCTTTAATTAAATCTTCATATTTTTTGTTTACTTCATCGACATTATTTGCTTTGCTTGCAAGTTCATGAGCATATGCTATATCAGCTAAAGATTTAAATCCTAAATATTTAGAATCACTTTTTAAGGCATGAACTAATATTGCATAATCTTCCATATTTAGCTCTTTTTTATATTTTTCAATATTTGGTAGTCTACTTTCGTTCTCCGCTAAAAAAGCCTCTAGTGTTTCATCGTAAAAACTTAAATCCCCTAAAAGTTCTAAAGCACTATTCAAATCTACACCATTATCGGTCAATATACTTACATCTCTCATAAAACCACTCCTTACTATAAAAAGTATACCATATTATTTATTTTTTTGCATTTAAATATGTTTTTAATACTCTTTCTAATTCTTTTTTATCTATTGGTTTAGAAATATAATCATCAAACCCTTCTTTCAAATAATTCTCTTTCATACCAGCAATAGCATTAGCAGTAAGTGCTACTACCGGAATATCGAAGTCATCCATTCGGCTTAATTTTTTGAAAGTTTCTACCCCACTCATCTTAGGCATCATGTCATCCATTAAGATTAAATCATATTTATTACCTTCTTCTATCCTCTTAATACAGTCAAATCCACTAGATACTAATTCTGTCTCAACTTTATAAGATTCTAATAGTCTAGATGCCACTTTTAAATTAATTAAATTATCGTCTACAATTAATATTTTTTTACCTTTTATACTTAATTTTTTCACTACTTTTGCTTCTGCAGGAATTACCTTAGTTTTATTAACTATTTTTTGATCAATTGCTACTGTAAATGTAGAACCTTTACCATACGTAGAATCCACTACTATTTTACCATTCATTAGTTCAACTAACTTTTTGGTAATAGCAAGTCCTAATCCCGTTCCTTCAATAGTCATATTCTTTTCTAAATCGAATCTTTCAAATTTTGTAAATAATTTTTCAATATTTTCTTTCTTTATACCAATACCGCTATCTTTAACACTAATAATCAATCTACATACTTTATCTTTTTTTACAACACTTACATTTAATTCTATAAATCCTTTTTTTGTGTATTTAACAGCATTTGTAAGTAAATTCACTGCAATTTGTTTAAGTCTTATATAATCCCCATTTAAATAATCAGGTAAATCGTCAGCAATATTTATTTTAAATTCTAAAGGTTTTTCACCTATTCTCGCTTTAGTCAGTTTAATTAACTCATCAAATATTTTACGAGGTTCATATTCTACTTTTACAATTTCTAATTTGTTAGCTTCAATTTTAGATATATCTAATATACCATTTACTATTTCCAATAAATTTTGACTAGCAGCCATAATGTCTCTTGCTTCTTCTTTAATTATTTTAATATCATTTTCTTCTAATATTAGTTGACTAAAACCATCAATCGCATTCAAAGGAGTTCTAATTTCATGTGACATGCTAGATAAAAAATCAGTCTTAGCCTTATTTGCTTTTTCAGCTTGTTCTTTAGCAATATTAAGTTCGTTAATAAGTTTTAAATCTGGATTTTCAATTGTAAAATACATTATCATTGTAATAAATGATATAGTTGGAGTCATTAACCTTATTCTTGGATCAATCCATTGTATTATAGCCATTAAAGACCCTAATAAAAACACACTTACTATAGGTATACATTTCTTTGATCTTATAAGCTTATAATTCATAAACAGCGCTACAAACCAATACATGATATGAATTGCGCATACTATATAAGTAAATGTTACTGAAGCGCCATAAGTATAAACAACTCCAGACTCATTAAAATACTTCATTGGCAATACAAATGTCATTACTACAGCAGATAAATATAAAATTTTAAAAACTTTTGAAGTTTTTGAAAAAACCTTTTTTTCATTATCTTTACAACATAGTATAACTACGTACTGAGTCATTAAAAAAACCCAAGCAAGTATGTAACACAAGTAAAGTCGAGGTATTATAGAAGTAAAAATATTTACTTCTGGATAATTCTTTACTAAGTAATAAGTAGGAATAGAAACAATACATCCTATTATACTTACAATTAATAAATTCTTATAAATTTTATTTTCTATAGTATCTAATTTTGGTTTATAAAAATATACAAATGCTACAAGCAATGAAAATATTAAAGCTGCCTCGGAAAATGATATACCTATATTCATAACTGCCTACTTTCTTTTTATATTATATCAAAAAAAAAGACAAAGAGAAATATTATTTTCTTCTCTTTGTTTGCTGAGCCTTTCGAACTCTTGACATATCATCTTTTGAAAAAAATGTATAATCAACAATATAAGTTTCAATATCTTCAAAAGGTATTTTTTCTAACGCTTTGTAATTTACTTTCGTCATTAAAGTATATGGTAACTCATCAATAAATGATACCGCTAATGCTCTATTTCTTTCAGATAAATTTGCCAGTTGTAAAGAATCTATTTCGTTAACTAAATCTTGAGATGCTATAAATCCTTCTTTTAATACAATAAATGCTGTTGGTATTGTTCCAGATGAACCATCTTTTTTAGATAGTCCTACTACACATACGCCATCTACTCCAGGATGTGTTTGAATTGCTTCTTCAATTGGATTAGCATGTACTGTATGACCATCTGGTCTCATCATTACTCTTTTAGTTCTACCCATAAAATAAAACAAACCTTTTTGATTTACGCTGAACAAGTCACCCATTTTATAATATTTATCACCATTATAATAAATTGTTATATCCTCTGTCGCTTTAGGGTCATCAAGATATCTATCCATCATTCCTGGATCATGAATACATAACTCACCTGATGTTCCATTTTCTAATATTTCTCCTGTTTCTGGATCCAAGAAAAGGTATTTTACTCCTGGCATTAATACACCAGTTGATTTTGGATCATAATATCCGTTTCCATTTGTTGTAGTCATTACTGGCCCGGCAGTTTCTGAACTCCCATATCCAACTATTACTTCGGCACAACTTCTTTCAGCGCAATACATATCATTTGATCTTTCGACTACTTCTGGAGCAATTTTATCTCCACCAGTCACTGGATTAATTACAAAACTCAAGTCATCTAATCCATATTTTTCTTTAAGCGCCTCATGATTTTTTTCTAAATCTTCTATATATTTTGGCACTCCGATGAATGTATTAGCTCTATATTTACATACTAAATCACCAAATTCTTCAGGTTTAAAATTTGGGATTAAAATTAAATTTTCACCATTTGATAAATTTGTATGCATTCCAGCAAATGAACCATAAGCTGAAAAAAACGGAATAGCTGCCAAGAAACGATCTCCAGGATATAATTTTGGTACAGCATATTTTATTTGGTTTACTTTTATATTATAAGCATCATGGGTTAACACTGCTCCCTTAGGAGAACCTGTAGTTCCACTGGTAAAGACAATCGATGCGTCCATATAAGGTTCATAAACGGCCGGAACCACTCTACTCATTGCGCCACGCATAAAAGTTTGATTTAACATTACTTTATCGCTTCTAAAATCTTTATCTCTCAAATTTAATATTATATCTTTAGCAGCATACAAACTTTTTGCAACATATGGTTTTAATCCCTTGGCCTGATTTAAATCAATTGAATCTGTTGGATTAACGATGACTATATGATCAACTCGCAATCTGTCTATAATTGGAACAATTTTTTCCAAATATTTATCTACTATTACAACTGCAAATTTTGAAACACTCATATTTATAGAAAATAGTATACCTTCTGGATTAAATCTTGGATCAATTAAGTTAACTTTAGCTCCCATTACCCATGCGGCATATTTATAATAAACTGTTTCTGGTGTATTTGGCATTACTAAAGAAAAACATTCTCCTTTTTGTAAGCCATAAGATTTTAATTTATTGACATATTTATACACATTAGCTTTTAATTCATTATAAGTAATTTTTGTTCCCAAATATGTTAATGCTACTTGATTCCCTATCGAAATTGTCTTTTCGTCCATATAACTAAAAGCATTTTTTTGAACCCCTTCAAAAATTCTTTTTCCTGCTTCTTCTCCATAATAATTTATTGACATATTTTCCTCACAATCTTTTAACACTTTTATATTAAATTATAAAAAATGTAAAGTCAAATGATTTTTTAAAACAATGTAAAAAATTATTTATATAACCGTTCATACATTTCTATAATCTTTAATGAATATTCATCTAAAGCCAAAAAATAATCTTTATTAATAAATATCTTATCTAAATCAACACCACCAAAATAAATGTTATTATTTATCAATTTTGGTTCTTCAACTAATATAAGCATTTTCCAGATATTGAGGTATTCTTCATTTGTTAAAGTATTATGATATCCTAAATGTCTTGCAATTGCTTTGATACGATATGATTTTATATCCTTTAAATAATAAAAATCATTCTTCTCAGTATCTCTAATTTTAAAAACAAAATCCAAATTAAATATTCTTTCATCTTCAAATAAAAACAAACAATATTCTTCATAGACATGATTTCTTAAATAATTATAAATTTTTATATTTTTAGGAGCTATTCCTTTCTCAAAATCAACTAGATATATCTTTCCTTTTCCAATTAAAATATTTCTTGGAGCAAAATCTATCCAATAAATTCTATTTTCTATAAAAAAATTTAGTAATGCATTTAAATATTCTACACCTTCTTTGTGAGTTTTTTCGTTTCTTAAATAAAATTCTAAATTTTTTCCTTCACAATATTGCATATATAATATGTTATTTTCAATATCCCATGAACTAATTTCCGGAACAACTATTTCATATTTTTTATTATTAATGTTAATTTCTTTTTTTAATAACAATTTCTTCATTTTCTTCAAATTCTTTATTTCATTTTCAATTGTTCGTTTACAAAAAATAATTTTTTCCTTAACATTAATAGTCCATGTTTTATTTGGATCAAATGACACTATTACTTCGCCATTAAAAATATTATTTGTAACATTGTTTTTTTTCATAGCGCTCTCCTTATAAAATATCAATCCTAGTTATTTCATCATGTCTTTTCCAATACATACAAGCAAATTTTTTGAAAAAAGTTAGTTTTTCTTCAACTATTAAATCTCTTCCATATGAATCTAAAAAGATTTTTTCGCATTCTAAAGTAGCTTTTTTATCGGCCAAAATGCCTGAAAAAATAATTAACATAAACATTGTCCAAAATATATCATAATGCCTATCGGCAAAACCTGAATCTTTAAAATCAATTAAAGCAATTCCTTCTTTATCAACAAAAACATTATTTGGATTAAAGTCTCCATGTACCACCACCGCATCATCAAATAGATAATTTTTATTATCTTGTAAATCTTTTTTCATTTTATCATAATCATAATCATCCATATACATGCTTGAATATATTAATCCAGTTTCATTTTTTAATGCCTCATCAAAACTTTTAATAAATTTTTTACTAAACACTTTAAGTTCTTCTTTAGTAAATTTTCCCTTTTTTAAATTTAAATCATGAAACTTTCTTAATTCTTTTCCAAAAAATAATGCTATTTCTTGAAAATTATTAAAGTAATTTCCTGCTGTTGGTAAATTTATTTTTTTTACAATCATGAATTCATATTTGCCACAATCAAAATATTTTAAAGGTTTAGGAGCTAATTTATTCTTGTAAAAATAGTTATATGCTATAAATTCCTCTTTTAAACTATCCTTAGGCTGAATTTTAATAACTAATGATTCCTTATTTATATCGTCTGTATTTACTATTATAGTAGAACTCCCTGAATATCCGGATTTATCTAATACATCACGTCCATTTAATAATTTGGTTAAATAAGTTAAAACCGCTTCATCATTAATTATTTTATTTTGCATTATTTTTAAAAATGCACTATTTTTAATTATCTTTTCATTAATAGGTTCTACGCCTTCTAAATGTTCTCCTTCTTTAATCATAACTAATTTCCTTTATAAATTCTTCTAAACTTATTGTGTTATTCTTATAATATAATTTTTTATTTTCTATAAAACAATAATCCCCATAATAACTAATTATATCATTATCAATAATGATATAACAATTATCATGCATTAATAATATTTTTCCGATTTCTGATGCTTCTTCTAAATCTTTCCAATGCTTTTCATTTTTAAATTCACAATGTGGTTCAATATTAATATCAGTTAAACCAATACCATTATAAATCGATAAATTAGGTATGTTGTCATCTTCATCTTTAGCTAATATTACTTTTTTTGCCATATTAATAGCTCCAGCAGATATTCCTATCACTATTTTATTAGCATCATATATATACTTTTTTAAACCATAATTTTTAATTGATTTAATTTGTTTTAAAGTATCTCCGCCCAGTAAAAATATAATATTACTATTTTTAATATTTTCTATCATATCGTATTTTTTTAATCTACTATCAAGTATTGATATATTGTTAAATGACATTCCATTGCTATGAAATGCATCAAGTAACTTTTTCACAAACTTGTCTGTATCAAAATATCCCTTAAAATCAGCTGCTATAAAACTAATGTTATATTCGTGATTTAAATTATTTTTAATAAATTTTATTATTTCTAAAGGTATATCAATTTTTTTATAAGAACCACTTAATAAAACCGATTTCATTTTAATCTACTTCTCCTATAATCTAAACCTATTGGATTGGAGACAGATGTAATACTACCTTTATTTAATATCATTTGCAACCATCTATCAATACTTAATCCAAAACTTGTTGTATAAGGTAATCCCCACATAAAATAATCTAATGGGTTAGTGTCCTCTTTAGCATTTGCGTCATCTTGAGCTTTTATTGCATTTTGTATATGCTTAAAGTTGTTTTCATCTTCATAAAAATGAGATATCCAATGTCCACGCATATACCATCTTGTTTCCGTTTGCATCCCCGTATCTAAATTGCTTTTAATGAAAGGAGAATTACTAGGATAATTAACAACTAAAAAATTATTTAAATCCCTTTTTAAATTATCAAAACTCATTCCAAATTTTGCTAAGTCATTATAATCTACAACATCTATATTATTAAGTCCTGGAACATTTAATCCATGATTACTAGCAACTTCTCTAGATAGTCCATCTATTCTTTTAACAAAAGCAATAATTTCATCAAGAGTTAAGGAAATAGCCACAAATTCAAACATTAAAAATTCATTAATATGAGCGTTATCTTCACCCATATTACGATAAACTTTATCAATGGCGTAACAAGACTGCAAAATTGTACCAACCATTTGTTTTAATTGGCTTTCTAAAGTTACTCTTAAATATTTAGGAACATTTCCATTTCTATTTGCTATTTCTGCATCAATAATTCCACTACCATTTTTATAATGCTCTGCGCTTATTAATAATGATGTAGCATCAAAAAAACTAAGGTTATCTAAAATATCTTTTATACTTCGTATTAATTCTTGTTTGAATTTTAATATTTTAAGTTGAGACCCACAATTTCGAGCGTCTAAGTAATCATTAAATTTCACATCAGAAACTAAAGAATTTACACCTTTATAAGATTCAAAACTTGCACAAGGTACAATAAAATTTATTTTAATAATTTCTTTTATTCTATCACCGTGTTTATTTACTGTGTCAATACAATTAATATTAATCAAATCTCCACATTTTAAATCTCCAAACACTTCGTTTTTAATCATAAACTGCAAAGAACCGAACTCATTGCCATAACCGTTTATAAAAGCTACATTTTTATGTTTTCTTATAGAAAGTATTCGTATATACATGACAACCTCCTTTAATTATTAAATAAATTAATTACAATTATAATATTAAAAATTGCAATAATCAATAAAACAAATCATTTTAACAAAAAATGAAACATTTTTAATGCTTCACCTTAAAATCATCTATACTTCCATCTAAATAAATAATTTTATTATCAGATATATCTTTTATATTTTTATAATTATTATAATTATCTATTATATTTGTAGAAAGTAAATTATAATATTCTTCATAATTAAATAATCCTATGGTATTATTTTCTTTAATAAAAATTATATAAATATTATCGTCTATTTCTAACTTTTTAATTTTAATAATATCATCATCTAATTTAACTCTAAAACCTTTTAATTTATTGTTATTAATAAAAATATCATAATAGAAAGATCTGTTATACAATGTAATTAATCTTTCTTTTAAATTATTACCTACATTTAAATTTGATATTTCTTCTTTACTAATTGGAATTATATAACCTAGACCTTCACTACTTAAATGGATATCAACATAATCAAGTGTAATACTATCAACGATTGTAATCATTTCTTCTAAATCATTATTAACTTGTTTATTTTCACTTCTCTTATCATAAATAATATATCCAACCAATAAAACTATAATTAGAATAAGAATGAATGTTAAACTATTTTTCTTCATATTCTTCTAATGCTTTCAAAACGCCTTTATAAGGAAGAAGTGCACAATTTTTACGATTGTTTTGTTTATAAATATCAGAAAATGCTAAAGCTTCATTAAGTAACTCTTCATTATATTCTAATTCATCACACATATGGTAAAAATTTGTAATATACAATTTAGCGTCTTTCAAACTTTTTCCAATTAAATTTTTTATCATAATTGATGTAGATGCAGTAGATATAGCACATGCCTCTCCCGTAAATTTTATATCCTTTATTAAATCTTCTTTAAATAATATATAAATATCTAAATTATCTATGCAATTAGGATTTCTTGTGTTAACTAATTTATAATTATCATCATTTACATTTTCTTTATTTAAAGGATTTTGAAAATGTTCTAAAATTATTTCTCTTTTTAATTCACTTTCCATTAAAACATCTCTTTCATTATTTTATCTTTATCTTTTAAAAGTTCTACTAAACTGTCTATTTCACTTTCTGTATTATAGAAATATAAACTTACTCTTAAAGAATTAGCTACTCCTAAAATATCTTTAGTAAGTTTAGCACAATGGTTACCTGCTCTTACACATATACCATATTTATTTAGGTAATAAGCTACATCTTCTGAAAAAATCCCTTCGACATTAAAAGCTACTATGCCAGAATCTGATTCTAAATTTAAAATATCTATATGCGGAATTTTAATTAATTTTTCAATTAAATACTCTCTTAAATTTTTCTCCTGTTTTTCTATTTTATCCATACCAACTTTGTTTAAATATCTAATAGCTTCTCCTAACCCAATAACTCCTGCAATATTTGGTGTACCAGCTTCCAGTCTAGTTGGCACCTCCTTTAAAACCATTTTTTCGGGAGTATCAAATGATTCATTCATTCCCCCGCCTAAATTTACTGGTTCTATGTTTTGCATCAATTCATATTTGGCATATAAAATACCAACACCAGTAGGACCTAACATTTTATGAGCGGAAAACGCTAAAAAATCAACATCAGTATCAACTACATTACATTTCTTATGAGGTATGCTTTGGGCACCATCAACAACAACAAATATATCTCTCTCATGCGCAAATTCGCATATTTCTTTTATTGGTCTAATGTCTCCAACAACATTCGTAATTTCTGCTAGACTTATTACTTTTGTGTTAGGAGTTACACTCTTTTTGATATTTTCTAAAGTAACAAAATTGTTATCATCTAAAGGAATATAGTTAATAATTGCACCAGTTTCACCTGCTACTCTAAACCAAGGCATAATATTGGAAGCATGTTCCATTTTAGTTAGAAGAATTTCATCTCCTTGTTCTAAATAATTTGCAAAAAAACCATTTACAATTAAATTTAGAGCATCCGTAGTACCACTGGTAAAAACAATTTCCTCTTTCCTTTTGGCACCAATAAAATCTTTAACTAAGTCTCTAGTGTTTTCATACTCTAAATCAACTTTATATGATATATCATAGTCTCCTCTATGGGCATTTGCACTATAGTTTTCATAATAATCAACAACTTTATCTATAACACATTGGGGTTTTAAACTAGTTGCGCCATTATCTAAATATATAATATCCTGTTTCAACATTGGAAAGTCTTCTCTATACATTATCTTCACCTCCAAAATTTTTCTTTACATATTCATCCATATTACTATAAATAAATCCTTTTAATAATATTTTTTTAGCATTCTCTAAACTAATACCTTTACTCATCAAGTAATCTATCGAAGCATTATCAACACTTCCTATAGTAGTTAAGTGATTAGCAGATACGTCGTTACTTAAACATACTATATTAGGTTCAATATGGATAAATCCACCATTATTTATTCCTTTTAAATCTTCTAAGGCGATATTATTAATTGTATTTTTAGCTACTTCAACATTTATTATAATTTCACTATTATTTTTATCACTTATATTTCTAATATTAATTAAAGATTCATTATCGTTGCCATTTATATGATTATTAATTATTAACTTATTGTTACGTTCATTTATAAATGCTTCATTATAATTTAATTTTGAATTATTATTTTGATATATATTAATAATTAAATTATTCTCTTTTTTATTATTAAACTTATATATATTTAATATACTATTATCATTTAAATATATATCTAAATATTCTAAAACTTCATTATTAAAATAAATATTCACTTCCCCATTTATCCTAATTATTAATTTAGTACTTTGACACGCTAATTTATAATTACCATTATTTAAATCTATAATATCACTTACTAATAACTTATTCATAATTCTAGTTCTCACTTATAACAAATGTATCAGATATTTCTCTAAAACCTTTATTTAATATATCTTTTGCTAATTCTTTATTACCACTTTTCACTAATTTTTTATCATCTAATAAATGAACATAAAAATCATCAAAAGTATTAATTAAAGCACTCGAATGAGTAATAATTATAATAGCAGGTTTATATTCATCAAAATATTCTTTAATAGAGTTAGCCACCAATTTATTAGCGTCAACATCTAATCCAGAATCAATTTCATCTAAAATGATAAGAGAAGGTTTAAGCATCCACATATGCATTAATTCTACCTTTTTGCGTTCTCCACCTGATGCACCAACATTTATTTCACGATGAATAAAACTTTTATCAAGTTCTAATTTTTTACAAATGCTTTCTAATTCTTTATTGAATTCAAAAATATTTATACCTTTACCAGTCTTTTCAGATAAGGCAACCCTTAACATTTCAGCATTAGTAACTCCCTCTACTTGAATTGGACTTTGATTAAGTAAATAAATTCCTCTTTTACTTCTTTCATAAATATTTAAATTAGTAATATCTTCATCATTAAAAGTGATATTACCTTCTACTTTATAATTAGTATCCCCAATGATAGCTTTAGCAATACTACTTTTACCTACACCATTTTTACCCATTAAAACATGGATTTCACCAGCATTAATGTCTAAGTTTAATTTTTCAAATAAAGTTTTATCATTTATTTTTAAATTTAAATTTTTAATATTTAACATAAAACCACCTGCATCAATTATACCATATACTAAAACAAAAGAACATTAAGTTCTTTTGTTTTAATTCTTTAGAAGAGCTGATTATTAAAAAGTAATATATTTTTCGTATAACATTTTATTTTATCCTATTTTTTAATTTTTCTGGTTTTAATATCATTCTTTAAACTTATAAGATAAACTAAATTGATTTTACGCTCTTACTTTTAAATAATTCTTTATTCTAGTTCTAGCTCTTGAAGTACAAACCATTTTTAACCATTCTTGAGTTGGTCCATTAGCATTAGGATTAGTAACTATTCTAACTCGATCATAATTATTTAAGCAATAATTTAAAAGTACTCTTTCATCGTTAACAAAAGCTTCTTCAGCTTGATTTCCAACAGCAGTATGAATATGATAAGCAAAATCTATTGGAGTTGCGCCTTTAGGCAAAGTTATTCTTTCACCATCTTTTGTATAAACCTCAATTATATCCGAAAATAGTTCTTTTTTAACTCTTTCTACAAAATCTTTATTATTATCAAAGTTAGAATCTATTTCGGTTAAACAATCTACAAACTGAGTTCGAGTTCTTAAGGCTTCTTGCATTATAGTTCTCGTATCACCTTTGTTTATATCCCAATATGTTGCAATACCATGAGATGCCACTCTATCCATGTCATGAGTTCTTATTTGAGCATGAGCTAGTCTTCCTTCGGGACCAATTAATGTAGTATGAAGCCCTTGGTACATATTCGGTTTCGGATTACATATATAATCTCCAAAGGTTTTTGGCATTGGATGATATGCGAGATGTATCCATCGAATTGCTCTATAGCATTCGTCTATTTCGTCTACCATTATTTTTAATGCAATTAAGTCTCGAATATCTGATAGTTTATGACCAGAATTTAAATTTTTATATATGCCATATATGTTTTTTGTTCTAACTTTGATTTCATTAGTAATACCATGTTCATTTAAAATAACTTTTATTTTATATAACATTTCTTGTAAACACTCTTTACTTTCTTCTTCGATTTTTAATTTTAAATCTTCCATTTTTTTATATTTATCTGGTTCTGTATATCGAAGAGATAAATCTTCTAACTCTGTTTTAATGCGATACGCTCCAATATAATAAGCCAGTGGTACAAATATTTCCATAGTTTCCACAGCATTTTCTTGTTGTTTAAATACTGATTTTTTAAAATGGAGAGTTCTCATATTATGAAGTCTATCAGCAAGTTTGATAATAATGATTCTAACGTCTTCACTTATACTAGTAATTATTTTTCTGGTGTTTGCTAAATTTTGAGCTTCTTTAGATGAAAAATTCATTCTCTTTAACTTTGTTACACCATCAACTAAATTGGCAACATCATTTCCAAATTCTCTTTCTAAGTCTTTCTTAGTTGTTTCACTATCTTCCAATACATCATGTAGTAAACCAGCACAAATGGTATCTATATCTGCATGCATTTCAGCAAGTATTAAGGCTACACTTATAGGATGTATAATATATGGTTCTCCGCTTTCTCTTTTTTGATTATCATGCATTAATTCGGCAAACTTATATGCTTGTCTAACCTTTTCAATTCCCCAAAAATCCAAATTATATTGCCCAATTGCCTTTATTAAAGTTTCTAATGTTATTTCCATACTACACCTCCATATAACAAAAAAAACGACAAGCAAAACTTTTCAGTTTTATCTTGTCGTTTTATTCCCTTTTAAACCGCAACAAATTATGTTAGACATTAAACTAATTCTAACATCAAACTTTCTTTCAAATAAATTTTCAAAAAAGTTCTTATTCATATGCGATCCCTTTAAAAAATTAATTTTTATCAATTTATCACTCTTTTTAGAAAATGTCAACACCTATTATTTTATTTTTCATAATTATCTAAAAAACTTGTATATTTACCATCTTTTTTATAGCCTAAAATACAATTCATATTAATATTATTTAGAGCAGTAAAAATGTTATTGTCAATATTTTTTCTTTCTTTCCTTAATTCTCTTATCAACTTTTTCATTTCCTGCCTTTTGCTTATGCCTGTCTCATCTAACTCTAATTTTTCAGTAAATTTACAAGCGCAATTTAAAAATTTTAATTCATTAAAATTCTTCCAAGCATTAATGGCGTCTTCTTTTACTAAGTATAGTGGTCTAATGAGTTCTAATCCTTGATAATTATCGCTATATAACTTTGGCAGCATAGTTTTTATTTCTGCCCCATAAAACATAGATAAAAGGGTTGTTTCAATGACATCATCAAAATGATGTCCTAAAGCTATTTTATTACATCCTAATTCTTCTGCTTTACTATACAAATATCCTCTTCGCATTCTAGCACACATATAACAAGGATTTACTTCATTTAATTTACTGGCTACTCCAAAAATGTCTGTTTTAAAAATTTCTATAGGTATATTCAACATTTTAGCATTTTCTAAAATTAAATTATGATTTTCTTCATTATACCCAGGATCCATAGCTACATAATAAGCTTCAAAATTTACGTTACCATGTCTTTTTAACTCTTGAATACATTTAGCTAATAAAAATGAATCTTTTCCCCCACTTATGCAAACCATAATTTTATCATTTTCTTTAATTAAATTGTAATCACTTATCGCAGCCATAAAACGGCTCCAGATATCTTTTCTAAATTTTTTAATAATACTTCTTTCAACTTCTTTGTATTTTTCCATCCGTTAAATCCCACCTAAAAATAACACCTAAATTATAACATATTAACAAAATAAAGTATATTTTTAAATATTTTATATATATTAATATTAAGGTGATAAAATGAATCTCAAAAAAATGATATGGATTAATACTTTATTAACATTTTTACTATGTTTTTTAGCACATTTTATTTATAAGTGGTTTCCTAATCCTGTTTTCTCAATATTTTTTCCAGTCAATGAAAGTATTTGGGAACATATGAAGATGCTTTATACAGTAGTTTTAATTTATGGTATTATTGAATACTTTATTATGAAAAAATTTGATATAGATAATCATAATTTTTTACTAACTACTTTTATTAAAAGTGTTATTATTATTCCAATCTATCTAATCATGTTTTTACCTCTATACTATAACTTTGGTGAAAATATGTTTATATCAATTTCTGTTATGTTAATCTCAATTCTTTTAGTCAATCTTATTGGATATAAATTACTACAATTTGAAGAAATAAAATATCAAAAAGAAATTAGCATTGCTTTAATAATTATTGGTTACATAATTATGGGAGTGCTTACTTATAATCCACCTAGACTAGAATTATTCTTTGATAGCGAAGCAGAAAAATATGGTATTAATGATTATCTAATAAAAAAATAAAATTGAAGAGAAAAATCTTCAATTTTTTATTGCAGAGTTCCTAGTATAGAACTAACTATATCTATGGTATTAATGGCATCATTTAATTTATCTGACGTCCTTTCTTTATATAATTCTTTCATTTCTTTAATAAAATTTTTATAATATTCAGGATTTCTATTTAAATATTTTATATAATTAGAATTTTCATCTAAATATCTTTTAAATTTTTTATCTTCCAAATATTTAGCTTGCAAAAAATATTCCATAAATTAATCCTCAAAAAATTTATTTAATGGTCTACTAGTAAGAGGTCCCTTTGCTAAGTTACTAACATTATTAGTACCTTTTGATGTTAATTCTTCCACAATGCCTAAAGCTTTTTGGGCGGTATTAATATGTTTTTGTAATTCATCGACATTAATATTCTTCACTAAATCTGTTATTTTGCTAACGCTCAGTCCACTAGATGATGTTGAATTTGGATTGCTTCTTTCATATGGTTTCCAAGCATTTTCATCATTGCCATAAACATCATATATTTCATAAAATTTTTGCATAGTCATTTCTTTGTTTTTTATATACTCTACTAATTCAGGCTTATTACGAATGAAATCTTTAAATTCTTCTTTTTTACTCATGAAAAAATCACCTAGTAAATTTTATGTAATACTAGGTGATTTTATTTAAAAATTATTTACGACTTTCTCCATTTTGAACTAATGCATTTTGAGTCGCTATTAAAGAACGATGACTTTCTACAAGGCCTATGAATAATTTAACGTTTGGTTCTTCTTTTGCTTTATCTGTTTCTTTCATTAATTCATCTATTTGTTTATTATATGCTTCAATAGACATTTGATCTTTCTGAAACTTAATGTTTGCAAATCTTTTTAAAGTTTGAATATATGCTGCTACTTCTGGAATTTCCATTGCTTGCACTATTGCTCTTTTTAAACTTTCGATTCTTAACTCTATTTCTTGATGTAATCCCATACCCATCACCTAATTATAATTTGAAATCTTTAGCAAAATCTTCAAAAGATACTTGTTTATCTTTTTCTGCTACATCATTCTTTTCTTCTTTTTTAATGTTTTCTACTATACAATGTTTTAAAATATATTTCAAGTCAAATTTGTCAATATGTCCTTTTCCAACGCTGCTTCCATTACTAGCTAAATCCATAATTGGAATTTCGCTATTTTTTATTTCTCTTATTTCACTGTCACTTTTTATAATAATCGTATCTCTAGCACTTGTTACATATGCATTAACAATTAAGTAAGTAACTGTTTTATTTTTCTTAATTAACATATTACCTTTTTTAGCTCTAGTTAAACTCTTTAAATCACTTAATTTAATTCTCTTACCAGTATTATTATTTGTAAATACATTTAAGTATTCACTTTCTTTATTGAATGATCCACCATATACAACTTCATCATCACTTAAGTTAATTCCTTTTACGCCACTGGCTTTTGGACCGACTACTGGTACTTCTGATGTACTATATCTTAAATAGTAACCATTTTTGGTAACTATTATTGTTTCTTCTAACGATTCAGATACACTTACTAATTCATCATCTTCTTTTAATTTAATTGCAGTCATAGTTTTGGTAAATCTAGTTACAACTAAATCTTGCATTAAGATATTTTTAACCATACCATTTTTAGTAAATAATGTTAAAGTTTTATTTGCTTCTAAAATAAATGAAGCTATTATTTTTTCTGTTTCTTGAAGTGGAACAATATTACTAATGTGTTTACCAAGTTCTTTCCATTTTGCTTCAAATATTTTATGTACGGGAATAAATAAGTAATTTCCCAAATTAGTGAATAATACCAAATTATCTAAAGTAGATGTTTCAAATAAATTAGTAATATAGTCTCCTGGTTTAAGCATAGTTTCGCCATCAGATGAATTATATGATTTAGTAGAAACTCTTTTTACGTACCCTTCATTAGTTACAACAACATTTACATTTTCTTTAGGTATCATACTTGTTATATCTAATTTAATTTCTGTAATTTCATCAACAATTTCTGTTTTTCTTGGAGTTGCATATTCTTTCTTTAATATTTTCAATTCTTTTTTCATTACATATTTTAAAGCTTCTTCATCGCTTAAAATGGCTTTTAATCCTTCAATTAATTTTTTTAATAATTCCATTTCGTCTTGTAATGCCACTACATCTGTATTAGTTAATCTATACAATTGGAGACTTACAATTGCTTCAGCTTGCTCTAAAGTAAATCCATATTTTTCAACTAAATTGTTTTTAGCATCACTCTTATTTTTACTAGCTCTAATAGTTTTAATTACATCATCTAAAATTGAAATACATTTAATTAATCCATCTACAATATGCAATCTTTTTTCTTTAACTTTCAAATCAAAGTTAGTCCTTTTTACAATTACTTCTTTTTGATGTGCTATATAAGCATCTAGAATCTCTAAAATTCCTAATGTTTTCGGACAACGATTAACTATTGCAACCATATTATAGTTGTATGATATTTGTAAATCAGTATTTTTTAATAAATAATTAAGTACTAATTCACTATTAGCTCCACTTTTTAAATCGATAGCAATGCGTAAACCTTCTCTATCAGATTCGTCTCTTACTTCAGCCATACCATCGATTTTCTTATCAATTCTTATAGCATCGATTTTGTTAACAAGTAAGGCCTTATTAACATCAAAAGGAATTTCTGAAATAATTATTTTTTCTTTACCCTTTTCTTTAACAATCTCATATCTAGATTTGACAATTACGCGTCCTTTGCCTGTTTTAAAAGCATCCCTAATACCACTTTTACCACAGACAATTCCTCCTGTAGGAAAATCTGGCCCTTTTACTATTTCCATAATGCTATCTAAATAACAATTTGGTGAATCTATTCTTTTAATTGTTGCATCAATAATTTCTCCTAAATTATGGGGAGGAATATTTGTTGCATAACCTGCACTAATCCCCATTGTTCCATTTACTAAAAGTGTTGGAAATTTAGCAGGTAGTACTGTTGGTTCAAGCATTCTATCATCAAAGTTAGGAGCCCATTCTACTGTTTCTTTTTCTAAATCACATAGCAACTCATTACTTATTTTAGAAAGCCTTGCTTCAGTATAACGATAGGCAGCGGCTGGATCCCCATCCATAGAACCATTATTCCCCTTCATGTCAATTAAAATAGCATTTTGTTTCCACCATTGACTCATTCTAACCATCGCATCATACACGGATGAATCACCATGAGGATGGTATTTACCTAATACATCACCAACAGTTGAAGCACTTTTAATATATTTTTTATCATACGTATTATTAGCATTATACATTGCATAAAGAATTCTTCTTTGTACAGGTTTTAATCCATCTCTAACATCCGGAATTGCCCTATCTTGAATAATTTCTTTAGCATAAGAGGCAAATCTTTCACCCATTATTTCTTCTAATGCGTAATCCTCAATTTTTTTTAATATTTCTTGCATTATATCACCTTGCTTAGTTTACTCTATAACTATCTTCCATAGTAAATTCAATATTTTCTTCTATCCATTCTTTTCTTGGTTCTACTTTATCCCCCATTAAGACATTTACTCTTTTTTCTGCTAGAGCCGCATCGTAAATATTTACTCTTATTAAACTTCTAGTGTCAGGATTCATAGTTGTATCCCAAAGTTCATCAGCATTCATTTCACCTAAACCTTTATTTCTAGATATATCTGGTTTTCCAACATTTTCTGAAACTATTCTAAATCTTTCATCATCTGAATAAGCATAAAAATGTTTCTTACCATAATCAATTTTATATAAAGGTGGTTTAGCAATATAAAGTTTTCCGGCTTCAATTAATGGCCTCATAAAGCGATAAAAGAATGTTAATAATAAAATTTGAATGTGTGATCCATCAACATCGGCATCGGTCATGATTATTACTTTGTCATAGTTAGAATCTTCAACTATAAATTCATTACCAAGACCTGCTCCAATTGTATGAATGATTGTATTTATTTCTTCATTTTTTAAAATATCTGCTAAGCTAGTTTTTTCAGCATTTATTACTTTACCTCTAAGTGGTAAAATAGCTTGAAATTTTCTATCTCTACCACTTTTGGCAGACCCTCCAGCAGAATCTCCTTCTACTAAGAACAGTTCATTTATTTTAGCATTTCTACTTGTAGCTGGAGCTAATTTTCCAGATAAATTCTTTTCAAGTTTATTTTTCCCTTTACCATTACGAGCATCTTCTCTTGCTTTTCTAGCAGCTTCTCTAGCTATTTTACTTTTAGCAGCTTTTTCGACAATTGTTAAAGCTATTTCTTTATTTTCTTCTAAAAAGAATTTAATGTTTTCATAAGTAACACTTTCTGTAATACTTCTTGCTTCTGGCGTTCCTAATTTGCCTTTAGTTTGACCTTCGAATTGCAATAAATTTTCTGGTATTCTCAAATTAATTACAACACTTAATCCTTCTCTTACATCACTACCATCAAAAGTATTATCTTTTCCCTTAATAACATTATTCGCTTTTACATAATCATTGAATGCTTTTGTAATACCAGTTTTAAAACCAACTTCATGAGTTCCACCATCAGTAGTTTTAACATTATTAACAAATGATACAATATTTTCGTTATACGTGTCTGTATATTGTAATGCAACATTTACTTCGATATTATTTTTATTTCCACTAAAATTTAATACTTTATGTAACGTGTTTTTATCTTCATTAATATATTCTACAAAATTTGTTAATCCTTCTTCATAATGATATTTAACTTGTTTATTTCCATCTTCATCTATTACTTCAATTGTAATATTAGGAATTAAAAAAGCACTCTCTTGCATTCTTTCACAAATAGTAGTATAAGAAAAACTACAATTTTTAAAGATTTCATAGTCTGGTAAAAAAGTTACTACTGTACCAGTTTTATTCGAATTGCCTATTGTTTTTAAGGGTGATTCTACTTTTCCACCATCTGCAAATCTAATGTTAGAAATCACTCCATCGCGATAAATAATTACATCCATCTTTTTACTGAGGGCATTAACAACTGAACCACCGACACCATGAAGTCCACCACTTACTTTGTAGTTTCCTTCTTCAAATTTACCACCTGCATGTAAAATTGTATAAATAACTTCAGGAGTTGATTTACCACTTTCATGCATACCAATTGGTACACCACGACCATTATCGGCAATAGTTATACTACCATCTTTATGTAAAACTATTTTTATATAATTACCATGACCATTAATAATTTCATCTATTGAATTATCAACAATTTCCCATACTAAATGATGAAGCCCTCTTTTATCGGTACTACCAATATACATACCTGGTCTTTTTCGAACAGCTTCTAAACCTTCTAATATTTTAATTGATGATGCATCATATTTTGTCATATCTATTCACCATAACCATTGTAACACAACAAACGCTGGTGATTCAACCAAACTTAGACATTTTTTGACAAAGCTAAATTACATAATGTTTACTAATTTCTTTTACGAGAATTAAATTAATAATCATATTTTATAATAAAAAAATGTCACACTAATTGTGTAACATTTTTTTATTTTATTTGTTTATATTATAAGTTTCGCCTAAAATGCTATCTAAATTATAATCATTTAAAACTGGCATTTCTATTTTTTCTTCTTTTACTTCTTCAACAGGTTCTTCTTTAGGTTCTGCTACAACATCTTTTTTTAATGTTGGTAATTCAAAATCCAAATCATTATTAACAGGTTCTTTAACTTCTGGAATATCTACCTTTGGTAATTCTACCTCTTCTTTTTTTGGAACATACACTGAACTAAATATTTCTGGGCCTTTGGTATAAGTTTGTTCTTTTTTTGTCTCTTCCACGTCTTTTACAATTTCATCAAAATTAAATATTGGAACTTCTAATTCAGATTGTATTTCTGTTGATTCATTAGGTTTTGGTGATTCATTAATAGCTTCTATTTTTGGAACCTCATAATTTATATTAAATTCATTAAATAGTAATGGTTTTTCTTCTATTTTTTCCAACAATGGAGTTATCTCATCTTCTTTTTCTTCTACTACTGATTGTATTTCTATTTCAGCAGTTGGTTCTACTATTGGCATATCTAAAACTGGTTCTAGAATAGGTGTTTCTACGACAGACGCTTCATCAGCTTTTTCTTCTGGTACAGATTGAATGCTTTCTTCAATATTTGGTAATACTGGTTCCGGTATTTCATCAGATACCTCTTCAACAACTCCGGACATATCCCCAATATTTGGCACAATTATTGTATCATTTTCTAATATTTCTTGAGTAATGTTTGGAACTTCTACTTGCTCTATTATGCTTTCTTCTTTAAATGCATCATTATTTATTTGTTGTAACTTTAATGTAGCTGTTTTTTCTCTTTCTCTTTGATCTTTTTTGCCAAAAAACAAAATAACGAAAAATAATAAAATTAATACCACAATAGAAATTACTAAATATGTTCCAAAATACTCATAACTATATAATTTATTTAAAAATTCTTCCACGTGAAAGCACCTCTTTATTCTATAAATAGATTAACACAAAATATGACTTAATGCAATTAATTTGTAATGTCTTTGTCAACTAGAACATTTTATCAATATTATCTGGCACATTACCGTCTACAACTTTAGATATTATTTTATCACTTTGTTCTTTGCTTATCTTTTTTCCGGTCATTTGACTTAATGTTTCAATTATTTCTCTTAAAGTTTTTTCATCTTTCATATTACCCTTTTGTAATTTTTCAGCAAGTCCTATGATAGTTTTTTTATCAACTTTTGTCTTTTTTTCTACTTTATTAAAAAAAGAATCACTTAAATTCATATAACACCTCTAATTAATTATATGATTAAGTAATCCTTTAGTGACAATTAACTAATTGTTAACTTTCCTGAAGTAGGATAAATTTGAATAAATGTATTTCCATCAGATACATCTATTTCAGTACCATCTAAATATGTATATTTAGTTTTTCCTGCTCTCGATTCTTTAGTCCATTTAATTGGTACACTATAACCATTTGTTATATAAACACCTTCTCCTGAACCTACATTGCTTAAATCTTGTCTATCTTTATTATCCATTGAAGTATATTTCACATCATATGCTATTATATTTTTAAATTTATAATGTTCTCCAGTTACTAAATCGGTATGAGCATCTCCATTCATACTACGATAATAAACTTGTTCTTCGCTATTATATTCGTATGATGATGTTTGATATTTTGAATATTTAATTGTAACTTTATTAGCTACTTTACTATCTTCTTTTTCGGCTAAATTAACTGTTTCTGCAGTATAATTTAATAAATAACCATTATCAGTAGTAGTTTTAAATTTTAATTTTTTTATTCCATCTCTTATAAGATTTGAACTAGTAAATCTGGTATGTTCTAGACTTCTATTTAAATTTTTATCAGTAACAAAATATTTACCACCATAAACCATACCATCCAAATTATCTATATTTAAACTGTCTATATCTTCATATGCCTTAGGTGAACCACCCCAATGAACATAAATAGCATCATTTTCTAATACATAATCCAAATAATTATGTCTTGAACTTCTAATTGAACCAATTTTTTCTTCAGTAGCATCTTGGGTATACAATGCCATCATTCTTGTAATACCACCTTCAACCATTATCTCATAAACTAGATAAGCATCTGTTAATCCTGACTGTGGTCGAGCTGCTTTATTATTATTAATCATGACTGCAATTGGTCTTTCATTACTATTTAAATCAACAATCGTTACTTTTTTTGTTTCAACATTCTGATTGTTATTTGTATTATTGTTTAAATCTTTATTTTCTTCTTTGCCACACCCACATAGTAGCAATAATAGAAAAACTATTAATAAACTTTTTAATTTTTTCATTTTTTCACATCCTTCTTTATCTAATATTATAACTGAAATTTTCTAATAAAAAAAGTTTATTTTAGTATAAACTTTTTTTATTTTTCTTTGTACCACTCCACAAACTTTCTAATTCCTTCTTCAAATGATGTCTTTGGATTATATCCTAGTAATTTTTGGGCTTTAGAAATATCAGCAAAAGTTCTTTCAACATCACCTGGTTGCATAGGTAGTTCCTTTATTTTAGGCTCTACTTCTAATACATTACTTATAGTCATAATCATCTCTTTTAAAGATACTGGACTAGAATTACCTAAATTAATAATTTCGTATACATTATCGTTACTTTCAATATAATTTATACTTTTATAAATACCATCAACAATATCATCTATATAAGTATAATCTCTTGATGTTGTGCCATCCCCAAACATAGGAATTTCTTCCTCATTTAGCATAAGTCTTGTAAATTTATTAATAGCTAAATCGGGTCTTTGGCGAGGACCAAATACAGTAAAGAATCTTAGCATAATAACATTAAATTCAAATAATTTATGATATACATGAGTCATAACTTCATTAGCTTTTTTTGTAGCAGCATAAGGACTTATAGCAAAATCCACAATCATCTCTTCGTTGAATGGGACTTCTTTTGTGTTGCCATAAACACTACTACTTGACGCCATGACTAAATTTTTAATATTACATTCTTTCATTAACTCTAAAATATTTTGAGTACCAACACAATTAACATTTTGATATAAAATTGGATTTTCAATTGAAGGTCTTACCCCAGCCATTGCAGCTAAATGAATAATACAATCTATTTCATTTTCCGCAAATGCTCTTTTTAAATCTTCTTTATTTCTAATATCTATACGATATAATTTATAATTTTCATTATTTAAATTATGCTCCACATTTTTTTCCTTTATTTTAGGATCATAAAAGTCACAAAAATTATCTACTATTACCACTTTATAATTTTGTTTTAACAAAAAATCTGCTAAAGTAGAACCAATAAAACCCGCTCCTCCTGTTATTAAATATGTTTTCATAATTCCTCCTCATCTAACAATGTACAAATTTCTTCTAAATTTTCTTTTCTTAATTTTGTAACACTTAAATGCCATGTGTGTGAAATCACATCATTAATTGCAAATAATTTGACCTTATCGTATCTAAATGGTGTATATAAATATATATCGTCATCTACAAATACTATACTTGATTTATACACTAAAGATTTAAAATAAAAGTAATCCTTACATTTACAATATAAATTTATCTTTTTTAAATTACTAAAATTTATACCATCAATTGATTCACAAATGCATAAATTATAATTTTTATCTATAAATAACAACTTATATAATCCATCATTATCTAATTTTATTTCTCCATGCCAAATAGATTCAGAAATTATATTAATATCTTTTTCTTTCGTCCATTTTTTTAAATCTGTACTTTCTATTTCTCGCAATAATAAATTGTTATTAACGAAATATAATTTATAAATATCTTTTTCATATAAAACACTTAAACTCATATATAATTTGTCACCTAGTTCATCTTTTAAAATGAGTTTTGGCGATGACCACTTGATACCATCTTTAGATGTCATTCGATATACATAGTTTTCGATTTTTCCGGCCTCATGTTCTATAGTATATCTATACCATAGTTCTAAACAATCTGTATAAACTAAATTAGGATCATTATAATACTTTTTAGGATTTTTCTCTTTTAAAATAGGTAGTAAAGGATTATTGATTTCTTTTAATTCTTCAAAATTTATTCCATCATTAGAAACTACAATACATGGGTTTTCTAATGATATATCACAATTATTATATGGTGTATGTACCATCCAAAATTTATAGCCATTAAATCCATTTTCAAAATATAAAACTGATGGATGAGTTAAACATCCAGAACCATCAAATGTATTTATTTTTATATTTTGAGAATAAATACATTCACCACTTATTTTTTTATATTTAAGATATAAAAGATATTCTTTAATTTTATTAATGTTAATAAATGAAACCTTAAAATACAATTTATAAAAAATCATTAGAGTTATTAACAATAATAAAATAAGAATTGTTAATAATAAAATTTTTTTCAAAAAAATCATATCTAACACAAATAATATTAATAACATTGTAAATATAATTCTAAATATTTCATTATTTAAGACTTTTTTTATTAATTTTTTCATTAGTTTCTAATTCCTTTTTAAAGTTTATACTATCACAAATTTTAATAACTTCATTTTTCTTATTGTTTTTAAAATTATCTAAGTCATAATTAGGTGTTTCTTTAACACTTTTTTCAATAAACTCATCTAGTGGGCATATATATTTAGCAGGATTTCCAGCAACTACACAATTGTTAGGTATACTTTTAGTTACTACACTACCTGCCGCAACTACTACATTGTCTCCAATCTTAATATTAGGTAATATAATGCTTCTGGATCCAATAAAACAATTATCTCCTATTTCAATTTTTCCAAATTTTACAATGTGTTTATATTTATTATTTTCTCTAAATACAAAAGTTGAACCATCGTGTGTTATAAATTGAACATTGTTTGATATAGTTACGTGATTACCTATTTTTATTAAATAAGGTTCACTTCCAAAATCAATATCCCTGCCAATAAGTCTACAATCAGAAGAAATATTAACACCTTTTTTGATTGCATATTTTTTAAAATTCAAATATCTTAAAATTTTCAAATAAATATTTTTCATTAATGTTTTCTCCTAAATATTTTCTTAATTTTTGTAGCAAATACAAATAATTTTCCTTTTAAATTTTTACCAAATGTAATATTGTAATACTCAATTTTTTCGCCACCAAATGCCATCTTAAATTTATCAATACCATTTGGATTTTCAAAAGAACTAATACCACCAAAATCATAAACTTTAACTTTTATAGATTTAAAATATTTAATATCTTCCCAATGAAGAAATTTATTTGCTCTAGCTATTAGTGCACTTTCTTCTTTTTCACTTCTAAATGTCGAACATGAATATAATAATCTAGTTTCCTTCCCATCACTAAGATAAGCATGATACGATAACGTTTTTTCATCCATATGAGATTTAGTTAAATAAAACAAATTATTATCAATATATTTTTGAACAAGTTTCAAATCTAATCTAGTAGATAAATTTTTTTCTTCATACATTTTATTATATGTTTCCTTAAAATTTAGTAGTTCTTCTTTTTCATTAGATAATTCTTTTGAATTATAAATTGTCGCTTTAACATTTTCTTTATAACATCTATTTATCTCATATTTTACATTCTTTTTTATTTCATTAAAAATTTCTTCTTCAGAAATTTCTAAATTTAATATTAAAGATGATTGCTTTTTGGCATTTTTTATTTTATGAGGATAACCATTTAATTCCACTATATCCAAATCTTTTCCTAAATCTTTAATATCTTTGCAAAACCAAATTATTCCACAATTTAAATTTAACTTATTTTTATATTTAATAGTTTTCATTTTTTATCTCCTTACTTCATTAAATTTAACCATTTATGGGTAACCGATTCTTTAGAAAAATTTAATGCTTCCTTTTTATTATTCTCAGAATATTTTTTTATCTCTTTTTTATTTAAACATAACTTATACATTTCTTCAGCTAAGCTTTGTGCGGTATTTTTCTTAATTATAATACCATTATCTTTTTTTACCAATTCATTAAATGCTGGAATATTCGTAGCTATAATTGGTAATCCGCATTCCATAGCTTCAATCAATACTAATCCAAATCCTTCTATTTTGGACGAAGTTATAAAAATCGAACTATCTAAATATGCTTCTGATATGTCATTTTTAAATTTTTTTATAAAAACTCTATTTTCTAATTTATATTTTAATATTAGATCATTTAATTCTTGATATTTAGGTCCTTCACCATATATTACTAAACGCCAATCTGGTTCTTTAGCAGCAAAAATATTAAATGCTTCTATTAATAATTCATAGTTCTTATCATCTACTAGTCTACCTACTGATATAAATACTTTATTATTTATATTTGCTGTTTTTGTTGTTGTAAATGGTTTCATATGATAAATTGTTTCACATTTGTAATTCATATTGTCTAAAAACCATTTTTTATCATTATTAGTCAATACTACATAATTATTTAGTTTATTTAAACAATCCTTATATAACCTTTTATAATATTTCAAATTATCTTTTTTATCTTCGAAATAAGATGCACAACTACTATGTTGCCACCCAATCAATTTGCTATTAATTTTATCGGCATATATTCCCACTAATAAAACTAAACTTCCACCATTTACGATAACATAATCATATTTACCATCATTTATTTTTTTTAGTAAATCGTTATTACGACTATATTTACTTTTAAAAGATACTGCAGTCTGAATTTTTTTCAAATTTTTTAAAATTCCTTTTTTTATATCTAACTTAGTTATTATTTTAGTCCACCAAAAAAGGATCTTATTTAATACGCTAACTTTTTTTACATATTCTACTTTAACTTTAGAGGATAAATTGAATGGAACATTTCCGTCATTAAACTTATTTATACATAATATCGTAACTTCCATGTTATTCTTTATTAATTCATTAGATAGCATACATACACATCTCTGAATTCCTCCAACTGAAGTTATATTATCTGTCAACATACATATTTTTTTCATATTTATTTCTCCTACAAATTAGATTTCTTAGTAAACTTCATCTTCAATTTTGTTATTATTTCTTTAATATTATCTCTGTAGAAAACACACGATATTGCAAATACTAAAATAGAAATAGTTATAAAAGCTACCAAAGCTGCTAATACCCATTCATAATAATTATCTACAAAACTTAAATCAATATAATTGCTAACAACTATTATTATTATTATTTGTAAAAAACATATAAAAATTTTTTTTGCGCTTTCTAATACTTTCCTTTTTAAAATGTGTTTAGATACATATATGATAAATTCTACACCCCTATATATAACAGACATCAACGTACCTATTAGTACTCCTATTAGCCCAAATTTAAATACTAAAATTAAAGATACAACTATATTGATAATAGCTTCTATCCAAGCACCATGTTTTGTTTCTTTAAATTTTCCAGCATCATAAGCTAATGAATTATACGGAGTTTTTATACAATGAAAATAACTTGCTAATACAATCAGAAATGCAAAAGAATAATTTATATAATTAACATCACTAATTCCTTTTGTATAAACAGATATGAATGGTACTATAAGTATTAGTGTACATCCAAATAATATAGTAATTATTTGTAAATAAATTGTTTCGTAAATATCAAAACTTTTATTTAGCTTCTCATATTCTTGTTTAGCATACATGTCTCCAAAAGCAGCATCAGTCCCTAAAGTAAAACTATTAATTAATGCTTTAATATTAGTTAAAATCATATTATAAACTGAATATATTGCTACATTTGCTATATCCGTAAATATTGTTAATAATGTTATATCAGAATTACTATTAATGATTCCAGCAATATGTTGAGATAGTCCATCATATCTGTTAGGTATTTTGAAATTATCTTTTCCATTTCTTAAATTAATATTATATCTTCTCTTCACATAAATATTTTGAATTGTTGGTCTTAAAACAAATATTAAAGAACTTATTAATTTAACAATAACAATATCAAATCCTAAATAAACCATAACAACAATTGCAATAGTATTAGCTATATAAGTTATCAATTGAATATTTGATACAATATATGATTTTTGATCAGCTTGTAAAAATAATTTATAAGTCATGCCAAAAAAATATTCAAAAAACGTACTTAACGATATAATTACAATTAACGAAATTGTTAAACTTTTATCAAATCCATTGGCAGCAGTTGTATGAGGATACATAAAACATAATAAAACTATATAAAATATAAATACTATTAATATTTTATTAAAAAATTTTTGGGTATTTTTTAATATAGTTGCAATTTCTTCATCGTTTTTTTTAGCAATCGGTTTATATAAAATAGATTTTACAACTATGCCTAAACCTGATTCTAATAATGTTATATAAGCTAAAAATTGTGTAATGGACGTTGTTAATGCATAAGTTTCTGAACCATATCCTTTCATTAACACCTTAGGAATCAATAAACCACATAATATATATATTATCTGATATAATAATATACTAATAGTATTTTTTATTATATTTTTCTTTCGCATATAAATTTCCTTTCGTAAATAACTAAAAATTTATTTAAAATAAATTATTATAATAAGGTACTAAATCATAACCTTCCCACATCCGTACAATTCTAAATATTAACCATAAAACAATAAATATAGTCGTTAATATTTCGTATACTTTTAAATAATTTGATGAAATTTTAGATTTAAAAAACATATACATATCAGAATATAAAATATATCTAGGTATTTCAAAAAATAATAGTATTCTACTAGCACCGTTTAGTAAAATAAATATTGGTAAAATAAAACTTAAAAAAATCATCATTTTATAATAAATAAAGTGTTTAATATCTTTTAAATAATTTTTGAATTTAGAATCGTATAACATTAAGATATAGAAAAATACAATTGGTATATATCCCCATAGTGAAATTTCAATTTTATTTAAATATCCAGAAAAACCGGATATGCTTAATATTAGTTTTGCCAAAGGTAAAAATGTAATGGAAGCGATTATAATTAAACCATTTAAAAATAAAACTTTTTTGTTATCAAGCAAAATTTTTTCAGGAAAATATTTGCAGAAAAAATAAAAAATTATTAATATGATAGCAATGTAATGATTTAAAAATGCTGCAATAGCTAATATCCAAAAATTTTTGCTATTATTGTCCTTTAAAAATTCAAGTGCAACAAATCCTATCGATGCTGATACAATATTTCTAACTATATTTAAACTTTTTAAAAGCGGCAAAAATAATAAAATTAACCACATCCATTGTTTTTCATTTTTTATGTTTTTATCTACAACATAAATTAAAGCAATTATGATTATAGAATATATTATAAAAGAAAAAACAAAAAAATTTCCTCCTAATGTTCTAATTAAAAACATTAAATTATAAAATAAATATTCATAACTATTTAATAACAAATTATTTAAAGAGAAAAATGGCGTATATTGAAACATATTAAAATAATTAATGTAGGTTTGGGTATCTGCGCCGCCTATTCCCGGAGCAATAGTTCTAAAACATGCAAAAATTATAAAAACGAAATAAATAATAAAATAATAAATTATTTTATTATTTATTTTTTTGTTGAAAAAATGAATTTGTTTATCTTGATTTTTTGCTTTTATCGACAATTTAAATAAAACAGCGATTAACAATGATAAACCTAAATATATTAATAATGTTAATATTTTCGATATTGCTAACGATGACATTTGATTTACCTCCTTTAAAAGAATTTATTAATATATATTTGAATATTTTTCGAAATAATGTATCCTTTATTTAAAAATTCTTTTTCGTATGATTTTCTTTTATAATCTAAATTATTTAAAATTTGATTTGCCCACTCTTTTGATGAATTGTTTATACCCATATATGTTAACAAACCGGTTAAGTCAGCCTCTTTTGTAATAGTATCTGATAAAGTACATTTCAAACCTGCCGCTTGAGCTTCGATTACTACATTGGGCATCCCTTCAAAAAATGATGGAAATATCATATAATCCATTGCCATGTAATATTCATTAGCATTTTCTTTTACTCCTAATAGTAACACAACATTTTCTAAATTTAATTTTTTTATTTTAGCTTTTACTTCTTGTTCTAATTCTCCTTCTCCAATTAGGATTAATCTAGCATTAGGATCCTTTTTATATATTTCACTAAATATATCTAGCAAAAAAGAATGATTTTTTTGAACATTAAACCTACCAATATGACCATATATAGTATTGTTATTAAAATGCAATTCTTTTCTTATTTTATCTCTAACACCTTCATTAAATTTAAATTTATTATAATCTAAACCATTTGGTAAAATAGTTACTTTACCATTTTTAACTTGTCTTTTGCCAAAAACAAATACAGCTGATTCTGTAGATGGCGCCAACTTTACATTAGGTATAATTTTGGGTAGAAATGAAAATATAGTATTGATTATGCGCATCATTATTCCACCAGTAATATTGGCATTGCTTGATCTATAAATCAATTTTTTGGCTCCACCTAATTTTGCTGCTAAAAGATCTAACGTTGCTAATGATTGTTGACTGGTCCTAAGCACTGATAAATATTTTTCTTTTTTTACTAGTTTTAATATTCTCCAAAACGTCTTGAATGGATTTTTAGATTTAGGGGGTAAAACAAAAATTTTCCCACCCATTTTTTTTATTTCAGCGTCATAAAATCCTTCTTTGGGTTTAAAAACGCAAAAATCCATTTGATATTTGCTTCTATCAAGTGATCTATAAACCTTCATTAAAAAGGTTTCTGCTCCACCTCTATCCATACTACTAACTATGCATAACAATCTTTTCATCAATACTACTTTCTTTCTATATTTTCAATTAGCACTTTAATCGCTTTATTAGGAGAATATTCCTCATATTTTTTTAAAGCACCTAATTTCAAATCATTTATTTTATCTGTATTCGTGATTAAAGCTTCTAATTTTTCATAAAAGTCTTTATTATTATTTATTTCAAAAACAACTCCGGTTTCTTCATTTATTATTTCTTTATAATTTTCCCATTTTGAAGCTAATACTGGCACCCCCGATGCATAAGCATCTAATATTGTCCCTGGAATTCCTTCAGTTTTAAAATGCGTTGGAAAAAGCAAAAGATCATAATTTTTTAATGTTTCTACTGTTTTTCTATTATCAATTACACCACAATATTTTATATTGCTTGGAAATTCATTACAAATTTTCAAAAAATCATTTTCATACTTTTTATCTATTGGACCATAGATATCTAATGCTATTTTAATATTTTTATGCTCACTAGAAATTTGTTGGATACAAGAAATTGCATCTTCCACACCTTTTTCACGCATTATTCTAGAAAATATACAAGTTTTTATAATCTTATCTTTAGTTAATTTAATTTTATCTTTTGATATTGGTTTAATATCTTTGAAATTATACATTAAAAATACATTTTCTAAATTCAATGTCTTTAGTTTTTTTAACAATGTACTATTTTCAACATAAATTCCATTAAACTTTTTTAAATTAGATATTAATTTATTATCCGCACAAACTAAGTCATATAACCAAGATCCAATTAAAACATAATGCAATTGTATTTTAGACCTTTTATTAATAAAATTAAACAAAGGTACAAACACTTTAACACCATTTTTAGCTGGCAAAATAATAATATTTTCACAATTTTTTGCCATTTCAAAACAATTAAATAACAATTTAAAAGGATGTTTTTTCCAGTTGCAAGTATCAATTATTTGAATATTTTTTTTACCATATGTTCTTTCTAATTCACGATATAAATTTTGAGTTTTTACTGTTTGACCATCGTTATTATTTTTTCCAACAGCAAAATGTCCAACTATCCCTATTTTCTTTTTTAAACATAAATTTTTCTCTCTCACTTTTTTATTTAAAATAAAATTTATTATATTAGTGAATGTAAATAAACATGACATAATAGAATTAAATTTATTTATCTCATGATGAAGTTGATAATGATATTTTATCAGCTTAAATTTGCTACCAGATGATAAAGTACCCGAGTTTGTTTTTCGATATTTTGCTAGTATCTCATCATATTTATATCCTTTTTCTAGTTTTTTTAAAATTACACACCATAATGCATAATCATTTCTTTTATCTATTCTAGGTATTTGAATAAGACCTGTTTTTTCTCTATTATATACTACAGTTAAGCAACCAATTGAATCTCCCAATAACATTCTAAAATATGACATTTTTTTAGGACAAACTCTTTTTATGTTAAGTTTTTCATTATTTTCATTAATATATTCATAATCAGTATAAGAAAAGTTTATGCTATTGTTTTCCATCCATGTAATTTGTTTTTCTAACTTTTCTTCATACCACATATCATCGCTATCCAAAAAAGCAATATACTTACCTTTAGCTTCTTTTATTGCTCTATTTCTGGCAATACTAGCTCCACCTTTTTTATCTAATACAATAAGTTTTATACGCTTATCTTTTTTTTGATATTTCTTTATAATATCTGTAGTTTTATCTGTTGATATATCATCTACAATTATCATTTCAAAATTACTATAAGTTTGGTTTAATACCGATTCTATTGTACTAGCGATATATTTTTCGCAGTTATAACTTGGTGTAACAATGCTAACCAAAGGTTTTATTTTATTTTTTTTTATTCCCATACAAACACCCTATTTTTACTTAATTAATCTCTTCTATATAAATCTCTTGTATAAACTTTAGATTCTACATCTGCTAATTCATCAACAAAACGATTAGCAATAATAACATCAGCTTTTTCTTTAAATTCTTCTAAACTATGCACTACTTTGTAACCTTCAAATAAATCTTCTGTTAAAGTTGGTTCGTAAATAATTATTTCTATTCCCATTTTTGTAAGATTTTTTATAACGTCTTGAATAGCGCTTTGTCTAAAGTTGTCGCTTCCAGATTTCATAGTTAAACGATATACTCCTGCAACATGATTTGAATCTTTGTTATTTTCTACTAATTTTTTCATTATTGTTGATGAAATAAAACCTTTTCTTGTTTCGTTACTATCTACTATAGCTCTTATCAAATTTTGAGGAATATCAGCATAATTTGATAATAATTGTTTTGTGTCTTTTGGTAAACAATATCCACCATAACCAAAACTCGGATTATTATAATGTGAGCCAATTCTAGGATCCAATCCTATTCCATCAATTATTTGTCTTGTATCTAGACCTTTTGATTCAGCATAAGTATCTAATTCATTAAAATATGCAACTCTTAGAGCTAAATATGTATTAGCAAATAATTTTATTGCTTCAGCTTCAGTTGGTTCAGTAAATAAAATATCAATATTTTCTTTATATGCCCCTTCTTCTAGAAGATGTGCAAAAACTTTTGCAAACTCTAACATTGATTCGTTGGTGGATTCTCTTCCAACAACAATTCTACTTGGATATAAATTGTCATATAGAGCATGACCTTCTCTTAAAAATTCAGGACTAAATATTAAATTTTGACAATTGTATTTTTCTATTACACTTTTTGTATATCCAACTGGGATTGTCGATTTAATAATCATCTTAGCTTCCGGATTTACTTTCAAAACTGTCTCTATAACATTTTCAACACTACTAGTATCAAAGTAATTTTTTTCTACATCGTAATTAGTCGGAGTGGCAATTATTACTACGTCTGCCCATTTATAAGCATCTTCGCTATCCAGGGTTGCAACCAAATCTAATTTTTTTTCGGCAAAAAATCTTTCTATTTCTTCGTCTTTAATTGGAGAGATGCGATTGTTTATCATCTCTACTTTGTCTTTTATAATATCTACTGCTTTAACAGTATTTTTTTGACTTAGCAAACATGCTAAAGATAAGCCAACATAACCTGTTCCAGCTACTGCAATTTTCATATGTTTTCTCCTCCGTTTGTTTTAATTAGATTATACCATAGCATTAGTCTTATTTCTACAAATTACGACAGAATTTTACAAATCAAACTAAAAAAATGACTTCTAAATTTATATAGAAATCATTTTCTGACTATATTGTTACATATTATCAAGTTTATTTTTGACATCCTCTAATACTGCTTCATCAGGAATCATAATATACAATTCTTGACCAGGATAAGTATAAGTTAAACCGTGAGCATCACTACCATTTAAACTAACTGAATCTATTTTCCAACTTGGCATTGAATCGAGTTGCATGTTTACTAAACTCATTATTTTATTGGTAGAAATATTTGTACTAAAACTTCCATCTAAAGATTTTAAAATCTCATCATATTTTAATAATATTGAAACGTCACTAGCCTTTTCAATAATTGCTTTAATCATTGCTTGCTGATTTTCTCCACGAACCCTATCACCATCTAAAAAAGCTTTTCTTGTTCTTACAAAGTCTAAGGCTTTTTCGCCATTTACGTAGTTATATCCCTCTCTAATTGGATAATGATTTTCATGTGTATTAAATGCATATTTAGAATATACATTTACTCCGCCTAAAGCATCTACTAATTTTATCAATGCGTTGTAATTAACTTTTACATAATAATTAATTTCTATACCTAGGAGATTTTCAATTGTTTTAGCACTCACTTCAACTCCATACATACCTGCATGTGTAAGTTTATCTTTTTGAGCAAATCCATCTAACTCAACGTAATAGTCCCTAGGGATATTAATCATTAATATTTTATTAGTAACTGGATTAACACTCATAACTATGTTAACATCACTTCTAGTTTTATCAGTAACATTACCATAAGAATCAATTCCTGATACATAAACATTAAAATTTTCTTTAGTTACATCAACATCTTTAACTATTTCATTTACTTTTTCTTTAATAGAAAATTTATAAATGATTTTTGTATTTTCCTCAATCGTTTCATCATTTTCTGTTAACAAATCGTAATAACTTTGTACAATTAATATACTATCTAACGTGCCATCGTATAACTCATTAAGCATCAAACTAAAACCATCATGTTCTACATGATTTAACGTAATTATGTCGTCTATTTTTTCTATAGCATGATTGACACTTATATCTAAACCACTAGCATATCCAATTGATTTATTATTTAAATCGTTTATTTCATCATACTTATTATCGCTTGCAACTAAAACATAATAATTCTTTGTTTCATATTTGAAGCCACTTGTAAAATCATCTAAGAAATTAAACGTTTGATTTAAATATGAAAATACAATAAATAATAATAATATATATATGACTTCTATAATGGCCAAAATATTTTTTAATAGTGGTTTTATTCTTGGAAAAACTGTAAAATAAATCAATACAAATGGTATAAATCCTACTAAAACAAAATAAATTATTAAATATTTTAATGGCAACACATTATATTTAATAAGCAAAAATGTATTTAAATATATACTAAATAACAAAATAATTGCTATAAAAATCATAAGTATTTGTTTTATTTTTCTTTTTTTTGTCTTCACATTATCAAACCTTCTTTTCATTTGAGTTTATTTTTTCATATTCTTTAATTTTTTAAAAATTGAGAATGCCTAACTATAATTTTATTATTCTCAATTAATTTAGATATAGTCCTATAAATACATAAAACAATAAATAGATGTCACTTCATCAAAAGCTTGTTTTATTTCTTATTTTTATCTTTATGTTGGTATAAAATATCTGTTTTTAATATTAAGAATAATAATGCTAGCATTAAAAATAAATATAGCACTATAGCAACTTTAGTATTACCAATTACATAAAAAATTGACACTGCAGAAAATAATATATTTACTAAATAAATGATAATAATACTTACCCTTGGAGAAAACTTTAGTTTTAATAATTGATGATGAAAATGTTCTTTATCAGGAGCTCCAATGCTTTCGCCTTTTAAAAGTCTTCTAAAAATAGCAAGAACTGTATCAAAGATTGGAATTGCAAGTATAACAATTGGAATTACTAATGATGTAAGAGTTGCCACTTTATAACTAACTAAAGCAATAACAGATATCATAAATCCTAAAAATAAACTTCCTGAATCTCCCATAAATATTTTTGCTGGCGGAAAATTGTGAAATAAAAATCCTAAAGTTGCACCTAACATTATTAATGATAATGTAACGTCTAAACCAGAAAACTTACCTAGCAACATAGCTATTATACTAATTGTTAAAAAATAAATTGAACTTATACCACTAGAGAGACCATCTAAACCATCAATTAAATTTATTGCATTTGTTATTGATACAATAAAAAATACTGATAGAACATAACTTGTGATTAAATTAAATTCTAAATTTAGACCTAAAAAAGTTATTTTAGTAAAATATATTTGCCCATATACCACTACAATTATAGCAGCTATTATTTGAACTATAAATTTATATAATGCTCTAATTGGTTTTATATCATCTAGCATACCCAAAATTACAATTAAAAAAGATCCAATTAATATAGAGACTATTTGAATATTTAATTTTCCAAACAACATATACCCTAATAAAAACGCACAATAAATAGCTAATCCACCCATTCTTGGAGTTGGATGTTTATGTACTTTTCGTGCATCAGGTATATCTAACGCCCCAACATGTATAGCAATTTTTTTTGCTAAAGGAACTAAAATCACACTAACTAAAAAAGTTATAAAAATTATTCCCAATATATTATGTCCATTAACTACCCAATTCATAAAAACACCCATACATATTATAACTGATAAATAACAAAAAAGAAAGAAAATGTATATTTATCAAAAAAAGAACAAAATTTTTTATTTTTTTGTTCTTTTAGTCGTTTTCTTTTTATCATCCTCAAACAAATCATAAACTAACGTATCATCTTTTTTATTAATTTCTTCTTTTAACTCATTTACATTCTCTTTTATAATCTTTTCTTCAATTTCTTTCTCTATTTTTTCCAGCTTTTCTTTTTGACTTTTCTTTGATGGTTTATTATTAAATTTTTCTTTTTTATACTTTTTCTTCAACTTACTTTTACTTCTGCTTATTGAAATTATACATATTAGAGATAAGAATAAGCCCAAACCAAAAGCTATTATTACATATAAATAAGTTTTATTTAAATCTTTTAAATAATCAATATATTCCGTATCATAAAGATTAAATGTATTGTTTTTACTATCATAAACATAAAAATCTTTTTCACCTGTTTCTACATTCGTACCATAAACAACATAGAATCTAGAAGACTCATTAAATTTAAATACTTGATATTCTTTATCGTTAATATTTTCTGTCGATTTAGTTAATCCATCAATTTCTCCATTATAATCTTGAGCAATTATTCTAAGTGATGTTCCAACGATTTCTGAATACTTAGTATATTTACCATTTTCATAAATAAAATTTTCGATTGTCCCATCTTCTTGTTTTAATCCAACCAAAGTATAATTAATCTTCTCATTAACACATGCTGGGATTTGAAACTCATTAATTGTAATTTCACTTTCTGAAAATAAATCTGGACAAGTATAATTTTTTCGAAGTTTAATAACAGTATAATTTATATCATTCACCTCAACATTAATAGGATTTTGATCAATAACATTAACTATTAAATTATAGGTTTTTTCACTACCATTTTCTGCTCTTACAACTACACTTACATTGTTAATTCCTTCTGTAACTTCAATTGCGCCGTCACCACTAACACTAGCTTTACTATCATTTTCTTTAGCTTTAACCGTAATGCTCGTAGTGCCTTCTGGAACATTGACACTATAATCTAAAGTATCTTTTTTAAATTCAGGAATTAGTTCATAACCTTCTACTTCTAAGCTTTTTAAATTATTATCTTTAGAATAACTAGCTTCTAATTCTGCTTGAGTAATAATTTTAATAGTTTTAGAATTATTAGTTATACTCATTGTATTAAAATTATCATCTACAATATAATAACTTCCAACTTTAACTGTGGTACTTCCTTTTTTCAATGTTTTAAATGTAAATGTATAAGTTCTATTGGGCTTACCAGTTGAAGTATTAACCATTTTTGTTCCGCCAGCTTCGCCACCGCCGCTAACTAGTTGTAAATAATTTTTGTCATAATTAAGATTCATTTCCCAACTAGCTCCTGCAGACAATTTAACCGTCACTGTTACTTTGTTGCCTACAACTATCGTACTAGTACTACTTACTGTAATCTTACCAGAAGCAGCGTTTACAACACCAGGCAAAATTATTAAACTTAATAATGTAACTATAAATAATTTTAATCTTTTCATAAATTTCAAATCCTTTCTATTATTTTATTTCATAAGTGCCTAAAATACTTTTTTGAATTTGTAATAAATCTACTGCATTAACTTTACCATCATCAGATGTATCACCTGCTAAAGAATATACACCACTTAATGTATAAGTACCTAAAATACTCTTTTGAACATGTAATAAGTCTAATGCATTAATTTGACCATCACCGGAAGTGTCACCATTTATAACTACTGTTAAAGTTTTTGAAGTATCAGAATTACTAACTGTCACTTTGAATCCAGTGCCAATCAAACCTTCTGTTACTAAAATATCATCTTTATTTTTTATAGTAACGGATTTACTACCTGAAATACTTTCAATTGCACTTTTTACATCTTTTACACTGGTTTCTGAAGTAATACCAGTAATATAATCTTCACTATATTTGTATCCACTACTAGTTATAATAGTACTAATATCTATTGTAGTGATAACTTCTTCATCAGGAACCTCAACAGCACCATTATTTTCAGAATAATTTGTATTATCCATATTATTATAAATAGGTATATAAAATACAAATGAAGTTTTTTCTAATAGTCCTAATTCTTTATAAGTATTGTAAGTAGTTTTTGATTCACTTGAAGGCGCTGCCACATTAGCCATATATTGATGCGTATATAAACTATTGCTATTAAGCGGTGTCACGTTATACTTTTGTAAATATCCCGTATATTGTCCTTGGGAAATATAACTATTAGCAATCTGACTTGCACCACCTTTTATAGCTGTCTTCAAACCAAACCAATTTCTTTCAATAGCATAATCAAGTCCACAAGCAGTTGTTCCTTTAGAAGTTGCACATGAATCAGTTACTCCAAAATTATAGAAATTGTAATATCCGACATAAATACCTTCTGCTCCATCATATATTCCACTATATAAATTATATAAACTATTTTTACTACCTAATTCCTGTAAAATTCTAGAAGCAATAAATATTGGACTTACATTAGTTTCTTTACCAACTTCATCAATTATTGTCGATAAGTTGTTACCAATATTTAAATGGTATTTATAAAAATCAGCATGACTAATGGCAGATTCTACTGCACTTGGATATAAAGTAGTAATGCTATCATCATATTTTAAATATTCAAATTGAAATATATATTTTTCTGTTAACCAGTTTCTTGGATCCATATAATAGGCTACTGCTGTAGACGAAGCAGGATACCATGTTTTTGTGTAATCATTTTTACAAGAACTATCAATGTTAGTGGCAACTGTACTGGCTATATAACTAGTACCACAAGCGCTCTCATTATTAACAGCTTCACTCCAATCAAGACCTGTAAGTAATGCTTTAAATTGCCAATTAGGATATTTCTCTTTAAGCGTGCATAGTTCTGGCCAATAACTTGATGGAAATCCTAAATCAGACAGTGCTTTTTCACATTCATTAGTAGGTGTTTCATTAAATACTAAAGTAGAAACACTGATAAAATCGCTGCATACATACCCAGTAGCAGAACCTTCATAATATATTTTATACCATCCATTACTACAGCCTTCTTCACTAGGGTGAATTGTATCATTAACAAGCATATATTCATTATCTTTACTTATTGTCTTTAAATATTCATAATTTGTGCCTGGACCACTTCTTAAGCGAACCCCAGTTCCGGTTATTTTTCCTTTATAAGTTGCAGCAAAAGAAATATTCATATTTACAATGAATAATAATAACATAAATATAACTAAATAGAAATATTTATTTTTCATTTTTGCCTACTTTCTAAGTATATTTTAACACAAATTAAAGATATATATTCTTTTTAACTAAATATATTGTCAAATATAACTAAATTATTGACATTTTTTAACTATTCTTTTTTACAAACCTATAATATAATATTCTTAAAGGAAGATGAGTGCAATGGAAAAAACGTTTGATAAAATAGATATATTTTTTATAGTTATTATTGCCATTTACTTGTTAGTGTTAATAATTTTCATAACTATTTTTTTAATAAAATATTTTGAATTAAAAAAACAAGAAACTAATCCCGAGGCTATTTTAGAGACAAATCAAAAAAAAGAAACTGAACAAAAAAGAAAATCTCCCAAAAAAGAAGATAAGAAAAAAGCGGCAACTTCTAAAAAAAATAAAAAATCAAAAACAAAAACGGCAAAGAAAAATGCTTCAAAAGCTTCTAATAAAAAAAGAAAAAAATGAGTTAATTTAAATAATAAAAACCTCTGAAAATAAATTCAGAGGTTTTTATTGTTTACTAATCTAATTCATAATTATAAACACCATGTATTTTTTGTAAATCTATTTCTGTTGGTTGTTCCACTACATACTTGTCATTTTCTTTTGTTACAGTAAATGTAATAGTATAATCTACTTTTTCAGTTATATTTTTCATTCTATCTAATTTATAATCAGTATATTTATCATTATCATAAACTCCAGTATTATCATTAAATTCATCAGGATTATTTGCTAAATAAATAGATGCATCACTTTGGGCTTTGTATAAATCATAAACAGAAACTTTAACTGTTACATAACTAGCATCATCATCATATTGCTCTTCCACAATTTCATAAGTTAAATCTTTATATTGTTTTTTTAATACATCACGATATTTTTCTTGTTGTTCGTTAGTTAAATTTTCTTTAGTAATTGTATTTTCTAAATCTACTAAAACTTCACTAGATAAATTACGATATTTTTTTAGATAACTATCAACAGCATTTCTAGCATTATTGCCTCCACAACCTGTTAATAATAATAACAATAATAATAAAGATAGTATTTTTTTCATTTTATCACTCCTGTTTTTATTATTACCGAATATTAGTTTATTTATACATTGTTATAAGATAATTTTATTAATTCATAAATAGCATATTCTTTTTCGGTTAAATCCTCACCGATTTTAGTTAACATTTTATTATACATTTTATCAATATTATCTATTAGTTCATTAAACCACTCTAAATAAATATATTTAAGTTTACTAAACTCTTTTTTCTGATACATATTTTCTATTTCTATTTTTAACAATCTCTTTATTTTTAATTCTTGCCTTGTTTCTTTCGATATTTTGTCTTCATCAACAACTTTATAATCTATGGGACTTAATTTAATACTATACATAAACTCATTAATATTAAGTTCATCTTCTAACATCAAACTACTCTTATTAATAACTAAGCCATCATCATTAAATTCTAAAACAATACTATTTTTACCATCACTAAAAATACTAGTATATTTTAAATAATTGTTTTGTTTAATTTTAGTTTTATTTTCAATAGATTGTAAAAAATTTTCATTTAATATGACTCTTTTAGTTAGTAGATCTATATAAGCTTTTGAATCGATATGAAAAAGGGGAATCTTTTTTATAAATTCAATACTATCTTCTTGATCCCATTCATAAAACATACAATACTTATCTTGAAAATTTAGTAATAAATCATAATAGTAGTTCATGTTTTTTCTTCCTTCCTAAAGAGAGATAAATAAGAATAATTCCTATAAAAAACAAATCGCAATAGATACTTCTAATAATAAAATAGACAAATTCAAAAAAAGTATACCCTATAACTAATAAATTTAAGTATAATAAGATAAAAAATAATCCTACTACTGCCAATATAAATCCAAATATAAATAAACATATACTTAACATACTTATCTCTATATTTTATTTATAATTTACCAAAAATATTATATAATTAATTAGGTGATAAATTATGGACTATATAAAATATATAATATTAGGTATTGTTCAAGGTATAAGTGAACCATTACCCGTTTCTAGCAGTGGGCATATCTATTTATTTAAAAATTTATTTAATACAGAAATGTTTAATACTTTTAATTTTGAAATTATTTCTAATTTTGGTTCTTTTCTAGCAATACTTTTTATTTTTAGAAAAGATATTATTGAACTTATTAAAAATTTCTTTACCTTTATATTTAGCAAAGAAAAAAGAAATTCTAATAAAAATGGATTTATGTATGTAATCAAAATGATAATAAGTACTATTCCCGTAGGAATTACAGGTATATTATTTAACGATTATTTGGAATCTCATTATAATTCATTAAAAATGCTGGGATTTTCTTTCTTATTTACAGCATTGATGCTATATATTGTTAGAAATATTAAAGGAGAAAAAGATAGTAACGGAATAACTATTAAAGACGCTATTATAATTGGGTTATTTCAAGCTATAACTATTATCCCTGGTATAAGTCGTAGCGGTACTGTTTTAGTAGCTTGTCTAATTTGTAAATTAAAAAGAGAGGATGCATTAAAATATACTTTTATGTTATACTTTCCAGTCAGTTTAGGAACAATGTTATTGAAAGCACCAGAATTAATTAGTACACCTACTTCTCTATTATTGCCTTACTTATGTGGAATGGTAGCGGCCCTTATAATTACTTACTTCTCATATAAATGGTTAAGTAATTTAGTAAAAAAAGGAAAGCTTTGGAAATTTTCAATTTATTGTTTATGCTTAGCATTTTTTATATTTATTTGGTTTAGATAAAAAAATTACTAATATTTAATTAGTAATTTTTTTTATAAATTTTTTCATGTTTTTTTATATTTATACCTTGTACTTTTTTTATATTTCTTTTTCTAAGTTCATCATAGTTGTACTCCAAATATAGATATTCATAATCTTTTTTTAATGAGTGTTCTTTATAAAATACTCCGATATCTTTTAATCCATCTTTTAATAATTGTTTTTGAATACTTTTTAAAAATTCCAATTCTCTTTTAGAATAATCATCTTTACAATTTTTCGGTATATAGAAAGTTTCAGGATATTCGTATAATTTTTCAATCACAGCATCAAATTCATGAGTATGACTTAGATAATGCTCTTTATCAAGTTTTTCTATATCACCATAACCAAAATAATATATAAGATTATCTTTAACATACTCACTAAATGTATTAATTATACTACTACTAAAAATAAATTCTTCTTTATTTATAAAATCTTTAGATTTTATAGTCCACTTGTTTTTTACTTTAATAGGTATATTAAACTTTCTGTATTTTTTTAATTCAAAATAATCTTTTAATTTATGATAAGATATTCTTCCAATACTCATAAAAATCCCTTACTATTCAAATATTCCTAAATAATATTTTTTCTTCCCCTTTTTAATTAAATATACTTTATTGTCAATAGCATTTTCTTTAGTGACTATAAACGTTGGTTCTGCAATTTTAATATTATTTAAACTAATGGCATTTCCCTTAATTAATTCTCTTGCTTCTCTTTTGCTTGAACAAATATTACCAGTTACAAGTAGCTCTTCTAACATTATTTCTTCATTTAAAATAACTTTTTCTATATCTTTAAAATTATTTAAAATATCTTCACTAGATAAATTCTTAATGTCTTCAGTAAATAAAGCTCTACTTATTTTTTCAGCTTTATTCGCTTCATCTTCTCCATGAAGAAAAGTTATAATTTCTCTTGCTAAAGTTTTGTGTGCCAATCTTAATTCAGGATGAAGATTGTTTTCTATTTCTAATTTTTCAATTTCATCTTTTGATAAGAATGTAAATATTTTTAAATAATCAATGACCATATCATCTTCAACATTTATTAAATATTGATATAATTCATAACTACTTGTCTTATGCTTATCAAGCCATAAGGCATTACCTTCGCTCTTACCAAATTTTTTACCATCTTTAGTAGTTACTAATGGCATTGTAAATGCATAGGCATCTTTACCTATTTTTCTTTTAATTAAATCAATACCAGCAGTAATATTACCCCATTGATCTGATCCTGCTACTTGCATTGTACAATTCTTTTCTTCATATAAATGTAAGAAGTCTAATGCTTGTAAAATCATGTAAGAAAATTCTGTGTAAGTAATTCCAGTTTCTAATCTTCTTCTAATGATGTCTTTATCAAGCATGTAGTTAATATTGAAGAATTTTCCGTAATCCCTTAAAAAATCTAGAGTATTTATATCTTTAATCCAATCATAGTTATTTACTACTTCAAAACCAAATAAATCTGTTACTTGTTTTGTTAAACATTCAATATTATGTTCAACTTCTTCAATAGATTTCATTTCTCTTTCACTTGTAGGTCTCGGATCTCCAATTCTTCCAGTAGCTCCGCCAATTAAAAGAATCGGATTATGACCAGCATCTTTTAATCTTTTAGAAATTAAGAATGAAGATAGATGACCTAAATGAAGACTATCACCAGTAGGATCAGTCCCAATATAAAAAGTCATCCCTCCACCATTTAATTTTTCTTCTAATTCTGGACTAGTTATATCTTTTATAAGTCCACGCCATTTTAATTCATCAAATATTTTCATTTTTTCCTCCATAAAATTAAAAAAATTCAAAAATAAGGTTAAGGACGAGAAAACCCGCGGTACCACCTTAATTTATGAATTTATTCATACACTTGATACTTTAACGCTGTATTAACGATTTAGCTCCAGAGTTGTAAATTCCTTCATCACTAACACTTAAATTATACAATTTTTATTTTTATAAATCAATAAAATAGCTTTTATTGATTATTCTTTTTTCTTGTTAATAATATTGTATCTTTATCAGGGCGAATTCCTTCAATTATTCCTGAAATAGTATGAGTTTCTATTTCAAACATTTCTAGTAAGTTTTCATAAATACTTCTATATAAATTAACACTCATTTTTTGTATTTCATTAGTTGGAACATAAGTATACATACTTTCAATTGTAAAACCAAACCAATAATCAAATACAAATGTACCTCCAGAATTTAACCTTTCATTATATATTGTTTTTAACATTTGCATTCTCTTTTGTAAAGTATCAAAATTTTTGGAACAATCTAATTGAAAATAAAATAATAATATATTTGTTATATCTATATAATCAAAAGTTAATTCTGTATTTTGTAAATAACTTATTACATCTGTTTGTTCTAGTTGAATATCAGCCTGTTCTAACTTGCTTCTTAGTTCATAATAATTTTTTTTATTTCCTAAGTAAGGTAAAGCAAATCTAATTTTACTAGCGGGTTGAATTAGTCCTTTAAATAAGTGTTTTGCTATATCCTCTGATGGATTTACTTCTAAGATAGTTTTCCAAAAATAATAAGCATCCTCTTCTCTTTGATTAAAACCATCCTTAATGTTTCCAAATACCTTTTTAGATAAAAACTTAGAACTATTACAATCTATTAAAAAACTTTCATAATCCTTAGCACTTAATGTCATAATACTTGCTTTTTTTAATCTATATATTAGCAATTGTAATTCATTAATATCTAAAGCTACAATTTTATTAATACCTCTAGATAATAGTTCAAATACGGTATCGCCAGCTCCTAAAATTACACAAGCACTACTAGCATTTCCTGGTATAGTTACATCAAGATACCTTTGATTTTCAGTAGTAGTTAAATAGGGCTTATCATTATATATTGTAGAATCAAATCCATCTTTATTTATTATGTCTTGTGCCTTAACAATTTGAGAAAATCCCGGCATTTCTTTTCTAATAAGATGTGTTTGAGCTAATATTTCTTTAGCTAACGCTTCATTACCACTATCTAATAATTGCTTAATTCCTTTTTTTAATTGGTTAATTTCATACATTTTAAAAACCCCCTCTGATTGAAAGCTATTCTAGCATATAAAGGGATTTGGTGTCAAATTATAAATCAATATTTACATTATGGTAAATTTCAGTAACATCGTCTATGGCATCAATCATATTATATAGTTTTTTAAATACTTCTGCCTCTTCTCCTTCAAGAGTTGTTTTTTCTTTAGGAAACATGCCAATTTGATCTATTTCATAATCTACTTCTGATATGATTTTTTCCACTGCATCTTTAACTTTATTATGATCTTTAGGATCCATAGTAATATTTATGTATCCTTCTTCATCCTCATAATCGATGATTTCTATACCTTCAGTTAATAAAGCTTCAAATAATTCTTCACTCTTTTGACTTTTGAAAGACAAAAGCCCCAGATAATCATAATTATAGGAAACAGAATTTGTTACCCCCAAACTTTTATTAACTTTATTAAATGCTGCTCTTACTTCTCCCACCGTTCTATTAACATTATCTGTTAAAGTTTTGATAATTAAAGTAGATGCTCCAGGCCCAAATCCTTCATAAACAACTTCTTGATAATCTTCGCCTCCAACACCCTTAGCTTTTTCAATAGCTCTATTAATAATATCACTTGGAACTTGATTTTTTTTCGCTTTTTCTACTAATCTTTTTAAAGCTATATTAGATTCTATTTCTGGCACTCCTTTTTTTGCTGCTAAATAGATTTCTTTAGCAAAATTTGAATATAATTTTGCTTTTGCTGCTCCCGTTTTCATAATACTTGCTTTTCTTACTTCATATGCTCTTCCCATAAATCCTCCTAAAATAATCTTAACTTCCTAACAAATTCATATACAAAGTGTTTACTTTTAGTATTTTCATTAACATGTTTAATTATATCGAATACATCATAAACATTAAAATATGAAATTTCTTCTTTTAACATAATATATTCTAATGATTTGATAATTAATTCTTTATTATTTTTTGCTTGGAAATATCTTTTGCATCTATTGTATAAATCTTTGCCAATTTTCCTTGCTAAAGTATTATACAACAAATTAACATGTTTTTTAAAGATAAAATTATAACCATCATAATTCTTTAATATTTTCATTGTATCATAATAACCTATTTTTATATTTTCATTAATCTTTTTCTTGTTAACATTTAATGTACTTCCTAAAAATCTTGATGGTGTAATTTTAATAACTTTCTTTGTGTCTTTCACTTTTTGACTAAAACCTAAACCTTGGATTTCTATAGAATATATTCTATTGTATCCCTTATTTAATAACATATTAATTGGGTTGTTATCGAAAAATCCTCCATCAATATAATATTTATTATCAATTAGTTTTTCTGTTTTAAATACAGGTAAATTACAACTCGCTAAGATATATTCAGCAATTTTCCCTTTTTTCATATCTTCTTTAAACAGATATAAGGGTTTTAAATCATTAACTCTAACTGTTACCAAACCATAATCCATATAACTATTCCTAATTTTTTCTTCATCAATCATTTCATTTAATAATTTTTTTAAATTAGCGTTACTAATTCCTTTGTTTTTAACAATAAGAGTCATTTGCTCAATACCATAGATAAGTTCTTTGAACTTATCTTTTCCATTAACACTTTCAATATATTTAGAATTAAAATTTAAAAGTGCTCCAACATCTACATTTTTCCAAAAATCATATAATTGAGCATCCATTCCGCTTGCAATCATTGCTCCATTAAAAGAACCGATGGAAGTCCCAACTACCCCATCAATTTTGATTCCACATTTTTTAAATGCTAAATAAGCTCCTACTTGGTATGAACCTTTAACGCCACCACCGGCCAGTACCAGTCCAGTCATAAATAACCATCCTATTCTTTATTCTTTAAATACAATAATGGCTTTGCCAAAAATTTTCTGATTCTTCTGCTTTTTCCCCCTCGTTGTAATCTTCTATAATAATTATATAAAGAATCATTCCGATAATGTATTAATTCCTCTAGATTATCACTATCGGTTAATACCGGACTACGATAATCTTTTTCTAAAAATATTCTTGATAAAATGTATCGAAAACTAATTCCTTGATATTTTAAAATGTTTTTCAAAATATCATTATATATAACTCTTCCCTCTTTACCCAAACCAACATTAAATATTTTCTTATTTAATTCTTTTTGATAATCTATTGCTTTAACAAAAGCATAGGCAGCATCTACATTAGTAGTAACTTCAATAAGTAAGTTCTTCTTGATATTAAAAATAAATGATTCATCAATGATATTATTTAATACTAAAGGTAATCTTAAAATTGTATAATTTTTTAATTTTTTCTTAATTAATACTTCTGTATTATATTTATTTAAACTATAATTTGTTAAATTTTTTTCATTTACTTTTTCTTTAATGTTACCACTTAAACTACTATCATATAAGCTAGTTGTTGATGCGTATATCAAGAAACAATCTTTATTATAATAATTAATTGCTTTTATAATATTTTCAGTCCCATTATAATCCACTATTTCCCCAATTTTTTTGCTGAATTCACCTAAAGGAGGCATAACACTGGCTAAATGAATTATTATATTATGATCTCTAACTAATGCTTCCATTAATACAGAATCAGTTACATCACCGTGTATTATATTAATACGTTTACGATATTTTTTTAATTTTTTTGAAACTTTTTTGTTTTTTAAATCTAATGCTGTGATTTCATATTTGCCTTCACTTAATAAGTATTTTATGACCAATAAGCCTACACTTCCAGCTGCACCAGTAACTAAAACTTTCTTCATGGATACTTCTCCTTATATCATAAAAGTAATAATTAAGATTATTACACCTAATATTATACCATAGATTGTTTCTCTTTTTCTAAAAGTTGATTTTATTTCGCTAAATAACTCAAATATTAAAATATATAAAAGCATGCCAAATGTTAATGCTAACAATATACTTATGATAGTTTCATTTAAAGCACCAAATACGATAATTATTAACGCACCTATAAAAGAGCTAATACATAACAAAAAGATAAGTAATTTACTATACTTTTTGTTCTTTAAAGAATTACCAATTTGAAATCCTAAAGGTATATTGTGCAAAGAAATGCTAAACATCATTAAAACTCCAGATTTAACACTATTCAATGTAATACTATATAATGTTAATCCCTCTATCAAGTTATGAATAGCCAAAGCTAAAATTGTAATAGTACTTATATGATTTAAATGTAAGTCATGGTCTACTTTGTCACATCCATCTTCTTTATGTTCGTGATGATGATGCGGTATTAATTTATCTAAAACTATTAATATAACAAATCCTATAAAAAAAGGAATTACTAACATAATATTTTTAGTTTCAATTAATTCTGGTAATAAATCTAACATTAATAATCCTAGCATCACGATAAAAGCTAAAGATATTGTGAAGAGAGACGTTTTTTCTTTATTTTTATTATTTATTAAACTAATTATCCCTATTAAGAAAAATAAACCTGTTATGATTGTTAAAAATAATCCTATATACATAAATTATCACCTACTAAATTCTACCATTATTTAAAAATATTGAAAAGTCTTTACTTTTCTTTTTTCAATTTAATTTTAACTCTTATTTATTGACGTATTATAACATAGCAATAACTAAAAAGAAAGACAGATTTAAACTATCTTTCTACTTTTCTACTACATTCGACAACTTCAAATTTTAATTCGCCAACAAGCTTTTTATTAGCGTTATTTGTTTGATTAAAATCTCTATAATTCCTAAAAATTAAATTAATATCCCATTTCTGCAAAGTTGCATTTTTATCACGAGCACTATTGCTTATATATATATCATTTATTTTATAAGAATTATTATCATGATTTATTATATCTACATTATAAGTATATTCTTTTGTATCAGTATTTTCGGACTTAAATCCTTTTAAATTTAGAAGCAACTGATTTTTTAAAATGCCATAATTCCCATTGGAAATAATATACTTATTTTCAAAATTGTTTTCATTAACAACGAATTCAACATTATATCTACAAGTGGTAAGATCACCAGTTGACTTTAGCGAAATTGTCATATGCTCAGTTTCACTAGTTATTTCAATAAATTCATTATTACCAACTTTTTCTTTCATCAAATCATCCGATTTTACATTTAAAATTACATCATTTGACTTAATTAATGTAACTAATGCTTCTACCTTAGAAGTGTCTTTTTTTAGAATATCAATGTCAATATTTATGTCAGCATCACCATCGCCATTAATATCTATATTAATATCTGGATAACCGTCGCGATTCGTATCAATATTTAAATCGGCTTTTCCATTATTATCCGAATCAGTATTTGTTAAATTTTTATCGGCTTTTCCATCTCCATTTGTATCAACATTTACATCTGGCGTTCCATTTATATCAATATCAATATTTAAATCTGCAATAACATTATTGTCAGTATCAATATTTATATCAGGAATACCATCACCATCTATATCGATATTTACATCTGGATAACCATCTTTATTTGAATCAATATTTAATTGTCCTTTTCCATTTTTCTTAGTAGTTGTTTTATTTTTATCGGCTTTTCCATCACCATTTGTATCGATATTGACATCTGGACTGCCATTACCATCTATATCAATATTTAAATCTGCTACTTCATTATTATCTGTATCTATATTAACGTCTGGTTTTCCATCACCATTTGTATCAATGTTGAGATCTGCTTGATTATCGTTATCTACATCAATATTTAAATCAGCTTTTCCATCATTATCTATATCAATATTCAAATAGGCTTTTCCATTATTATCTATATCAATGTTTTTATCGGCTCTTCCATCGCTATCTGTATCTACATTAACATCCGGTTGATTATCTTTATTATTATCAATATTTAAATCAGCCTTACCATCACTATTAATATCAATATTGACTTCTGGATAACCATCGTGATTGGTATCAACATTTATATCTGGGGTTTTATCTCCATCAATATCTGTATTAATTAAATTTTTATCAGCTGCTCCGTCATTATTGGTATCAATATTGATATCAGCTTTTCCATCTTTATCTATATCAATATTAGTATCAGCTTTGTTATTATTATCAGTATCAATATTGATATCGGCTTTTCCATCTCCATTAATATCAATATTAATATCTGGATAACCATCTTTATTGACATCGATATTTAAATCTGGCTTACCATCATTATTTATATCTCTATGAGTAATATTTTCATCGGCTTTGTTATTATTATCAATAGTAATATTAACATCGGCTACACCGTCACCATCGATATCAATATTTAAATCGGCCACTCCATTATTATCTTTATCAATATTTAAATCTGGTTTTCCATCACCATTTGTATCAATATCAAGCTCTGCCTTACCATCATAATCAATATCTATATTTAAATCTGGTTTTCCGTTTTTATTACTGTCAATATTAATATCTGGTATTAAATCACCATCTACGTCTATGTCTGTATCTGGTTTTCCATCACCATCAACATCAATATTAACATCGGCTTTTCCATCGCCATCAATTTTTATTAAATAATTGCTTTCACCTATAATAATTCCAAAAATATTTTCTGAAACAAAAGTAGACACCATTAATAATGCCGTTAAAATTGTTATAGTTAACATTAAAAATATGGCAAGTTCTTTTTTCTTTTTTAATTCTACATCTTGCATTTATTATCCCTCTTGACTTTCAATTCCACCATTAATAGTTGTACTCTTTACATCCAATTTTAAATACACTAATCTACCTATTTCTGATATTGGAGTGTCTTCTGCTAACCAAACATAAACTCTATATTGTTTATTAGCTCCAATGGCTAATTGATCTCTTAATATTGGATAAACATTAGTATCACTTGGAGTTAATCCTGTAACTCGCGTATAATAAATTTCATTAGTATCTGTACCAAAATTTTTCCATGCATTTTCATTTACATCAAAAATGCCAATGTTTAAATACTTAAACGAAATTAAATTATCCTCCGTTTCACCAGCAGGTATTTCATCATAACTTAGAGTAATAGAAAAATCTGCTACTAAATCTCCTGTATTTGATAAGTTTAATGTTGCATAATTACCTTCTGTTACTGAATCTACAGCAATTGGTAAATCTTCTTCTGGTGTTGGATATAATTCCTTATTACTCATACCAGTTGAGCCATCTATTAAAACATTTAAATTACCTGTTGTTATTTTTTGGACAGTAGTTTGTGATTTCACAGAAAAAAATGCTGAATATGAAACATTCATCGTCAACAAAGTTAGAACAAGAACTGATATAATTATAAGCTGAGTATCACGTTTTATTTCTTTTCCTAATCTCATCCTATGCCACCTTATTTTAAGTTTAACATAATATTTTGGACGAAACAACATTAAAATATAATTTTATAATAGAATTTTTCTTGTTTATTAAAGCTTTTTTTTAATGATTATTAGTTTACATTTATAATATTTTAATGCTATAATATCTGGGTTAAAACGGGTGATATATATGGAAATAAGAAATGTAGCAATTATTGCGCACGTAGACCATGGAAAAACAGCTTTAGTTGATGAGATAATTAAATTTGTCGGGACATTCAGAGAGAATCAAGATGCAACTAATTTTTCAATGGACTCAAATGATATAGAAAGAGAACGTGGAATAACAATTTTAGCTAAGACTACATCAGTTATGTATAATGGGATTAAAATTAATATTTTAGATACTCCAGGGCATGCAGATTTTGGTGGCGAAGTTGAAAGAATTATGAAAATGGTTGATGGTGTTATTCTTGTTGTAGATGCTTATGAAGGACCAATGCCTCAAACAAAATTTGTATTAAAAAAAGCAATTGATGCTGGAGTTAAACCTATTGTAGTAATTAATAAAGTTGATAAACCAACAGCTAGAATTAAAGAGGTTGTTGATGAAGTTCTAGGGTTATTCTTAGATTTAGGAGCGAATGACGAACAATTAGATTTTAAAGTTGCATATACTAGTGCATTGAACGGAACATCTAGTTTAGACAGTAATATCTCCACACAAGAAAAATCATTTAAATGTGTATTAGATTTAATTGTTAATGAAATTAATGAACCATCTGGAGATATTAATAAACCATTCCAATTTCAACCTGCTCTACTTGATTATAATGATTATGTAGGAAGAATTGCAATTGGACGTGTGTTTAATGGAAAAGTTAAAGTTGGACAAATGGTTAATTGTTTAAGATTAGATGGCACTGAAAAACAATTTAGAGTACAAAAATTATATTCCTTTGCAGCATTGGGCCGCGTTGAAGTTGATGAAATTTCTGCTGGGAATATATGTGCCATTGCAGGACTTGAAGATATTTCTGTTGGCGAAACATTAACTGAAGTTAATAATCATGAAAGACTTCCAATCATACATATCGATGAACCAACATTACAAATGACTTTTGGTGTTAATACTTCTCCATTTTCAGGCCAAGATGGAAAATTATTAACCTCTAGAAAAATAGCTGAAAGACTAATTCGTGAAACTCAAAAAGATGTTAGTCTAAGAGTTGAACAAATTGATTCGGAAAATTTCTTAGTGTCAGGTCGTGGTGAACTTCATTTATCAATCTTAATAGAAAATATGCGTCGCGAAGGATTTGAACTTCAAGTTTCTAAACCAAAAGTAATTGTTAAAGAAATAGATGGTGTAAAATGTGAACCTTATGAAGATTTACAAATTGAAGTTGATGATGAATACATGGGCGGCGTTATCGAAGAATTAAGTTCTCGTGGTGCAATAATGGATAATATGACTCACATAGGAACTTTAACAAGAATAACATACACTATTCCATCTCGTGGATTGATTGGATTTGCTACTAATTTTATGACTTTAACTAAAGGTTATGGAATTATGAATCATACATTTAAAGAATATGGTCCTCACGCAAATGTAGATTTAGGCGAAAGAAAATTAGGTGTTTTGGTTTCTAGCGAAACTGGTAAAGCAACAGCTTATAGTTTAGGTCAACTTGAAGATCGTGGAATTATGTTTATTGAACCAAATGCTGAAGTTTATGAGGGGATGATTGTTGGTGAGTGTAATCGTGATAATGACCTTGCTATAAATGTTGTTAAAGGTAAAGAACTTACTAATACAAGAGCTGCTTCATCTGATAAAACTGTAGTATTAAAAAGACCAAGACCAATAACTTTAGAGTATGCTTTAGATTACATTAATCAAGATGAACTTGTTGAAGTTACACCAAATCATATAAGACTTAGAAAAGTAATTTTAAATACAGAATTAAGAAAAAAACATGATGCTAGAAAATAGTATCATGTTTTTTTATTTTATTGGTAACCCGTACGGGGTTCGAACCCGTGAATGCTGCGCTGAGAACGCAGTGTGTTAAACCGCTTCACCAACGGGCTATTTATAATATCTCTTTCTCAAAAGATATTATTATTTTATCACTAATTGATTTTTTTTACAAGCGTCTGGATTTTGTAATTTTTTTGTTTGGATATTTCGCTCTCATTAACTGGTCCTAATATATTTTCTCCTGAAGTATATCTATTTCATAAAACACTATAAAATATCTTATTTTTGTATCCTATTTTTTAACTTCAATATGATATTATAAAGTTTTAATAATTTTTGTTTCTCCAATTTTTCTAAATCTATGTTAAATTTCATCTTGTTTTACCTCCTTCAGATAAAATAGAATTATTTAATTTTATATATTCATCAAATTGTTCTTCAGAACACATAATTATAGCACCATGTTTTTTAGCAAATTCTATGTTTTCAGAGTTTAATTGAAATAACAAGTTTGGTATAATTCTACCACCATAATTTTTGTTTGAAATATTTTTGTGGTCTCTGTGTCTTCTATAAAATGCAAGTTCTCCATACATGAAACACATCGGATTGTATTCTTTTGGATGTGTATTTGTTGAATAAACTTTTTTACTTTCTCCTGCAACACCAGCATCCCCATCAAAATATGCAACAACTTCAGTATCATCTGGAACATGTGTAAAAAAACTATGTGAATTAAGTCTTGATAAAGAAAAGCCATTGTGTTCTCGAGCCCATGTTGAAATTGTTGAACAGGTTCTTGAACCTTCTAGAGTTAAAAATTCATCAATTGTTATTCCTCTTGAATGACAAATGTACCCTATGTTTAAAGAATCCAGTTCTTTATATACTAATATTTCTACATCCTCTATCTTTCTTAATTCTAATGAACCTGATTGTATTAATTCATTAATTTTGGTTGGAGTTAAATAATTTTGATTTTTATTAATTAAATAAATTTCGTTTTTCTTAATTTTTGATAATAAATTTATAGCAGATATAGGAGTTCTAACATTACTTTCTTTTAATATTTCAAACGCAAAATTCTTTAATTCATCTATGTTTTTACACTCTTTTATAAAATTTAGTGTTTTCATTACTAAAATTTCATTTTCATTTACCCCTGTATATAATTCACTATTGATGTTATATGAAGGAAGCGCCTTATAATATATATAATCAGCTAAATTTAGTGAAAATAAATTTTTAAATAGAATTTGTTTTAATTGTTCTATGTTATCAATACTATTAATAGTATATTGTAAATTTTTATTTAGTAGTATATCATATTCATCTAATTGATTTACATTTTTTATATTACATATATTAAATTCTCCACACAAAACAGTCAATAGTTGTAGTTGCTGAATATCAGTTAAATCTCTACCAATAGCATCTTTAATTAAATCTTTTACATAGAAATAATTTGAAAAAGTTTTTTGCATTGTAACAACGTTTTCACCATGCACTTTAGACATCAGTTCATAATATACTTTGTATAATTCTAAATCTTCTTCATTTTTTATTATAGACAAGAAAGCATTAAATCCCAAAACATCGTATGATAATAAATCATGAATAAAACCTTCTTTAAAATTATTTAATATTTCGGGCCTAAAAACTTCTAATGAAGAAATTGTTAAAATATTTAATCCTGGTCTTGATTTTAAAATTGCTACAGCTTTTTGCCCATAAGTGTTACCTATAATTTGATAAAATTTATCAGTTGCTGATTCTTTATTATTGCAGAAGTCATGAATAAAACTATTAACTAACTCATGATTGTTTGATAAAAGTATTTCTTTATTGAACAATAATTTGAAACAAAACTTATATTCTTCACCTATTCTAAAATTTTTTAAAGTTTCTGATTCAAAATATAATCTATTAAAATTTTTAAAAATAACATTTATTGATGGCAAAATATTATTAAAAGTATCTTTATCATATAGTTTTTTTAGGATATTAAAAAATAATTCAATTTTAACTTCACTATTATTGCCGATATTTATAAAGTAAGTTATTAAATTATAATCCATATTATTTAATAATTCACAATTTTTTAGTAAAAATTCACAATTAATTTCTCCAATAGGTGGTAAATTTTCATAAATTGTTTCCCCTCTAATTCCTGTACTCGATCTAGTACTTTGATATCCTTTAATAGTAAAAAATGGATAATATTTTAATAAAATCTCTAATTCTTCTATATTTTGTAGGTTTTCACAAAATTTCCTTAAAGAAAAATTTGGTTTTGTTGCTATATATTGAAAAAAAATTGGATTTATAGTGACTAATTTTTTTAGTGAATTATAATTTAAATTATTAACTATATTTTCAATTGATGATATATCTAATTTGGAAATTTCTTTAATAAGAAAGTTTAAATTATTATTTGATTTTTCTATTATTTCATCTAAAACTTCTTGGTTTTTATTTGACTTGTTGACAAGTGAATTCAAATGATTTGTAATTAATTGATTAACAAGCCAATTCAAAACTTCTTGATTATTTATTCTTTCGTATAGAAAAGGGTTAATGCTAATTAAACTTATTATAGTTTCATTATCTATTTTGTTTTGATTTATTTTGTCTAGTAAAAATTCATTTATTATTTTTTCTTTTTTAGAATTACCACAAAAATGACAATAAATTTCAATTATTTTATCTGCATTATATAATATTTTTCCCAAAACTATTTTTAACAGATAATCTGAATTTTCTATACGTTTAAATAATTCTAATTTAATTTTTTCCTGAGTATTAGTTGAATATAATTCAACTAATACTATATCAGAATAAAGTTCTTCTATACCGCATATATAATTATTTATTAAAAATTCTTCATCTAAATTAGAAACGATTTTCTTTGCTAAATCAGGAAATAAAATATATATATCAAAAATATGGGAAAATATAAATTCTTTTTCTTCTGAATTAAATCGGTTAAAATTATTTGCTATTGTTTCTACAAAAACATTCATTTCAAAAAATTTTCTTTTTTTCAACACGTGTTTAATAATAGTTAAATCACTTTGATATTCTTTATCTTTATCATTTTTCAAATATCTATATGAAACTGGATTTTTCTTAATTTTATTAATAATAATTGCCCTTTTTAGATAATTCATAATTATCACCTATTCTATACTTGTTTAAAAATATTTTCAGTTTAATTATAGCGAATTTATAACAAAAAGTCATTAGTTCCAAACTATATTATTAATTTTTATCAAGACATTTGGATGAAAAAAGTATTAAGTGATGTAAAAAAATATAATATTCATTTAATTAATAAAGCATGAAAAAGAAACATTTTGAGTTACGTTAAAGAATTGAGCGTTTTTAAATGAATATTATTTTATAATTAATCTTTTTATCACATTGGAACACTCATGAATATATTATTTATGTAAGGAGTGTTTGTGTGAAAAAAAATATTTTATATATTTTAGTCAGTTTATTAACAATTATTATTATTGTTTTAGTAATTGGATTATTTTTTAAAAATAAGGATGACAGCAATTTAGAAACAATTAAAGTGGCTGAAGTTACCCATAGTATTTTCTATACTCCATTTTATGTGGCGATAGAAAATGGATACTTTGAAGAAGAAGGTATTGAAATTGACTTGATGTTAGTAAGTGGTAGTGATAATGTTGCAGCTTCCGTTTTATCTGGCGACACTGAAGTTGGACTTGCCGGACCAGAATCAGCAATCTATGTTTATTTAGGTAAAGAAAAAGATTACTTACAAGTATTTTCTGGTCTTACTAAAAGAGATGGTCAATTTATTTTATCTAGAAGTAATGAAAAATTTGATTGGAATAATTTAATAGGTAAAGAAATTTTAATTGGAAGAAGTACTGGAATGCCTGCCTTAAGTTTCTTAAAAGCACTAGAAAATAAAGGTATAGCTAAAGATAAAATCAATATTAATACATCAATTGAATTTGCAGAACTTTCTGGATCATTTATTGGTGGAGATGGTGATTATGTAAATTTATTTGAGCCTTTAGCATCAAAATTAGAAGATAATAAAAATGGTTATGTTGTAGAAAGCGTTGGTAAAGTTTCTGGAGAATTTCCTTATACAGCTTTTTATGCAAGAAAAAGTTATATTACAGAAAATAAAGAATTATTAACTAAATTTACAAATGCTATAAAAAAAGGAATGGATTATACATTAACTCATGAAGGTGTAGATACCGCAAAAGTTATTCAACAACAATTTAGTGATACTAAATTAGAAGATTTAGCTATTATGATTGATCGATATAAAAATGCTGATGCGTGGCTTGTTAATCCTTTGGTTAAAGAAAGTTTTTATAATACTTTAGTGAATTTACTTAAAGATAATAAATTAATAAAAGATGATGTTTACTATAAAGATTTGGTAAATAATTTATATGAATAATTTATTAGAAATTAAAAATATAACTAAAAATTATCATACTAAGGAAGGCGAAATCGCTGCGATTAAAGATTTTAATTTGGAAATAGAAAAAGGCCAAATTATTTCTTTAGTTGGACCTTCGGGATGTGGTAAATCTACACTTTTAACAATCGTTGCCAATCTAGATAAAAATTATTCTGGATGTATTTTAAATAATGATGACATAAAAATTGCTTATATGTTACAAAGTGATGCCCTACTTCCTTGGTTAACAATCTATGAAAATGCCATTTTAGGATTAAAAATTCAAAATAAGCTTACTAAAGAAAATTTAGAATATGTTGATTATTTATTGAATTTTTATAATTTAATTGAGTTTAAAAACAATTATCCTAAAAGTTTATCTGGAGGAATGAAACAACGACTAGCATTAATTAGAACTTTAGCATTAAAACCTGATTTATTACTTTTAGATGAACCTTTCAGTGCCTTAGACCAACAATCAAGATTATTAATAAGTGATGATGTTTATAAATTAATCAAAAAAGAAAATAAAACCGTTATTTTAGTAACGCATAATATTGAAGAAGCTATTATATTTTCTGATAAAATTATTATTTTATCAAAAAGACCAGCTTTGATTAAAAATATTATAACAATAGATATTTCAAATCAGGAATCAATATATGAAAGAAGAAAAGATGCTAATTTTCATAAATATTTTGATATTATTTGGAAGGATTTAGATATAAATGAGTCTTGAACAACAAAATTTTTTAAAAAAAATAAAATTGGCTAAATTAAAAATATTCTTCTTTCAAGTTTTAATTATTGTTTTATTTTTATTTATTTGGGAATTCTTGGTAAACTTAGGTATTATTAGTGCCTTCATCTACTCTAGCCCTTCAAGAATAATTAAAACTATAAATGAACTTATTATAAATAACAATTTTTTTATTCATATTTATACTACTTTAATTGAAGTATTAATTTCTTTTATGCTTGGTATATCTTTAGGTTTTATAATTGCCCTTATTTTATACGAATGTAAAACTTTAGCTAAAATTGTTGATCCATTTTTAACAATGCTTAATTCCCTTCCTAAAGTAGCTTTAGGCCCCCTTATTATAATTATTTTTGGAGCAAATACTAAAAGTATTATTATTATGGCTTTGCTTATAAATTTAATTGTAAGTATTATTACCATTTACAATGGATTTCAAAATACTGATGAATATCGTTTAAAACTATTTAAAACTTTGAATGCCACTAAATTTCAAACTCTTACTCATCTAGTAATTCCTAGTAGCTATCAAACCATAATTGCTTCATTTAAATTATGTATAGCTCAAACATTAATTGGTGTCATAATGGGAGAATTTTTAGTTAGTAAACAAGGTATAGGTTATTTAATTGTATACGGTAAACAAGTCTTTAATCTTAATTTAGTTATGACTGGAATTATTCTACTTGCATTTATATCTTATATTTTATATAAATTAATTGTTATGTTAGAAAAAAAATTATTAAAACATATTTAAATACTATACTTGCATTAAAAAGAATTTAGCACTTAATAAATTATTAAGTGCTATTTTATTAAAAAAACGAGAAAGACTCTCGTTTAATTTTTACTCACTTGGAATAATTCTACATCTACTGATGTTTCTTGACCAAATAAATCAATAATAATATTTAATCTATTATTTTCAGTATCAATATTATCAACTCTACCCATCATTCCTTTGAATGGTCCATCAACAATACTTACTGAATCTCCAACTTTTAAATCATCTTCAACATTAACACGACTCATACCCATGTTAACTAAAATACGATCTATTTCTTGAGGTAATAATGGTGTAGGTTTAGCTCCCTTACCACTTGAACCAATAAATCCTGTAACTCCTGGTGTATTTCTTACAATATACCATGCTTCATCTGACATAACCATTTCTACTAAAATATATCCCGGAAACATTTTTTTTGTTTTTTCCTTCTTCACACCATCTTTAACTTCTACTTCTGTAGTTTCTGGAATTACAACTCTAAAAATATAATCTTCCATTCCCATTGATTCAATTTTTGCTTCTAATTTTTCTTTAACTTTGCTTTCATGTCCTGAATAAGTATTAACTACATACCATAACTTTTCCATTAATTAAACATCCCCTTTATAAAAGCCATTACTAAATTCAACACTTCAAAAAATGCTACTAAAATAATACAAAATATAACTGTTGCCAATGTATATTTTAAAATTTCTTTAACTGTTGGCCATTTAACTAATTTTAATTCTTTCTTGATACCTTCAGTAAATTTTTCTTTAGGTTTATTATTTTTCACATTCTTTTTAGAATTTACTTTTTTTACATCTTTTTTCTTAATATCTTTTTCCTTCGCCATTTTAACCTCCTAATTTTTTGCAATTAAAAAACACTTCCGTGTTCACTAGTAATATAGCATAATTTAATTTATTAAGCAAGAAAAAGTTGTAAATTTTGAAATACTTATCTTAAAAAGAGTTTAGGACTTTACTGAAATGAAAAAAAGAATTGTCAACCTTAATTTATAAGTGACAATCCTTTTTTATAATTTATCATAGTGTGTCCACATTCTTAAAACAAATATTTCTTATGTACGCCAATTTTATATTATATTTTATACATTTTTATTTAATTAATTTACTTACAGCAGCCATTAATGCTATTTTGCCATATTCGTAAGTCAATCCACCTTGTTGATATGCTATAAATGGATCTCTTATTGGACCATCACAAGATATTTCAATTGATGAGCCTTGGGTAAATGAACCAGATGCCATTATTATCTTGTCGTCGTATCCTGGCATGTCTGTTGGTTCTGGCAGAGCAAAAGCATCGATTGCTGAAGCCGATTGGATACCTTCACAATATTTAATTAAATCTTCACTATTTCCAAAAATAATGTTTTGAACTATATCTGCTCTATCGTCATTATATTTAGGTTCAACATTATAACCTAACTCTTCTAAAACTTTGCTAGTTAAAACTGCTGTTTTTAAACTACTGCCCACAACACTTGGAGCATGATATAATCCAAGCAAAAATTCACGATTAGCCCCAAGAGATGGACCTACTTCTTTTCCTTCACCCGGAGCCGTTAATCTTTCGGCAGCAAGTTCCACCAAATTCTTTCGACCGGCAATATATGCCCCATTCGAAGCAATTCCACCACCTAAGTTTTTAATTAAAGAACCGACTATAATATCAGCCCCAACCTCTAAAGGTGAGATGTTTTCTACAAATTCACAATAACAATTATCTATCATAATAATTACATTCTGATCTACTTCTCGAATTGCTTTAATTACTTTTTCAATCTTATCTATTGAAATACTTTTTCGAGTTGAGTATCCTTTACTTCTTTGAATTTCAATTAATTTAATCTTTTTATTTTTTAAAGTTTCTAATATTTTATGGTAATCAAAATCATCATTTACCAAATCAATTTGTTCATAATTAATATTATAAGATTTTAAAGAACTAGGATTTTCTCTAATACCGATAATCTCATGTAAAGTATCATATGGAAGTCCTGAAATACTAAGCAAGGTATCATTTGGACGTAAAAGAGCAAATAACGCTACAGTTAAAGCATGAGTGCCTGATATAAATTGATTTCTAACTAGAGCATCTTCTGCCCCTAAAACTTTCGCAAAAATTCTTTCTATTTTATCTCTTCCTACATCGTTATATCCATATCCTGTAGTAGATGCAAAATCACTTTCTGATAATCCTTCTTCTTTAAAAGCACTTATTACTTTTAAACTATTTAAAAAGACATTTTGATCTATATTACTAAATATATCTTTTAACTCTCTTTCGGATTTACTAACTAAATCTACTACTTTTAAATTTATATTAAAAATATTTAAATATCTATGCATCAAAACCACCTATTCTAATTATTTCACCACTTCTTATATCATCATTAATAATTATCTCAATTATTTTAAGAGCTACTTCTTCTTTTTTTAATAATTTATCTTGCCCTATTCTTTTTAGTTCATTTTCTAAATAATTTCTTTCCATATTTAAAACGGATTCTGTTGCAACCCAATTCGGTGCCAAAGCACATATTTTTAAATTAGGTAGTCTCATAGCTAAATTTTTAGTTAAATTCTCTACTCCGGCTTTTGAAGCATCATAATCCATGCTAATTGGATTATAAGTGTCTTGCGCATTAGTTGAAGAGATATTTATTATTACTCCTCTTTCCATTTCTAAAGAAGCATATTTACACATAAGAAAAATTCCAACTAAATTAACTTCTAAAACTTTCATAAAATCTTCTTTGGACTTATCATACATATCATCATCTAAGCTTAAAGCGGCACAATTTACTACTACATCTATTTTCTCATGTTTATCTTTAACATATTTGATTAACTTTTTTATATCTTCTTCATTACATAAATCACATTGATAAGTATCAAATAATACATTTTTTATTTTGGTATTATTATATACCCCGATAACTGTTGCACCATATTCATGCATAATATTTGCTAAACATGCTCCAATGCCTCTACTCGCTCCAGTTATTAAAACAACAAGACCTGCAAAATCCATAATTACACTCTTTTCTTAAATCTAATATATTATATAATTATTTTAAGATTGATGCAATTATATCTGTTAAAAACAAACCACTAATAATACCTATAACAGCTTTTAAAACTTTTTTATTAACTTTATTATACATTTTTTTGATAAATGGATAAATTAAATAAGTTATTAAAAGTCCTCCTATGCCAAAACAAAAAGCACTAAGCAAGCAAACACGTCCACCAATATTTAAAAAATGACCTGTATAATCCCAAAGACGCATTTTAAAAAATTTTAATAAGACTACTCCACATATGTATTCTAGAGTTCCTGTAACAAAAAAAGATAAAACAAAAATCAAAAAAGGATTTTTTCGATATTTATAAAATAACATAATAAGTACTGATCCAGTCCCATAGATTGGTAACCAAGGTCCAGATAAAATCCCATGACTAAAGATTTTACCACTATAAAAATAACATAGTATTAATTCATAAATATATCCTAAAATACTACAAAAATAAAACAATAATCCCAATTTTATAATTAAATCTTCTTTTTTTATTATTTCTTTCATACTGCTTCACAATTGTAGTATGCCCAATCTAATTTATATTATTTATAATATATTTTATATCTTCGATTGCTTTATCAACGTTAAAAAAACCATTACCTACGGGATAATAAACAGAAAAGCATCTATAATTCTTACCATTAATTTTTTTATTAAATTCTTTTTTTCTAACTTGAGATACGGATATCTTTTCTTGTAAAAATATAGAGCTTACTTGATTACCAAATAAAATAATTACTTTGGGATTAACTATTTCAATTTCTTTTCTGAGTAAATCTAAATATTTATAAAAAACTTCATCATTTAAAGCCCTAGCATCAATTTGCGTACATTTACCTAAATTAGTTATAAAGAATTTATGTTTTTTGACATTATCATAAACCGTGTTAGCAAATTCTGGAGTCCACTCTTTTCCAGACTTGCTTCTAATTTCCCAAAAAATATTATCATCTATTAATTCCAACTCATGAAACAATGTCCAAATATTTTTTGTTCCAATCCATGGAGACTTTGGGCCATTCCAAGATTTTAAGGAAGCAATATTTCTTCCAGTAGGATTCATAAAAACAAAACAAATATCGGGATTATTAATGCATCCTCCACTATAAATAGAATCCAATTCTTTAGCTCCATATTCTAATTGTAATTTATCATATTCCTTATTTAACTCTTCTAACTTCATATTGCTATTATAGCAAATAATTCCATTCTTTACCAAGTATATAATATTAAAATAAGTAGATAATAAAAATGGATGGTGATGATAATGAATAGAGAATATAAAAAGGCTCCCAATATTCTAACTGGAAAAGATTTAAGTTATTTAAAAGATATATTTGGATGGAATTATAGTGCTTATAAACTATTGAATGATTCGATGCAGTTTGTAGAAAATAAAGAAATTAGTAAATTATTAAAGGAATGTAGTAATTTATTTTATGAGAATATGAATGATGTATTAAATATACTAGAAAATGGTGGTAATAATGAATAATAAAATAAGTAATCAAAAAAAAGAAGTACCTACTGGTATTGCTTTAAATGATAAAGATTATCTAACTCTACTTTTATCAACATTAAAATGTATGGAAAAAGATATGGCAATTGTCCTAACAGAAAGTTCAAATGAAAATTTATATAATAAATATAAAAAAACATTTGACTCTATAAGTGAATATCAAAGACAAACTTATGAATTAATGTTTAAATTTGGATGGTATTCTTTAGAAAGTGCTACAAAAACTAAAATTGATTCAGAATTAAAAACTTTAGCTAATGAATTTAGTAGTTTAAATAATTAGAAAAGAGATTTTCAATCACGAAAATCTCTTTTCTTAATAATTTATTTCTTCTAATAATTTATTTATTTCTTTAGAGTAGTCATTTGTTCCAGCTACAAATATTAAAGTGTTTTTTACTCTGGAAATAACTATATACTCATTGTCTGATACAGCTACTAATCTAGAAAATAAAGCTCCGGTTGTTGCATTATTCTTTGAACTAGTTGTTAAATAATCTTTTAAATTAGTCTCATATTTTTTATAAATTTTCTTAGCTTCTACTTCTTCATCAAATTCATAATACTCTATCTTAAATGGAACATCTTCCTTGGTTGCCACTAAATAACTAGTTCCTGTATCATATTTAGGTTCTTCTGTATCACTTACTATATAGCCTAAAGCTCCAAAATGTTCTTTAAAATCTTGTGGTTTTAAAGAACTAAACATACAACCTGTTGCAAATATAACTACTACAATTATTAAAATTCCTAATAACACACTTTTATTCTTCATTTTTATCTTCCCTTTCCTTATTATGTCTAAAATAAAAATCTTTCATAACCTCATCAAATTCTTCTTCAGTATCTAATTTTGTTATATATTCTTTTCCCTCTTCCACGATAACTTTACGAACACAGTGATCAAATTGATTTGTTTCGCTTGCCAAAACTAAGTATTTGCCATTATCATTGATTATTGCATCAACAATAATATATTCTCTACCATTTTCAAGAGTTACACAATTAACTTCCACTTGGTCTACCGCCAACTACTTCACCTTCTTCTATATTTTTATCTTCAACATTTTTATCTTCAACGTCAGTTGCAACCATAAATACTAATTCACTTAGTTCTTTAATTCTTTTTGTTTTAAATTTTTTATATTCTTTAATTAAATAATTTTTAATAACTTTTTGTTGGTTATCAGTAAGTGATTCAAATACTAAAGTATCAGATACATACTTCATTCTTTTATTTCGATATGCTGTTACAGCATCAATTATTTCTGCATATTTATTATGATTAGGACTAATAAAACCTTTTTTGATTAAATAATCCAAAAAAACATCACAATCTTTTATATCATCATATAATTCTGCTAATACTGGTTCATCTTTGAAACTTGTTTTTAATAAATTTAAAATTTTATCCATATAATTCAAACGACTATGATCCATCTCAAAATATATATCTGCCAAACAAACATCAAATAATTGAGGATTTGTTAAAGCTACTATTTTTATTTTATCTGCTATAGCATCTATATCTGTTGCTAAAATAGGAACCCCTTTATTATAACCTCTAATATATTTACATTGCTCTAATATACTTTTTTCGGAGCTATTTTCCATCTGAGCAGAGGCAATAATTCCTAGATTAGACGAAAAATCATCTAATAATTCTTTGTTTTTTTGTAATTTATTAATTACTCCATCAATAATCATAGCTGCATTCGACACAGATATAGCTACAACTAAAATAATTGCTAAAGCAGTTTTTGATAAAGACTTTCTATGAATATCCAATGGCGTTTTAACTGGTTCCCCTTCGATTTCAGGAATATCCTGTTGTTTTTCATATTTACCAATATATCTTGAATTAAATTCGTTAATAGATTCATTTTTGGCAATTCTTACTTTGAGCATGTATTCTAATTCCTCTTTTGCTTTTCCTGCTCTGATTTCCTCAATAGTTTTACCCAATTCCTCAATTAAATATCTAATTACACTTTTTATCTCATTTATGTCTAGATTTAATTTATAAGCATTTTGGATTTCTAATGCCAAATCATAAATTTCTCTATTTTCGTTGATACTATCTTCCCATGGTGCAAGATGATTTTCTTCAGTTAACTTTTCTATACTCATGTATATCACCCACTAGTTTCTATTATTAATATACTATTTAAATAATTCAATGTCAAATTACTTAATTTTTGTTGACAAGATATTTACTCTATTTCTAATTTTTTAGTAACTATTTTACTTAAAATAAAGGCAATCAATAGCATACTAATTATTACCAAAAGTATTTTAGGATTTCTCAAGCTTTCTAACAAACTAGTCCCAATATATCCCCAAAAAGTTACCAAAGAAATTTTCCCTATAATAATTGCAAATAAAAATTTTTTAAATTGTATTTTTGATAAAGAAGCAGCAATATTTATAGCGAATGCTGGTGTAAATGGAATAGCTATTAAAATAACTAAACTTGATAATTTAATTTTATCAAGTTTTTTCATTAAATTATCTAAATTATCTATTTTTCTGATTTTTTTTTCAAAAAAATTTTTTAAAAATTTACGACACAAATAAAATGCAAAAATACAGCCTAAGCAAGTTAAAATATAAGAAATAATAAAACCAAAGATATGACCATATGCAACAAATACAATAGTAATAAACACAAAAAGTGGTAGAATAGGAAGTATTGATTCTAAAAATATTAATAAGCATGCTAATAATGGTCCAAATATTACTGAACTATTTATTAATGTAATTATATAATTATAAATTTCATTTAGAAAACTTCCCATAACAAATCACATACTTATTATAATATAAGTATGTGGAAAAATCACGAATTTATAACAAATGTTACATCATAGCCGTAAAACTCTAATATTCTAACTGCCTGTTTACTTTTTCGTCCTTTATCACAAATTATAAAATACTTTTTATACTTATTTAAAAGAATCTTATGATTCATCAACAATTTATCATAATAAATATTTATACTATGGGGATTATGCTTTTCTCCATAACTAATAGGGTCTTTAACATCAATTAAAGTTCCCATTTCTGGCCTATATTCGCTTTCCTTTATCGTTTTCACCAATATCACCATTATAATTTATGAAAAAAATAAAAAAAGAGAAAATGAATTTACCTATTCATCTTCTCCAAAAAAGTCATCAAAAAATTCGTCATCAGTAATTACATTTTCATTAACAATAACACTATCAACATCAATATTGATTTTTGGCTTATCAACTGGTTTAACTTCGTCTTGTTCTTTAACAAATCCCTTTGCAAATTCCTCTTCTTTTTTTGTTGCTTCTTCCATTAGTTGTCTATTTTGTTCTTTTAATTTTTCTTTTTGTCTTTTTTCTTCTTCATCAAGCTCTTTTAACTTTTGATCAATATCTTTCATCATTGCATCAATATCCATTCCTTGAAGTTCCCCTCCAGAAAAAGGGTTCATTGGATTCATCTGACCCATTGGACTATTCATTGGATTAGCCATCGGATTCATCATAGGGTTATTCATCGGATTATTCATTGGACTTGGTCCAATGGAATTAAATGGTGATGGATTATTATGCATTGACAAAGGATTAAATGTATCTTTCGGCATTCCCATTCCAGGCATTCCATCAGAATTATTCATCATTTTTTTTCGTTTCTCTTCAGTAACATATTTCTTTAAATCAAATAATTCTATATCTTCTGTCTTTCTTTCTGGGTAACTTGCTTCTGGATAATCTTCACCCCAGTCAACTTTAAAGTTAGGAGCATATTTTGTTTTGAATGGATTCATACGAAGACGAATAATTATAGCTTCTCCTAATTTTAATTTTTGTAAATCACTTACAGTTACTAGTGGTGTTGAGGCAGTTTTATCTTTTTCCTTAGATTTAACTTCTCCACACATTTTGCTAATTTCTTCTAAAGCTTTTAATTCTGTACTAATTAAATAAATTAAATTACCACAGTTACCCTTTATAACTTGCGCAACTTCTTCACCATATACATCATTAAGTTGAGCAAAGTTTTGAATAATAAATGTAAATCTAATATCACGAGAACGTGCTGCTGATACCATACTATCAACATCTTTTAATGGTGGCATATTAGCAAACTCATCTAAAATAAAATTAGTACGATATTGTAATTTCCCACCATTTTGTTGAGCCACATCAATTAAAGTTTCATAACATTGTTTAATGAAGATAGTCATTAAACTATGGTATGTTTTCTTTTCGTCATGGATAATCATAAATACCGCTGTCTTACCTTTTCCGATATCACGCATATCGAAATCACTATGAGAAAGCATTTCAGATAAACTTTCTCTTGTTGAGAATGCTCTTATCTTTTGTCTAAATGTTGAAAGTAAACCACCTTTTGTATCATTGGGAGCATTAATTGTTGTACTCGCAAACATATAGGCATTTGAATCTGGTCCCTTTAAATTAAAATATTCTTTTATAAAGTTACTTGTAGCATAACGCTCTTCTCCAACAGTACTCATATAGTTAATACTATTTAAATTAACTTCTTTTTCAGTGGCATCTTGAAATAAACCTAGTGTTAGACCAGAGAAATAGTCTGCTGCCCCCTTTTCCCAGAAGTCAGAATCACCTTTGCTACTAGGGTCATATAAAATATTTAATGCTACGTCATCTAATAATTCTGTCGATTTATCACAATTTCCTTCTTTGTAATATTGATAAGGTAATGCTAGGGGATTCCAAGCGTTACCTCTATTTGGTTCTCTGAAGTTCAAAATTATTACTTTATAACCTCTATCTTCTAAGTTTTTTGCTGTCTTACGATAAATTTCACCCTTAGGGTCAGTAATAATCATACTTTCTCCCTTTTTAGCTAAGATATTTACCATTGGAAAAACTAAGCTTTCAGATTTACCACTACCAGTGGACCCAATTACTAAGTTATGATAACTACCATTATCCACCCAAATTTCTTTTCCATTGTTAATAAGTGGTATTCCTGCCGCTTCTAATTCTTTTTCGCGGGGATTTATTTTTTCAACATTACTAGATGTTTTTATTTCTTTATCTTTAGACCATCTAGAATAACCGTCACTAGCTTTTTCTCCACTAATTTTTAAACCAATACCTTTACCTTTTTGTTTATCAAATATATAAGATGATACACTTGTAAAAATTAAAATTAATGCTCCAATAAATAAAGCCAATGTAATAGGTAAATATTGCCAAGTGAAGGCACTAATAGGCAACAATCCATAAAATGTCCCTGTATTTATTAAGCAAAAAAAGTTGGATACAGCTAGCGCACATAAGTATAGGAGTATTATACAATACACTATAAATAAGAAAAAATCTTTTGGTTCTACTTTAAATTTCACGTTACTCCTCCTAATTCACGTCTTATTATACTATAAATAATACTTAATATCAAAAAATATTTTAATAACTAATTTTAAAGTTCATAATATCATACTCAATAATCTTTATATCATTTTGACTATCGTCTTTTATATAATATTCTATAATATCTTCTTTTTCTTTCTTACTATAAGCAAATATAGCAGAAGATAAGTTATTATAAACATCTGGTATTTGATTATAAAAATCAGCATAATTTAAATATTTATTTTTTGTATCCGCAGTTAACATATTATATGCTAATTCTGGATCAAAAAACAACATCTCTTTAAAGTATTCTATATACGTTATAAGAATATTTTGAATATTATCAATACCATTTGCAAGTCTTTGACCAGTATTAATTTCCTGATGTTTAACATCATATTTTTTCGCATAATCTAATAAATCTGAAATATTATTACTTAAATTTACAATTTCATAATTATTATTACGCATTCCCACAATTAATAAATAATTAACTGATTTATTATAATTTGTAGTTTCATCATCCATTAATACTTCAGTGATACATCCATTCACAAAATAGTATCTGGTTGTACTATCATTATTAGTGTATATTTCTTTAGCAAAGAACGCTTCAGTAAGTGCTAAAGTTTGACTTATTGTATTTTCAATACTAAAATATTCTTTATAATCATTTACTTTAGAAAAAGTTTTAGATATTTCTGCCACTGGGGTACCATTATTTTTATTATCAATAGGTTCTTTTTCGCGATTTCCTAAAAAGATAACAATTAATGTAACTAATAATAATATTACTGCTATTCCTATTAAAATTTTCTTTTTTGAATTATTCATATATCTATTCTCCTAATCGCTACATCCATTTTGTACGTAAGTCAACATTGTACTAGAATAATTATTTGCTCTTCTTGGACATCCTACTTCCTTATTGGATGGTCTTTCAAAGTCTAAACAAAAATTATTTGCAATATCATAAGCTGAATAATTACCTGTAACATATTTATAAGTTTTAGGATATTCTTTTAATTCTTCTAATAAATATCCCAACTGACCACTTAATGATCCAATTGATTTATTTTGGCTTTTAACATAATCATATAAACCAGTTTTTCTTCCTTTTGATGTCCATTGAATTAATCCGTAACCGGCTCTGTCACTAATAAATTTGTCCCTTGGGTAAGCACCAGAATCAACTCCACTTGTATATAATTCGTCACTACCAAATCCTGTTATTTCTGGGTGTTTACAAAATCCATATGTGCCATTTTTACAACAGCGATTTTCTTCATAACATCCTTCTAAGTTATTGGTTTTAAAGCTTCCTTCTACTTGAATGTTAACTAACATACCTGCTACAGAATTCTCAGAAAAACCACTTTTTAAAAATACTCTACATATTTCTTGTTTAACATCGTCTTTTCCGGTTACGGCATCATTAACCGGTGCTAATGAATATTTATTAACTCCTCTAGGATTATCAGTGCTTACATAATTTAATGGATCCACTCTTTTACCATTTACAACTACTTCAAAGTGCAAGTGGCATCCTGTAGATTTACCAGTAGTCCCAACTAAACCTATTTTTTGACCTTGTACAACTTTATCCCCTACTGATACAGCAAAAGAATCAGCTTGCATGTGGGCATATCTTGTCTTTATTCCATCGCCATGGTCTATTACAACATAATAACCAAAACCATTTTTTTCAAACTTCGTACCTGTTACAGTACCACTTTTAGCTGCTATAATTACTTCTCCACAATTATCTTTTTTATCACTAATATCAATACCATTATGCATTTTTCGAACATTATCAATTGGGTGATCTCTCATACCATATTTAGATGATACGTTAATAGTAACTGGTTCTCCTCCATAAATATTCCCATTTGTAGGACTTGCGCTACCAATAGGCCACCAATAAGCATCATTTTCAGTTACAGTATAAAATGTACAATTATCTTCCAAATTATAAATTTCATAATTATCTGATGAATACATTTCCTTTAAAACTTCTTCATAATTTCCTGTACTGCTTGATAAAGTGGCGAAATCTATAATAACTGCATTATTTTCAGTTAAGTCTTTAAAAGTGCCAGTAAAATCTTTAGATAGATATAATTGTTCACTAACACTTGTATATATATCATTTATTCTTTCTTCTATACCTTGATCCGGGTTATCAATTTCCTGAACACTTTCATTACATGTTATAGTATTGTCATCACTATTATATGTGCCCAGACTTAAAACATTGGTTTTAAGCATTATTAAATAAGCTTTTAGCTGATCATCACTTAAAGTACCAGAATTTACATTATTATAAGCAATTTTTTTTACAAAATCATCTAAATAATCCGATTGTGATTCTCCGTTTCTCTGCTCTTGATAAATGACTTTAACATCATTAAAGTTACACTTAGAATCATAATAACCTACTGAACTATTATTTGAACTGCTAGCTGATGAGTTTCCATCTGAATCCATGAAAAAAAATAAGACAAAAAACAAAATAATTATAAATAACAAAATAAAAACTATTACGATTAAAACCATAGGATGAGCTTTCAAAAATGAAAAGATTGTTTTACCTATGTTTGCAATTGATTTTCCTAAATCTTTTAACCCTTTACCTTTACCTGCATTAGGTTTTAAAAATTTATTTTTTAAACTATCAAAAAAATTATTAGGTTTCGCTTTTGTAACTTTTTCGCCTGGTAATAAACTATTTTTTTGCTTCCCAAAATTTTGGGATTGTTGATTTTGACGCTTTGGTTTTGATAAAGCATCTTTGGTTTGATCCTTTTTTAAATTATTGTTATCTTTTATATTTTTATTCTGCTGACCATCTGGCTTTTTATTAACTTCCTCTGATGGATCATTTTTTTTGGAATCTGGAGATTCTTCCTTTTTTTTCTCTTGTTCTTCTTTTTTTAAATCATCAGGTTGTTTTTCATTTTTCGTTTTTTCTGGGTCATCGTTAGTTTTTTCATCTTCTGTACTTTGTGGTAGTTCATCTCTGTAATCAGAAACTGATGATGGGACTTCTTCCAAATATTCCTCTTGTGGCATCTCTTCGGTATCTAAAAATTCTTCTGTACTATTAGCTAATTCGGCATCCAAAACATCTTCCAACATTTTAATATCACTTAATGGGTTAAAATTTTCTAATCCTAATTGATGAGCAATTTCTTCTAATTTTTCTAAACTATTGCTGCTGGACGTGGTTATCCCTAATTTTTCAGCTTTTTTTATAACACGTTCTTTTTCCATATGATTACCACCTATTTGTAACTATTTTACCATAAAAAAAAGCTATTGAATAGCTTTTTTAGAATCCTCCTCCAGAACCAAATGAATCTAGTTCTTCCTGAGTTACCACTACATTAATTCTCATTCTTCTATTACCACATACAAATAAACCTTGACCTTGTGGATAGAATTTAATACTTTCTTTTTCTGATTCATTTAAATCAATTAATTGAGCTAAATCATCAACTGCCTGTTTACGAAGACCCATAATTAGATAATAACTAGCATTATCAAATATTGCTTTACCATGTTGAATTATATTTGGCGCTGCAAAATCGGTTGGTTGTTGCGTAATTATAATAGTTCCTGTGTTATATTTACGACTACGTCTTTGAATTTGTGATAAGAATTCAGCACCGAGCTCGTTATGAGTTGTTAGTAATGTATGTGCTTCATCCACCATCATTACTGTATTAACATCTTTTTCTAAACATAATCCCCAAGCATATTTTAATATATTAAAGAATAAAGCATTTTTAATATTTTCATCACTATTCATTAATTCTTTGATATTAAAGACTATAAAATCACTATTAATTTGAATTGTAGTGTGTCCAGTAAAATAATATCTTAATTCTTTAATTAATGGTCTTACTTTAAGTTCTAATCTTTCCATTACATCTCTTTCATGAGTTGCATCAACCATTGATAATAATCTTCCTTTGATTGTGGCATAAACATCATCAAAAGTTGGGAACATTTCACTAGTTAACTTAGTAAAATCTGTATTGTAATCTATTTTATATCTTTTATAAGTATCTTGAACAACTTCACTAAATAAAGTTAAAACGTCTTCTTCTATAGAAGGACTATAATACTTCATAAAAGCTTTTAATTGTTGAATAGTTCTTGTTAAAACTGTATAACCTAATCCTTGACTTATTTCTTCTTCATCAACATCTACTACAACTTCCAGTGGATTTATCATTCCGAATTCTCCACCTTTACCTAAATCCAAGAAATCTCCACCAAGAGTGTTACACATTTCTTCTAATTCGCCTTCAGGATCTATTGCAACAATTTTACAAGCATTTCTAATATGAGTTCTTAATAGTAATTTTGCTGCAGTTGATTTACCACTCCCTGATGTACCAAGTAAAATCATATTAGCATTATTACGGTTATGTTCTTTTCTTAATTGATATAGGAACTGATTAAATAATACTACTCCTCCAGAAAAGTCTACACCAAATAGACAAGCTGGTCCAGGATCTTTGATACTATCAAAAACAAATGGATACATCGCTGCTACTGTGACAGAAGGAATTGGAGTACCAATTCTTTCTTCAATATCTTGTTTTGGAAATATTGGAATAATACTTTTTAAAACTTTTTCTTGTTCAAACATTAAAGCTACTCCACTCATGCCCATGGCATTTAAATAACTCTTAACTTCCATTTTCTTAATATCTAATTCTTCTTTACTATCAGCAGTAATCATCAAATGCATTTGAAAATCAAATATTCTAGCAGAAGTAGCAGCTAACATACTAACAAATTGTTCTAAAGATTCATAATCTTGACGTAATTTTTCTTGCATTGTTTGATCTTTTTCTGCTTGATATCTAGTTTTTAAATCCGCAATTTCTTTATTAATCATTTTTTGTAAAACACTAAATTGAATTGGAATATGTTTTACTACAACTTTTACACCAGATATACTAGTAATATCAGATAAATAACCTACATAGATATTTTTGGGAAAAGTAACTATTGTCATAATGGTAGAATATTTTCCACCAATTCTAAACTCAGTTGGTTTAAATTCCATTCCTCTCGGAGCTATTTCACTTCTTAAACCCATTAGTACATCACCGTCCCAAAATTAATTGTTTCTCCCCCATTTAATAAATTATCTAAAATAACCCTTAAATCACTATTACTTGTTTGAGTAGATTGTAATCCACATGAGGCAAGTCCACTTATCATATTATGTAATTTCTTTTGTAATACTTCCAATTTTTTTTCTTGGAAAATCAAATAATATTCAGTATCCACAACATTATATTCAATGCTCATGAATTGATTGGCTTTATTAATATCCTGTAATATTAATTTTCTAATTTCATTACTAGTAGTATTATTATACATTCTTTGAAGTTCTGCTAAGTATAAATTAATATCAACTGGTCGATCAGCTATGATTAACCAAAATTCATAATCTATAGTATTGTAAAAATTTCTTAAATTATAAACCATACCGTCTTGAGCTTGTTGATCCATAATAAATATATTCTTAGGATGAACCTTAACACCGGTAACATAGTAACCACTATCAAGTTGAATCATTCCATTCATGATTTGTCTAACTGGTAACCAAGCATCTGTAAACCTTGCGCCATTATTTACTTGAGTTGTTTCCTTCATGAATACACCATCCTTTCCAAAAATATTGTCTTCTATTAGTATAAAAACTAAATATATTAGTTAGTAATTGCAATATATTATGATAATGCGGTACCGGCATTACTAAGAATGTTGCAATTAATGCCGGTAGCATTATTAAAATTAAAACTGGTAAATTTAATGATTTTATAAGTACTAACATTATAAATGACCATACAACTCCAACTATAAATATAATTAAATCTGTCAGAGTAAAGAAACCTAAAATTAATTGGGATTTCTTTGTATTGGCTGGTATTAAATAATTATTCACCCTTTTATTCCTCCTTCAATTTATTTATCTTTTTTTTGTCTTCTTTCAAGTTTAGAACGTTCAGCACTTATTTCAGCAGTAGTTACTTCAGCAGCAGACTTTAATTGTTTCAAGAAATCGGCAGCATTATCAGCTCTTACATCTCCTTCTTGTGCACCAACAATAGTTTTACCAGCTTCATTTGCTCTACCTGATCTTAACAATGACACAACTTGAGAATTGACTTCTTCACGCAATTTATTATTGATACTATCCAATTCTGCTTGAATAGCAATTGCTTCCTTACTAGCTCCCTCATGTGAAAATACTGAAGATGCAAATCCATCTTTAATATCTTTAAAAGCTTTTTTATATCTATTAGTTGCCTCAGCAATTGCTATTGCATCTCCAGACTTTTCAGCTTCTTTAATAGCCGCTTCTAAATAATCTAATCTTGTTGATGCTTGAATTTGAGCTATTTGTTGTTCATATTTTTGTATCTTATCTTTACGGTGAGGACTAGTATTTGCAATTTTCTTTCTAAGTTCTGCAATAGCATTTTCTTGATCCTCAGTTAATTTCGCAAAAAATTCACTCTGATGTTTAACAATATAATCTTCGCTTATATCCCCAATTTTTTTTACTGATGCTAATAATGAATCAGCGCTATTTTGCTCGGCTTGAAGCACAGTGTAGTCTTCTTCAATTCCAAGCCATTTTGCTCCACCTTGAAGCATGTCATGGAAATGTCCTTCAAAAGCTCCACCAATAGTACCTCCGTGGCTAGCTTTGTAACTTGCTCGCTTTATTCTTGCATCAGTAGCACCTTTTGCGCCTTTACCAGCTGCTGATGTCATATCACCCCAATTTTTGGCAGACCATCCAGCTTTACCACCTCTGAAAGCTCCGGATACCGTTCCAGCAGCCATAGATCCAAGCATTTTACCAGCTGCTCCTTTAGACTGCCAAGCAGCAGCCAAATTAGCCTTCCAACCTGTTTTACCAGCATCATTTAATGCTTTTTTGTTTTCCAAGAACTTATTTTTGACACCTTTTGCTCCTGCTACAGTATTTCTTAAAAGTGCTGTCGCTCCAGCTCCAACTAATGCTCCAGCAGTAAATGCACCACCTTCAGCTAATTTTTCTTTTATACCTAATTTCAAGTTTCCTGAATCAAAACCAAGTATATCTCCCAACAATCTAGGAAACTGTTTAGCAAATGTTACTAAACCTAAAACAATAATAGCTTTAGCTAAGCCGCCTAAACTCTCAAACTCACCCAAATTTAAATTTCGGATTAGCATTGCTACGCCACAAACACAAACTATTCTTATAAAAACCTCCATCCAAATTGTAAAAACAGCTTTAAACCATTTGGACATTAAATCTTTCTTTGATGGAATTGCGCTTATAATAAAACTTAATGGTGCTAATAGTTGATATAAAACTAATTTAGCAGCTCTTACACCCAAATCAAGACAAAAACTAAATATTAAATACACTAAAATGATACCAGCAACAGTAGAAATAATAGGTGAATATTCTATATGGCCGGTAACAATAGCACCATCTAGTGCTGGTACTAAAGAATAATCTCCCATATATTCCATACTTTGTACTATACTAGTCCATGGATATTTTTCGGCATCAATTACGCCACCCACAGCATTGGCCACTCCCCCTAAGGCACCGAGGCCAAGACACCCTAACACCATTGCGGTACCTGTTTTAGCAGTAATAAAACCTCCAACAGCCCCTAGACCTCCGGTAAAATAAGTAACTACAGCTCCAACTGCAACTAGCCCAGCTCCAGCAATACATCCCCAAATTCCCCATGAGGCACCTCTCTCAGCTGTAAAATAGTCACTAGCATTTATTACGAGTTCATCGTCTGCAACTAGCCCAGATGGATAGAGAAAACCACTAAATACATCATATGCTATACCGTAACCGTATGCGCGAAGTACTGCTTCACCTTTATCTACTTTTTCGACAGTAGAATAGATTTTGCATGGATTAGTTTTTTCATCATAAAAAGTTGTTAGATCTTCGCAAAAATATTGACCAAGTTCATTTTTATAATATATTGGCACTTCTACAATAGTATTTCTAGCTTCGCTTAGAGTAATCTTGGGTATAGTGCCGTATTTTAAAATAGAATATTGAAAGTCATAAAGAAAATCAAAAAAGAATGGAATCAAAAATGTTAATCCAATTGCCAAGACAAAACGCATAATAAAATCTTTTGCATCTTTGGTGCCATTTCCTTCTGGATTTACAACATTTTGTAATAGAAAGAAAGCAAGAATAAATAAAGCTACTACCCCAAAAATAATATAAATATTTTTAACAAAATAATCAAAAACTTCGACATTAAATATTTTCGCACTAGCTATTGATATATATAAACCATATAAATAACCAAATAATTCATAAATTTTCGAATCAATTAAAAGTAAAAAATTGATTATTATTTCACTGCCTTCTAATCCAGAAAAGGGTCCAGCTAAAATTGAAAAAATTGATAAAATATTCATTTGTTACTCCTTTCTTTATTATTTAATTCCGCATGTACTAGGACTATATATTTCTACAAATGTAAATATATAATTTAGTATGGTTGGAATAAAGAATATAGCTACACACCAAATAAGTCTAAAACCGACTTTTTTGACACACTTAGAAAGTATTTCTTGATCATGTGATGAAACGGCGCCGACAAAATCAAAAATACTTAATACTACTAGCAATATGATGGCAGCATATTTAATCAAATTTAGAACAAATTGCAAGTAATAAGCTGGTGTTCCATTAGTCTGAGGATTGCCTAACAGAGACTCACAACTTTGCTCTTGGATCAAAACATTCTCTTCGCCTGGTACAAATCCACTACCTGAATAAAGCAAAGAATATCCAGACCATAAAGCAGGTTCCTTCAAATAATAAGTATAATGTTGGATACCATCTACTATAGCTCCCACTCCATATAAGACTGGAGGACAAGATTCCATATTTTTTACATCATCGTGATTAAAAGCTGAATAAGGATAATTTGTTTCAGAGTTCGGGTTATATAATAATAGAGTACTATTATTAACATACAATTCCACAACCGTTTTCATATTTAATGGCGAACCATAATGACAGTACATATTCCAGTATGTATTATACTTTATATTTTTATATTCCTCATAATCACCATCATAAGGAATTATAGTATCTATATTATCTATGGCACCTTGATACCCCGGATCTAAGTTACCACTTCCATCATGTTTTCCGATAGTGAATGAAGAGGCTGCAAATACATATTCTATAAAACCTTCATTTGTTTCCAAAGACAAAATATCTTCACTAAAAACTAAATGTCTCTTAGTAAGAGTTGCATAGAATGCAGAAGTAGTATAATCCCAATAAGGAGATCCAACTTCCTCACTTGCAGTATCATGAAATCTATATAAATTCATGTCATCGTCGCCACAATAATCAGCCAAATCAAATTCAGAAGCTGTAATTTTTTTTATATAACCTTCACAAAGATAATCCGTTCCACTGCTCGCATCACAAAAATCGCCATTTCTGTAATCATAAGTTCCCAGTGGTTGAATTTCAGAATACCAGTTTATATTTGGAGTTTCAACCCAACCATTTTCCCAGTCTTTAATATCATATTTTGAGTTATTTCCTCCCATAATCTCACCAATAGTATCCCACTTGTCTCTTATAAAATTGTAAGTTTTATCACTATCATCTTTATAAGTATTTGGCTTTCTTGTATAAACCGTTTTGCTTCCATCTGATAACTGCTCAATAAGAATCGCATGTTCTCCAGTTGTATCTGAAGCTACCACATACATACAAACTAATTCTTGGTATTCTTTTGCTTCAGTATAAGTTGGCATAAGCATCATAAAAATAAAAACAATTAAAATTATATATCTTTTCATTAAAATATCTCCTTTAATCTAATTAAACCATTAACTAAGCATTATTTTTTATATTCTTCGGGAATATCGCAACTATCAAATGGATCAAATAAACATTTTGTACAAGCCCCAAAATTTGAATTTGATTCTTTTTCAATTCCTTTTGTAATTTCAATTACACTTAATATTCCCATTATTATAGAAGGTATAAAAAACACTACTACTCCTGCTATTAATCTTTTTGTCAAAGATGCTAAAGATTTACTTAAGGCTTTTTCGTCATTAGATATAACTGCTTGACCAAAATCCACCATACCTAAAACTACAATCAGAATAGGTATTAACCACTTTATTATTTGTATTACATAGCCAGCCATTTTAAATGCTAATCTAACTTGAGTGGTTGATTTATTATCTGTAGAACAAAGACTAGCATAAAAACTATCATCAGTGTCATCCTTTGTATATATCGAATATCCATTTTCGTTATCATTTTTTTTATCATAAAAAGAATATTCAATAACATTACCATTACTATCTAATACAGGCTCAACATAATTTGGGCACCCCCATAATACACCATCTAAGACTTTATTAGTATTACTAAAAGAATAATTAGTGTAACTTAAAGACCAAGTTGCATCATCATATGAAGGCATATAATCTATTTCTACATCAGGGCGTACAGTTGTAGTTTTTATACTAAATTTGTTATTTTTGTATACTAACATAAGTTTATAACTATTTAAATCGTATCTACAATACATTGTTTCATTTATAAATACTTCACCTGTTTTTTTTCTACACCCATAACCTACAGCCTCCCATTCATTGCCAAGCTCGTCTGTATATGGATGTTTTATTTGATAAAGTTCAAAGCCGTCATCACACGCACTTTCGTTTTCCAAACGTTCTTTATCAACAATCTGATTTGCTCCTCTATCAAATGCAGGAAAACAAGCACTTTTATTATTTGTGTAAGAATCATTTACTATATTAGTAGACTCTACATTTTTCAAGTAACATTTTTTAATATCAGCATATTCATATTCAGCTATTGCATGCGTAAAAATCGGAATACTAAATAAACAAATTATAAAAGCCAAAAAAAGTTTTTTCATACCCAACATCCCATCTATATAACTTATAATACAATTTTAACATTTTCCGAGACAATTTAAAAGTATAAAATAAAAAAAATCACTTTATGTGATTTTTTAGTTTCCAGTTCCATTTAATGCATCAGCATAAGCTTTACAACTTTGATTTTGAGAACCTACCGGAGTATCACCAGTTGCATTTGTTAAACATTGCATACATACATTAGCATCACCACTAGTTAGATTTATTGTAGTAAGGGCACTAAAGATTGCACTAATAATTGTTGGGATAAAGAACATTATTAAAGCTCCTACAAATCTTTTTGCTAAAGTCCCTACTGCTTTTGATACAGCTTTTTCATCACTGTTTACTACAGCCTTTCCTAAATCTAACATTCCCAATATAATTAAAATTAGTGGAATAATTATTCTTATAAGATTTACTACTAATCCTAATAAATACCAAACATTTGCTGTTTCTTCACATAAACCTGCTGCTATTAACATATTTTAAACCTTCTTTCTTTAATTAAATTCTAACGAATTTATATATATATGTCAAGACAAAACAAATTATCTTGACTATAAATTACCATCTTTTGGTTTCGCTATTTAATCTAGAAAAACCTAGAGCAATTAAAAACTCAACAATTTTTTTGTTATTATCCAATTTTTCGTCTAAACAAGGTATATTAAAAAACACTTTACTGCCACTTTCATATTCAAAATCAGATACATCATTATTACTTAATACACTTTTATTTAATACTATTTTCTTATTTCTTAATTTATCAAATATTTTTCTATCAGTTCTAATTAACTTGTTTAATTTAATTATTCCTGGTTCAATTAAATAAATTATTTCAGTACAAATACTTTCTGGAGCATCATTTAAATCCACCAAAATTACTTCTACATCAGAAAAATTAGAAATTTTATAAGAAACATTCATAAAGTCAGCGCTTTCTAATGTTTTATCATTAAAATATTCAAAGTCATTATTATTTACCTCTATGGCTTTGACTTTATATGTGTCTTGAAGATGTTTTTTTAGCATATATATTAGAGTTGTAGCCCCGGCATGTTCCGTGACATTTTTAAATCCTATAACTCTTTGTTCTAATTTAACTGGAGTACTTTCTTCTTTAGTTGGCACAAAATTTCCGGAATTCGCGTTAAAGTTTTGATAACTAGCAACATCTTTATATGAATTAGAATGTTCAATTAAGAAAGGAATAGCATCTACACTTCTAGTAAAATTATAAATTCCAACTGACACTAATTGCGATAAGTACATTGATGAATTCACCTGAGGTGAATCATCTAATAAAACAACTACTTTATCCATTTCAAAATTCATTGATAACTCGCGCATAACATTAACATTCTGATAATTTTTAATTGCTGTTATATCAATAACCATTTTATTATAGTAAAAATTACTAAATTGATTAACTAAATCTTGAACACTAAACTCTCCATTGATAGTTTTAATAACATCAATATTTAATGTTCCTAATAAAGTTTGATATTTATTTGATATTATTACATTCATTTATAATACTCCTTCTATGATAATTTTTGTGTTTCAGAATAAAGCTTAATTCCTTTTGTATTGCCATTTATATTAAAAGTAAATAATTCTCCAATAAATGGAATGTTAAATTTAAAAAAGAATTTAACATTATAAAATATTTGATTACCATTTGGTGTAGAAGAATCATTTACATTACAGCTTGAACCTTGACAAAAAAAATTCAAACAATAATAATAATCTTTATTATTTTGGGAAAGTTCATAAGTATCACTAGATAAATCGGTTATCCCATATTCTCCATTTTCACATTTTCCTACTGTATCATAACCGCTATTTTGTAAATAATTATTGATTATAGTTAAAGATTTTCTACTTATTCCTTCATATTTTTCAACTATAGCTATTGTTTCATTTTTTAACTTATAAACTCTATTATAAGTTATTGCCACTGCTAGAAATGCCGAAAATAAAAGCGTAAAAACTAATACTACTTTAAAAATAGATGTTGTTGCTACTGCCTGTTTCATAAATCACCTAACCAAACAATACTTTCGTAGAACCATATATTTTAAAATTCATAAAATATTTTAATATTGGTATATCTAACTCATAAAATAAGACGATATCATAATAAACCATCGAAGGGTAATCTTCTGATGTAATTATACATTTATCAGCAGTGCATTTATTTTCTAAATCTGAATAAAACGTGCTAGATACATTATTAACTCTAATGCAAAAGGCTGCGTTATTACTCACTTCAACGCCATCTCTACTATAACCAATCCATTCACCACTTGGACAATTACCAGTAGTTCTATATCCCGCATCTTTTAAACGAACCGCTATATTTTGAGATGTATCGTCAGTGAGTTTATAATCGGAACCATTACTAAATGAATCAATATTTTGATTTTGGATTATAGTAATAATTTCATCTTTAACAGCAAAAGCTTTAGATTGATTAATTGTTAGACAAATAATACCTGTAAATAGCAGAATAAAAACTATAACTATTTGAAACAAAGATATTCCACCCAAAGCTTCTTTCATTAAATCACTTCCTTAACCTTTATATACACATTCAAATTCAGTAGTTGGATCATTTTTAGGATGACAAGTCACATAATCACAATTCCCCGTATTACATGATTCACAAATAGCCTTACTACATTGTGAATTTTTATTGAAATTATCTTTCATTAAAGGCCACAAAGTGTAGTAAAAAAAGGCTATTAGAACTCCAATAGCCAATACTACTACAACAGTGGCATTAAGTTCACCTGTTGCTTCTTTCATAATTAGTTAGTCACAAGTTCTTGTTGTAGCAGCGCCTCCACCTGCTGGTGTATATGTACAAACATTTGGATCTGCACCATTACAAACTATGGTAGAACCATCATCTAATGTTTGATTCATCGCTGCAGTCCCTGCACTATTACAAGCAGACGATAAAGTCATACCAACTTGGATATTTGGCCAAATAACCAAATAGAAGAATGCTACCAATGCTCCTATTGCTACTATAGTAATAACTGTCATATTTAATTCTCCAGTTGCTTCTTTCAAACTAATCTCCTCCTCTATTATATATTTTTATTATAACTAATTATTTTAAAAATAACAACATTTTTAAAATAAAAAATTATTATTAGATGATTATTGACAACATTCTTACTGATACGCAAAGCAAGACAAAAAAATAAAAGGCTAGTTAAAACCTTTTATAAATTCATCATTTGTAATACTGCTAATACTAGCAAAACCATTACTCCAAATCCTGTTGACATCAACATACTCATGGTTTTACTTTCCATCTTATCTAAACGATTTTTATATTTTGTTTCTCTTGCTTTTTGTTGTAGATTAGAAATAGTTCTAGAGAACATTATCATCTGCTCTTGTTTTCTATCTTGACTTCCTAAGCTCAAACGATATAAAAGACGCATCATACGCATTGAATCCCTTACCGGATATTTTTTAGCAAAATTCATATAAGGTTCAATTGTATCATTACCAGAATTAATTTCATTAATCATTTCCTGTAACCCATCTTTAAAAATTTCCGGAGCATCTAGAATAGATTTGCCGATTGCTACTGGTACAGTATAATGTTGTATTAATATTTCAATACTTTTTAAATAATGCGGTAACATACTATCAATGTGGTATACATGTCTTTTATAGAAAGATTTAATATCATAATAATCTATTTTAAATATTAGATATCCTACCACAACTGAGATTAATACTTTAAGAGCGTCCAAATCTTTAATAAAAAAGAATAGACAAATAACAATTACTGCTAAACCGTTTCTAATTCTTTTAATAAAAATACTATCAGATTTAACATTATCACCATATTTAGCTCTGACATAAAAGTCCCAATCATCTTCTTTTAATTTGCGAAATAAATGGAAATTGTCATTAATTAAATCTTTAATGCTAAGTTGACCATTATAGGTCATTACAACAAATATAAGAATTGCTATTATAATAATTTCTATTTGCATTATTCAGCCCCCACATCTTCATTGTAATATTTTTCACCAGTGATTAGGAAATAAATATTTATTATGATAATAACATGTAAGATTAACTGAACATACCACATTTCCAATAATTCAATATAGTTATCTTTACCTAACATAAACTCTACAACTATTACTAAAGCAAATAAAACAAGGGCAAAAGTTAAGAATCTTTTATGGAAATTCTTTCGATCCATTTGATCACGATATACACCTTCAACTAAGGCATCGATATCCATTGACATGTTTTCCAAAGATTCTCCAGCATCTCTTGAACCTTCTTTAGTAATTTGCAAAAATAATTGATGCATATTTTTTACCATATAATAAGGATATTTAGAATTAAAATATTCAATTGATTCATCTATAGTACCGTTTTTATAAGACATATCTATCATTTTACTAATGTCACTTAATACAGGATCTTCAATAATCCCTGAATCTCTTACACCTTCTAAACTTTTAACAAAACTTTGAGTAGTATTAAATTCCATTATAACATTAGTTGTATAAGTTTGAATTTGCTCAAAAATAAATTCACTATATACTCTTTGACATCTTAAATATGCTAAATATGGTATAAAAGCTATAGTTGCTAGAGCATATATTACAGCCCAAACAATACTATAAAAGTAAAAGTAACCAATAATACCAGCAAGTCCACCCAATAAAATCACTTGGGTTATATATTGGCGTGTAGTATATTCTTGCCCTAATTCTTTTGCTTTTTCTCGAACTATTTTAAAAGAATATGGTGCATATTTATTATAAACATCTCCAACAGAATCAGCTATATTTTTTAAAACTTTACCATCTTTTGATTTACGATACATTAAAACAAAAATCGCCAATGCTAGTAATATTAAAAGTTCTGTTAATGTTCTCATTTATGCACCTTCTTCCCTTTTTATAATGAATCTATTTCTTCTACTTCTGTGTTTTCTCCAAAAATATTTTCTTTTAAATTAACACCTTGTGAACCTAAATAGTCTTTTAAATATTTAGATGGCTCATTAAATAATAATTTTCCATCTAGATTTTTCTTATATATAACATTTGAACCTGCTTGATTATCATCATCCACATAAAATTCACACACTTCAACAATTTCTCTTTGAAATCTTCCTAATTCTTTACTCATATATCCCTTAACATGTACTGCTAGTTGAACATATCTATGAATTGATTTTAAAAATTGCTCTATATCTTGATTTGTTTCCAGCAAACTATACATACGCATTGGAACATTTTTAGCTCTATCAGAGTGAATTGTTGATAAAATATTATGACCTGATGAAATCGAATTACGCGCTGCAGTAACAGCTTCATCGCTTCTAACTTCGGATAGTAAAATCCATCTTGGATTTTGTCTCATACATGCTACCAATACATCAGAATACCCAGCGATGTTATTAGTTTTCATAGCTACAATATCTCGATGAGGAAATATTCTATCTAAGTGTAATTCTAATGTATCTTCAATAGTAATTATTTTTTCATTTTCTTTTATATGACTAGCTAAATATTTAACTAATTCTGTTTTACCAGAACCTGTTTCTCCACTAACAATGATATTACAATGCCCAGCAACACAAGTTAATAAGAAATCCAATAATTCTTCAGTAACATATTGTTCATTTATTAATTTTTCTTTATTTAATCTTATCTTGGCTGGTGTTTTTCTAATTGTACAGGCTATACCATTTGTAGCAATGGAATCATGAACAAAGTTTAAACGCAGTTCTGCTGATTCAGCATCGAGTAATGGATGAGCCATATTAAATGTTTTTCCCATTACATTAGAACATTGGAAAGCTAATTTTTCCAATAATGCATTATTTATGTCTGGTCTTTCGACCGGATATACACCTTTATCTAAAGTTTTTAAATGAATTTGACCATTATTACTATAGGATATGTCCGTAATATTATCATCATCTAAAAATTCTTTTAAAGGTCCAAAATCTATTTGTGAAAATATAGCATCATTCACTTTTCGACCACTCCTTTTTTTACTCTGTTAATGTTGCTGCTTTACTCATTATAAAGTAATATAATTCTTCGCTTGATATCTTAGTTTCTCCAGGATTTGCTGTATAAGATGCACTTCTTGGAACAGGTATAATTTTAATGCTATTTGCAGTTATTAATCCAGCAACATTTAGTAATTGATGATATTCATCTGGGACTGCAAATAATAAGTAAGCCGAATCTCCTGCTGCTGAATCCCAGAATACATCTCTTCCACTAGAATCTCTTACAGCTAGAACTTCAATACTCTCAATTAATGGGCCCCAAATTATTTGACCATCATCATCTTTTGCTTGTAAGTATAAATCAATATAATCTTCAGGCATAATGGAATTGGCATATGTCATTTGATTATTAACACTTAAAGTAAATGGTTTATAATCATCTGGTATATCATCTAAAACTGAATTTGGTAATTCTTTTTTATCGCAAACTTGTGATTCATAAAAGAAGCCATTTGCAGGTATACTAGTACCAACACAAACATATTTATCTTTTAAAGCAGATACATCAGTTATCATGTCGCTATCCTTTAATGTACTAGAAGTTATTTCTTTATACTCAATAATATCAGTTTCAATTTTTGTTCCAGTATCTATAGCTTGTGTTGCATATGGTATTTTTATAGTAGTTATAGCCTGCTCTACACGATATGTGTAAAAATACCATAAAACTATTATACCTGCTAGTACCGCTAAAATTGTCACTGTATTCTTGTTTCCCAAAAACCTTTTAATTGTTGTAACTACATTTCCCATTTTATTCTTCCTCCTTAATCGTTTTGTTCTAAAATAGCATCTACTCTACTAGACATATCAAATGTTTCTGTATCAGTAGCTACTACGTAAGTATTTGTTTGACTTGTCACCTCTACACTAACTTTAGGGGGAGCTTCATAAATACCAGTAAAAGTAATTTTATATTTGGTAGTAAGTGAAGCTGTGTCAGCAAATCTTCTTAAGAAACTTTCAATAAATTTTTCTCTAGTGATTCTTAACTCACCATATTCTCTATAGTAAGCATAATCTACTGCATCAATTAAAGCAGCTTCACTAATTTGTTTTATCGTATAACTATCTTCGGCATTATTAGAGGTAACATTTTGAATTAAAAGCATTATTACTACTACAAATACTCCTAGGATAACTAGCCAGTATCCCCAATATGATTCTTTCATTTAAATGTTTCCTCCTTTTCCTATTTCCATGCTGGACCAATACCTATTTCTGCATAATTTTCTTTATAATATGCTAGTCCATGTTCAGTGGTAATTGTCCATTTATTTAAATTTGCTTCAGACCATGTAGTCCAATATCCAGACCATTGGGATTTAGCCTTTCTTTCAGCTTCCGTTAAATATCTAGTACCACCCGTTATTTTTATATTATCTTTTGTATCATTATCTGTTAATAATTCATCTATGAATGTACTGTAACAATAAATATTTTTATATGTTTTTCCATCTTCACTATTTTCATGATCATAACATTTTAAAGAGTTATTTAAATATCCCCCATCATCTTCATGTTGTTCATTATAAGCTCTTATTTTGCTAATCATTTTGCTGTCCATAACAACTTCCATAGCAAAATCATCGTTAACATCAGTACTCTCATAATTAATATCATATATATTTTCGCCATTTTCTTCAATCTCTTCAGTTGTTACATATGCTTTCATTTCTAGAGCTGTCGAAATTGAATTATCATGTTGCCAATTTTTTCCTAAATCACGATCATTAGGATTTAAATCACCCGGAGTAATTGGACGATAATTAATGTTTGAATTGTTATTATTATAAATACAATTTTTACATTCAACTGGACAATTTCCATCAGGACAATCTGGATTGTAACATCCATTTTCCTCACACTCAACCGGACAATCAGGACAGTTTACTTTGTAAGCACATACATAAACCCCATTATCAAAATATGTACCATCAATATTCGTCTCATATTTTAAAGCTCCCGTTTGTTGACATTGACTGTTTTCTTTTAATGTTTCTGACACTACACTATCTTTAGCCCCCCAAACGCGTCCAAGTTTATCGCTATTATAATACTCCCCTAGATTATTAACTATCAAAGTATAATTATATACTCCTTGAGTTGTACCTAATCCAACAGGCAATCTATTAGTTAAAGGAGACCCATTTTCTATGTTAACATTTGGATCAGACACCGCAATCGCACCAGTTGGATAAATTGTATAGAATTGTGTTGGTGTTACATATTCACCTTTTGCTGTTACACTTGCCTTCATTCTTATAGTTTGACTAACAGATATTGTTTTAGTTCCACAACTATAAGAGCCATTCGAATTTTTATAACATATGAATTTATTTACATCTTTATATTGAGTTGTATTATTTGACCATCCACTTGTGCATGATTCATAAGAATTATTAGTATCTGATGTACATCTTTGAATTTCTACATTCGACTTATCAGTGTTTCCTACTGTATCTAATTTATCAGTATAAACATTATTCATGTAGCTTTCTTCATACCAGAAATGAACATCAGGTTTAAAATCATAATCCATAGTCCATGTACTACAAGAGTTATAATTCTTTAAAATAGTACTAGCACTACTAATTGCAGAATTTAATAATGACTTTTTAGAAGTTAATTCTGTAGAATTGTATACGCTTGACAATGGTGTACCATTAGTGGATGTACAGTTATCTTTACCAGTACAAACTGTTGAACCTTTACTTTCATAAGTACAAGTTCCACCACTACAATTTGTATTACCAGAAGAATAAGTATAGGATACTCCTCCATTTGAGGTATAACCACTGTAACTCCATGTACATTTATAATCTGTATAATCAGGTGCCTGAATAGTTTTAGTAACATTTTGATATTCAGTAACATTATTTGTTTCTTTTATAGGTTCGGTAAATTCATATCTATTTGCAACAGGGTAATCTTTAGAACAAGTAGCTCTTGCTTCTTGTGGAGGAATACCTGCATCTGTTGCTTTTTTATAACATTCATTATATAAATTTTTTCTACATTTAGTATTTTCTCCAGTATTTATTTTGGTATATCCTTCTGGACAACTATAAGTGGTCTCAGTCACGGTTTGAGGCACTCTATTGGTTATCTTAATTGATTCTCCACTATGATTAGTTTCTGTACATGTGCTTTCGTTTACAGCACCTTCATAAACCTTATAAGTATTATAATTGTTAATTATTTCTTTTCTTGCTGATTCATAGTCATTTTCAAAAGATGTTTTATTTATTTTTGATGTATAACAAGTTTTTGTTCCTTGAACAGAAGTTTTAAGTGAAAAATATCTACCACTATTAACCTCTTTAATCCCTGGCATTACGAAATGATAATCTTCTTTACACCAAATGCTACAATATTTATTACTAACTAAATCAGTTGCTTTATATGAATTTCCAGCTTGATCTTCTTTGTTAATAATACATCCCAAAACGTTGGCTTCACTTTCAACATTACATGTTGATGAATCTACTTCATATCCTTCTTTGATATCAATTACTGAATCAGTATCACTACACTGAGCATTAGATATATATGCAGAACAATTGGCACAAGTCCCACCATATTCAGATTGGAACCTACTACAAGCATCAGCATTGTTGTCTTCTTCACATTGTCTTTTTAAATCATCACAATTTAGCGAACATAATTCTGTGCTGTTTTTGATGGTTGCTTCTTGAGCTACATCATCTGCATATAACATATAAAAATGTTGACAAAAAACATTAGAATAACAATGTTCTGAATACATATCATATGCTTCTGTATTTATTGTCTCATCATAATATGTAACTTTTAACTCATAATTTAACTCATCGCATTTATATTTTGCTGAGTCTCCTGTAAATTCAATTTTTATTTTAATTTCACCGGCGCCATTTGTTAATAAGCTTATTAAATTTTCAGGAATAGTCTTGCCAACATTTGTATCATTAACATATAAAGTATAATCAATTCCATACGTTGCACAATCTGTACATGAGAAGTTCATTCTTATGTAGCCATTGCTAGATCTAAATTTATCAGCTTTAAAAGTATAGGTTAAACTTTCTCTATAATTCGAATTCCCTGAAGCATCAGTCACTACCGGTGATTTTGCTTTTACTGGTGTCGAATTCCAAGTTAATGTAGCGGCACCATTATTTTTATAAACTACTGCAGCATCTAAACCTAATTTAACTAATCTTCTTGCTTCTTCAACAATATTATTTGTAACATTTATTCCGTTATTTACAGTAGTCCATGATGTTACTGTAACAGCATTAGAAAATTTTTCTCTAACACTACCTGAAGCTTCTCTTAATTTGCTAGTAATTTCCGAATCATCTAAAAATAAATTCACATAATATTTATGAGCATTATTAATTTTTGTATTGTTTGAACCATTAGTGTTAATATCTTTCCATAACATCTCATACACTCTTAAAGCAAGAGTTGTTGCGGCATATTCCTGATTTTTTTCTAATGGATAGGTATTATTGTTTCTACTGCTATAACCTTGTTTTAATATTTCAATAACTCCAGCATCATATATTTTCTTTGTCTCATTTGATGAGGATGTATCAAACACTACTTCTTTACAATAATATTTTTCTCCATTACTTTTTTTCCCAGTAGAAGCACCAGCATTTCGACAATAACTTGAAAAAGCTGCACCTATATCACTTTTTAAAGTATACATAGAATAATTATAAGAAGTTCCTGCATAATTCATGTTTATTCCGGTTCTTCCCCAGAAATCGCGATTAGCATATAATTCAATATCTTCACAAGTTCTTTCTGCTTTAATTATATTAACACCAAAAAACATTGTGATTATAAATAAACCTAATTTTACAAACTTTTTCATAAACCTAAATCCCTCTGTTTCCTACCTTTCAACTTGAAGATAATTATTATAACCACTAAAACAACTATTGTACCTCCAACAAAATACCATTTATAATCGTCTATAAAATTAAATACTTTATCTGTAGTTGAATTATCATCTTTATCTTTTATATCCTCACCAGAGTCATTAACATCACCATTTCGATAACTTTCCAATTGTTTAAAAAATTTTTCTTCACTAATTTCTGAAAAAGTTACAAACTTTTGACAAAGGTAAAAATCTGTTAGTTCTTGACAAGTTTCCCTATCATAAAATTCATTATATCTTGGTGTAGTTAAATAAATTGTTTTGTATCTTTCATTAGGACAACTAGTTCTCTCTGTTGTATAAACTTGAATAGTAAAATTAGTAACTGCTTCTGCATAATCCCATTTAAAACTTGCTACACCTTCAGTTGCATCATTCGATGTTATTATTTTTTCTTCATTATTTATGTTGTTTTTTATAACCACGTAAATTTTTTCTGTTACATTAAAAAGTGAGATGTTAAACACATCCATTGTAGAGTTCATATCTTCAAACTGAACTGTATCTTGAACAACTTCATAAGTGGCCTTAACATTTGCAGCTAATTGATTAATTTCAGTTTGTTCTTTATATGAACAAATAGACGCCGCTTCTACTTTAATGGTAAATAAAAATAAAGTAGCTAACGTAAGTAATAATTTTTTCTTCAAAAGTCCACCTACTCTCTATTAAAGATTTTATCATATCATCTTATCATTATCAAGTTGGATTGATTACTTTTTTAAGTTGTGATATATTAAAAATAGGTGAATTCAAATGAACAAAATAATTATTTTTTTGAGTGATATTTTTCATAAAATTATCGCGTTTATTAAACAAATTTCAATAGTGTTTTTTTATTTTATAGTCGTAGTTTCTCTGCAATTAACTTTTAAAAGAGATGTTATGAGTAGTAATACATGGATTGCTAATATTAGTAGTATTTTTATAGAGTTAATTGTATTAACAATTTTTATTTTTATTTTTCGTAAAACTATAATTCCTGATTATTATGAATTTAAGAAGAATGGTAAAAATTATATTAAAAAAAGTGCAATATTTTGGATTTTAGGATTAATCATAATGATAATAAGTAATCTAATCCTTAGTAATTTTATTGGTACATCTGTTAACGAAGAACTAAATCAAAATTTATTAGAAAGAATGCCTATTTATTCATCTATTACCATGATTATTGTAGCTCCGATTGTTGAAGAATTAATTACTAGAGTGATTTTAAAAGATACCTTTAAAAGACCAACATTTTATGTTCTAACTTCAGGATTAATCTTTGGAGCACTTCACTTATTTAACATTACTAGCCTTGAAGAAATATTTTATATTATCCCTTATGGTGCTTTAGGTTGTTCTTTTTCATTTATATATTATAAAACTAAAAATATTTGGACTAGCATTAGCTTTCACTCTATCCATAATGCAATTGCATTATTATTATTCTTTATTGGGGGATAAAAATGAAAAAGATTATAGCAGTTGTTCTCATTCTTATCATTTCAATCTTTTTATATGGTAAGTATTTCGAAGTAAACAATTTTAAAATTAAAGAATATACAATCAATAATAATAAGATTCCTAAAAGTTTTGAAAATTTAAAAATCGTCCACTTTTCCGATATTTTATATGTATCAAAAAACAAGGACAAATTAACTAATTTAATAGAAAACGTTAATAAAATTAAACCTGACATTATTATTTTTAGTGGTGATTTATTTAATAATAATGAAAAGTATTCTACAGAAGATTTTGATTTTTTAAAAAGTTCATTAAACGAAATGGAAGCGTCATTGTACAAATATGCTGTTATTGGGGACAATGATAAGAAGTTTTTAGATAATTATAAGGATATTTTATATGATTCAGAATTTAATTTACTAGATAATCAAAATACTTTACTATTTTATAAAGATATTACTCCGATTAATATAATAGGCCTAACTAATATAGATAATGTTGCTGAATTATTAGATACTGATGTAGAATATGAATACTCATTAGCTATAGTGCATGAACCAGATAATTTTACTAAACTAAGTGAATATGATATTGATACAATTTTAAGCGGACATTCTTTAGGAGGAATTATAAATATACCATATTATGGCGGATTATTAAAAAAAGACGGTGCTAAAACTTATATTAATGATTATTATGTTTTGAATAATACGGAATTATTAATATCAAATGGTCTAGGATATGAAAAGTACAATTTTAGATTATTAAACACACCATCAATTAATATTTACAGATTTGAAAAATAACATAAAAAAGGTTTTATATTAAAACCTTTTTTATTAAATTAATATTTTAAAATTCTAGCTAAAACCATTTGTTTATCTTCAAATATTTGTGTTATTCTTTCTGCTGATTTATCGCTTAGACAAATTTGACTTGTTTCACCTTTAAACCTTTCCAGAATTCTTCGATATTCCGAATCATAAACAAGTCTTTCAAAAATTGGTCTACAAACATCTTGATGATTTATATATAATTCAAATAAATTAGGATCCAAACCATCATATTCTCTTTGAGCTTTAGCAGCTTCTTCTGGAGATTTAAATAATGTATGTTTTGAATATGGAAATAAAGGTCTCCATACTTGGCCAGGATGATAAGTAAACACATTCTTATGATCAGTACCAAAAATTCTTTCATTGTCATAAACTTTAGCTGGGGTTAGCCCCTTTAACAAGATACCGCCGTCTGGTTTCATTACATAATGACCACTAGCATTTGGATACTTCTTAATAATTTCGGGATGAAGCCTTCTAGTATAAGGTATACCTTCAATCTTTGGAATTTTATAACAAATATTATTATGGTTTCGATCTTCTTGGTGCGTAATTGCATCCGCAATAAATAATTTAATTAAAAATAATTCATTAGCTTTATAATCTTTTTCATCTAAATAATCTCTAAAAAATGCAAGTAAGTTTTCCAAAGTATATCCACCATACATTTTAAAGTCAGATATAAGTGAATTCAGTAATTCACTTACTAGATAATAATTATTATCTAGTGTTTGAAAATTGTCTGATAGTAACCCACACTGTGTTATTTCTTGAGACTTTTTTATAACTGGATTTATTGTTCTAACATAGGCCACTCTATAATCCAATGTATCAAGTTCCATGACCTCTCTACCAAACATACTAAAAAATTGTTCTGTGAAAAGTCTAAAATCACTTCTTATTTTAAAATACTGAAGTTTGCCTTCAATTTCGTACCAATCAGGTTTTTCTCTTAAATAATTTTCATTCAAAGCTACTCTATATTTCAACTTTTCAATTGGTATTCTTTCGCTTCGATAATGCGGAATTACTGCTTTATTCAAATGCATAATGTATCCCCCTTTTTTTATAGTTTGTTATTCTAACATATTTTATCAAAAAATTCAAACAAAAGTATTTATTATGTTATAATATGTTTGAAAATATTTTATTAAGCGTTTAATTATTTTTTATAAATATATAATACTAAATATATAGGGAGGATTAAAATGTTTAAATTAGTTTCTAAATACCAACCAAATGGAGATCAACCCAATGCTATAAAAGAATTAGTTGAAGGAATTAATAACAATAAAAAATATCAAGTTTTATTAGGTGCAACTGGTACTGGTAAAACTTTTACAATTGCTAATGTTATTAAAGAAGTAAACAAACCTACTCTAGTTCTAGCTCACAATAAAACTTTAGCAGGACAATTATATAGTGAATTTAAAGAGTTATTTCCTAATAATCATGTAGAATACTTTGTATCGTATTATGACTATTATCAACCAGAGGCTTATGTACCTTCAAGTGATACTTATATAGAAAAAGATGCCTCTGTTAATGATGAAATTGATGAACTTAGACATAGTGCTACAAGTGCTTTAATTAATCATAAAGATGTTATTGTTGTAGCCTCAGTTTCTTGTATTTATGGTATTGGCGAAAAAGAAGAATACGAAAAAAATATGTTAATTCTAAGTGTTGGTGATAAAGTCAATCGAAATAAAATTATAGACAAATTAGTAGACATGACATATGAACGAAGTGATTTAGATTTTCATCGCGGCACCTTTAGAGTAAGAGGTTCATCAATAGATATTATACCAGTTAACGAAAAAGCATCTGGTATTAGAATCGAATTGGACGATGATATTGTAGAAGCTATCACCGAGTTTGATCCTCTTACTGGTGTAGTAAAGGAATCAAAAAAAACTATCACAATCTCTCCAGCGTCTCATTTTGTAACTAGTCCTGAAAAATTAGAAGAGGCCATTAAAAGAATTGAAAAAGAAAAAGAAGAAAGATTACAATGGTTTAAAAATAATGATAAATATATCGAAGAACAAAGACTTAGAGAACGAGTTAATTATGATCTTGAAATGTTGAAAGAAACAGGATATTGCAATGGTGTAGAAAATTATGCAAGACATTTAGCTTTAAGAGAAGAAGGTGTTACTCCTACATGTTTAATAGATTTTATGCCTAATGATTTTTTACTAGTAGTAGATGAATCGCATGTTACCCTACCTCAAGTTAGAGGAATGTATAATGGAGATAGAATGCGTAAACAAACTTTAGTAGATTATGGTTTTAGGCTTCCTAGTGCTCTGGATAATAGACCTCTTCGTTTTGAAGAATTTGAAAATAAAATAAATCAGGCCATTTTTGTATCAGCAACCCCTGGAGATTATGAATTGGAAAAAGTAGATCAGGTTACAGAACAAATAATTAGACCAACCGGACTACTCGATCCAACTATTGAAGTAAGACAAACAGAAGGTCAAATAGATGATATTATTGGAGAAATTAACAAAAGAATTAGTTTAAATGAAAGAGTTTTAATTACTACCCTAACTATTAGAATGAGTGAAGAATTAACTAACTATTTAAAAGAAATGAATATTAAGGTAGCTTACTTACATAATGAAATAAAAACATTAGAAAGACTTAAAATTATTCATGATTTAAGATGTGGTATATACGACGTAGTTGTAGGAATTAACCTACTTAGAGAAGGTATTGATATTCCTGAAGTATCACTAATATGTATTTTAGATGCTGATAAACAAGGTTTCTTAAGAAGTAGTCGCAGTTTAATTCAAACTATAGGTAGATGTGCTAGAAATGAAAATGGTAAGGTTATTATGTATGCAGATGCTTATAGTGAAGCAATGAATATTGCAATTGAAGAAACTAATAGAAGAAGAGAAATTCAAGATAAGTTTAATAAAGAAAATGGAATTATTCCTAAAACAATTATTAAAGATATTAAAGAAGTTATTTCTAATCAAGTTGAAACTAAAGATAAAAAGAAGAAAATGAGCAAAAAAGAAACTTTAGATATGATAGTTAAAATTGAAGAAGAAATGCGTAATGCAGCAAAGGCTTTAGATTTTGAAAGAGCAATGGAACTTAGAGATATTTTATTTGAATTAAAAGGAGAAATAAAATAATGAAAGCACTTATTACTGGAGCATCTTCTGGCATCGGAAGAGATATGGCCAGATATTTAGATAAATTAGGAATAGATTTAGTATTAGTAGCTAGACGAAAAGAAAAATTAGAAAGTTTAGCTAAAGAATTAAATGTAAATACTAAAATTATTAGTTTGGATTTGGGTAAAGAGAGTAATGTTTATAAATTATATGAAAAATGCAAAGAAGAAAATATTGATATTTTAATTAATAATGCTGGATTTGGTTTATTTGGTGATTTTGCTGAAACTGATTTAGCTGTAGAACTTAATATGATAGATGTTAATATTAAAGCACCACATATATTAACTAAATTATTCTTAAAAGATTTTATTAAAAAAGATTCCGGTTACATTTTAAATGTTTGCTCATCAGCGGGTTTTATGGCAGGCCCCAAATTAAATACTTATTATGCCACTAAAAATTATTTAACAAAATTAACAATGGCTATAAATGAAGAATTAAGACAAAGAAAAAGCAAAGTTGTAATCTCCGCCTTATGCCCAGGGCCAACTAGTACTGAATTTAATAAAGTTGCAAAAGGAACTTTTGGTATTAAAGAAGTATCGAGTGAATATGTGGCAAAATATGGAATAGATAAAATGTTTCAAGAAAAAATGATTATTCTTCCTACTCTATCTATGAAACTTGGTAACTTTGGTTTAAGATTTATTCCTTATAGACTACAACTTATTATTGCTTATCATATTCAATGGAAGAAAAGCAGACAAAAAAATAATTAGTAATTAAAAACACTAATTATTTTTTATTTTAAAATATACCAATTATATTACCATTATCATCAATGTCTATTTTTTCGGCAGATGGATTTCTAGATAACCCAGGCATTGTCATTACATTCCCTGTTAATACTACTATAAATCCAGCTCCTGTTTTTAACTCAATATTTCTAACTGTAATATTATATTCATTATTGCATTCTAAGTTTTTCGGATCATCAGATAAAGAATATTGAGTTTTTGCAATACATATAGGAAATTTATCATAACCAAGCCTTTCAATAATTTTAATTTCCTTTAAAGCTTCTTCTTCATATGTTACATCTTTTGCCCCATAAATATTAGTAGCAACTTTTCTTATTTTTTCTTCAATAGAATCATCTAGATTATATATATATTTAAATTCACTTTCAACTTCTGATAAATTTACTAATTTATTTGCAATATCCATTGCTCCTAAACCACCCAGCGTGTAACCTTCAACTAAACTAAGTAAAACACTTTGTTCTTCTAACTTTTTACTTAAAAAGTCTATTTCATTTTGCGTATCAAAACCATATTTGTTAATAGCCACCATAACATTAAGACCATAATTATTTTTCAAATGGTTAATATGATGTAATAAATTTTTTAGGCCTTTTTCTAATCCTTCAACATTTTCTTTTTCTACATCTGAAATGGAAACTCCACCATGATATTTCAAAGCTTTCATTGTTGCTACAATGACCACTGCATCAGGCTTTAAATTACCAATGCGACATTTTATATCTAAAAATTTTTCAGCTCCTAAATCAGCCCCAAAACCTGCTTCCGTAATAACATAATCACTTAATTTCAAAGCCATTTTCGTAGCAATAATACTATTACATCCATGGGCTATGTTAGCAAAAGGCCCACCATGCACTATAGCAGGTGTATGCTCTAAAGTTTGAACTAAATTTGGTTTAATAGCATCTTTTAATAATGCTGCCATACTTCCTTCAGCTTTTAAATCTTTAGCATAAATTGCTTCATCATTATGGTTATAACCTACTAAAATATTACCCAAACGTAATTTTAAATCTTGTAAATCTGTAGCTAAACATAAAATTGCCATTACTTCTGATGCAACCGAAATGTCAAAAGAATCCATTCTAGATACCATTTTACCCTCTTCAGATAAACCAGTATTAACTTTTCTTAACTGTCTATCATTTAAATCCAGACATCTTTTCCACGTTACTTTTTTAAAACCCAATTCATTACCAAAGTATATATGATTATCAATTAAGCTTGCTAGTAAATTATTAGCAGCTGTAATTGCATGAATATCGCCAGTAAAATGAAGATTGATATCTTCCATCGGAGCAATTTGAACCATGCCTCCGCCAGTAGCTCCACCTTTAATACCAAATACTGGTCCTAAAGATGGTTCTCTTAAAGCTAATATGGCATTCTTTCCTATTTTTTTTAACCCATCAGCTATAGCAATAGACATTGTTGTTTTACCTTCGCCTAAAGGTGTTGGATTAATTGATGTTACTAAAACTAATTTACCATTTTTTTTATCCTTTAATTTTTCCAAAACTTTATTGGTTATTTTCGCTTTATATTTTCCATATTCTTCTATATCTTCTTCATTTAAACCGAGAGATTCAGCTATATCTTTAATATTATGCAATTTAATACTTTTAGAAATTTCAATATCTGTCATTTTAATTCCCCGTTCTTATAAAAATATTATACTATAAATAATATTCTTAACAAACAAAAAAACAATTAATTATGCATTAATTGTTTTAATATTGTATACCCCACACTACTAATTCTTTAGCGTCTTTACCACACACAATACATTTATTATCAATAGGTTCATGATTTTCTAAAATACATCTAGATTTAGTTCCACGAATTTCTTTCATTTTAAGTTCACATTCTTCATTGCCACACCACATTGCTTTAACAAAGCCTGGATTATTGTTCATAATTTCTTCTACTTCTTCTAATTTATGACATTCGTAAGTTTTACTTTCGTTTCTAATTTTTGCCTTATTAAACATATCCTCTTGAATTTTGTTCATTAACTCTTTAACATACTCAACTATATTTGTATCATATGGTATTTGATATTTTTCTTTAGTATCACGTCGTGCTATTGTAACTAATCCGTTTTCTAAATCTCTTGCTCCTATTTCTATCCTGACTGGTATTCCATTTACTTCTGCTTCTGCAAATTTAAATCCCGGAGATTTATCAGTGTTATCTACATATGCTGTAACATTATTATCTACTAATTTTGTATAAGTTTCATTAACTAGATTTTGAACTTTAGAATCATCACCAATAGGGATAATTGCTACTTGTATTGGAGCAATATTAGGTGGAAGTACTAAACCATCATCATCACTATGAACCATAATTAAAGCGCCTATCATTCGAGATGAAACTCCCCACGATGTTTGATACGCATTTTCCAATTCATTATCTTTATTTAAAAATTTAATATCATAAGCTTTACTAAATCTTTGACCAAAATAATGGCTAGTACCTGATTGTAGTGATACACCATTATACATCAGTGCCTCTATCGTTAAAGTATAATCAGCACCAGCAAATTTTTCTTTCTCTGTTTTTTTACCAGTAAGTACTGGGATAGCTAAATATTTTTCAAAAAAAGTCTTATAAATATTTAGCATATCCTTAGTTTCTTTTTCGGCATCTTCTTGAGTAGAATGAACAGTATGCCCTTCTTGCCACCAAAATTCACGACTTCTAAGAAAAGGTCTGGTTTCTTTTTCCCAACGCATGACAGAACACCATTGATTATATTTTAATGGTAAATCTCTGTAAGATTTTACTTTTGTTGCAAAGTAATCACTAAATAAAGTCTCAGATGTTGGCCTAATACACATTCTTTCCTCTAATTTTTTACTTCCACCCATTGTAACCCAAGCAACTTCTGGCGCAAATCCATTTATTAACTCGCTTTCTTTATTCATCAAATTTTCTGGTATCAACATTGGCATAGCTACGTTCTTGTGACCAGTTTCTTTAAACATTTTATCTAGTTTTTTTTGCATCATTTCCCATATTGCATAACCACTAGGTTCAAGTATAATACATCCTTTAACATTTGAATAAGTAGCTAAATGAGCAGCATTAACAACATCAGTATACCATTGTGCAAAATCTATATCTCTACTTGTTATTTTTTTATTTGCCAACTTTATCATCCTTCCAATATAATTATTGAATTCTTTATAGTTTCAATCAATTAGTTAGATTTTACCACAAAACATTATACAAAACAATATTTTGCCTTTTTTTATTTATTAAGCCTATAAAAAAGCAAATACCTAAGTATTTACTTTCACATTTTATTTATTTGGATCAACTAATATTTTAATACAACTTGAATTTCCGCTTGTAAGTTCTTCATAAGAGGATTGAACTTCTTCTAAAGTTACTGTTTTGGAAACAAATTTCATTACATCAATTTCTTTGTTAGCAATCATACTTATACATTTAGCAAATTCTTCTTTTGTATATGCTATTGCTCCAATTACATTTAATTCTCTCATAACGTGTGCGATACTCATATAGTTAATTAGATTCATAGATACTCCAACTAATACCACAGTACCACCAGCTTTAACTAAAGTTAATGCACTATTAACTGCTGGAGCATTACCACAACATTCAATTACTCTATCAAAAGTACCCGCATATTTATTCATTTCATCTTGATTTTTAGCATCAACCCATGCATCTGCTACACCAAGTTTAACAGCCATTTCTCCACGACTTTCATTAGCTTCAGAAACTATTACTTTGCTTGCCCCACTTTTTTTAGCAAACATAGCAGAAACTAAACCAATAATTCCTCCACCAACTACTAAGACGTGATCACCTACTTTAACATTAGCTAAATTAACTGCATGATAACCAACTGCAGTTGGTTCTACTAAAGCACCTTCTTCATCACTCATATTATCTGGTAATTTCAACACCATATCACTACGAACCTTTAACTGTGGAGCAAGTCCTCCAGAATTATCTAATGATAATCCACTAGCATGATTCCATGTTTCTGAACAATAATGAATATTTCCAGTTAAACAAGCTTCACATTTTCCACAAGGCGAAATAGGTAAGGCTGTTACTCGATCCCCAATATTTAAATCTTCTCTGCCACCATTATCAACTACAACGCCTGAATATTCGTGGCCCATAACAAGACCTTCTGGACTTCCTAAATCCCAATAATGAATATCAGAACCACAAATACCAGTTTTTTTTACGTTAATTAAAACTTTTCCTTTTTCTGGTTCTAATTCCGGTATTTCTTTTACTTCAAATTCTTTAACCCCTTTAATTGCAACACATTTCATAATCATTTCTCCTTATGTTTATATTATAACATTCTAAAGTTTTTTTATAAATCAATTTAGCACTTAGTTGACACAAATAAAAGAAGATGTTTTAAACATCTTTATAAATATTCTACTATTCTAACATTTTTCTTTAATTTTTCGATTAAATCTTCTGGTTCATATTTTGAGAATACTTCCACAAAATTACTATGATCCATTAAAAACATATCATAATATTCCAAAAATATTTGTTGGTAGTTTGTTACACCTAAATCTTTTAGATAATTAATATTTTCACATACTAATTTCTTATTAGTTTTAATAGCATCAATTAATTTTTTAGGGGAATTATTTAAGAAATCAGCTATTTCTTCTTTATTAAAATCATACTTTTCTAAAAACTTCATTATGCCGCTCTCCTTGTTCTATAATCAGGTTCTATTTCATCAAAACCTACAAAGTCATCTGCCAACTCCTGTGCTAATGAATCTTTATATAAACTTAAATTAGCATATTGGTTTTCTAATTTTTTTCTTTCAGATGCAAGGCTTGATGCTTGAGCGCTTATTCCATTCAGTTCAGTATGCATTTTACTTACAGAATCTTTTAAACTAGCAAAATTTAATGTTGTAGGTTGTATTTCTTCTGGAGAACTCATGAATTCTTGAATATCCATATATCTATCATCTTGAGGCGCTTTTCTTGGTTCCTCTGAAACTTGTGATACAGGCTCAAAAGGAATAACAACTTGTTCAGAAGTTATTACAGGTTCTAATGTAACAACACTTTCTCCTAAAGCTCGATTTGGTTCCGCACTTGCAATAAGTTCAGCATCTTTATTAAACTTTTTTTGCCATTCACTTTCGCTGAATAAAAAAGGTTCATAGGTACCATCTTCTTTTTTGTATGGTACACTATTTTGTATGCAATAATTTATTTTTTTATAAATTTCAATTGCATTCTTGTTTATCATTATTGGATTTTGTATATAAATATCTATAGCGTGAACTTCTTCTAAAATGCTAAATTTTCTTTTTATATCTTCTAATGCATTAGCAAATATAGTTAACTCATGAGCTAAAGTAATTACAACTCCTTTTGATTTCAAAAAATCTAAAATTGCACTCATTTCATCGGCTGTTACAAACGTTAATGAAGCCATAAATTTAGGTAATTTAGCAAGTTCAGCATCATTTATATTTAATAACGCTATCTTTTTTTCCATTTTATCCCTCCTAGTATGCTATTAATGGTACTTTCTTAGGATCTAGACCACTATTTTTTAATCTATCAATTGTACTATCTAAATCTTTAATATTATATTTAATTAATATATTTGGATTTAAGTAAATATCGAATGGTTCTTTTCCAACTTCAATTAATTTGCTTATTTTTTGTTCCAATTCCCTGTCATATAATAATTCAACATTATCAACAAATAAATCTAATTTAATTTCTTTTGCTTTTGCAAATTCTACATTTCTTCTTAAATCAGTTTCATTATAGTTTGCTAAAACTTTATCAATATCATTACTTGTAAAATCTAAATAATCAAACCCTAATTCAGTTAACAGACTAATTAAAGCTTCTTTTGGAGAAACACTTTTTTCCTCTACCACTGGTTTTTCTTCTTCCATAACAACTGATTCTTTTGCTTCAGCAAAAACTTCAGAAATGCTCTTTCCTGATGTACTACCATTTTGGGCTTTATTTTCATAATCATATAAAGCATCTTCTGGGAACATCATGATTTTAGCAGCTTCTCTGCATTCATCCTCAGTAAATTCAAACTTTTCTAGTAAACTTGTAATAGAATCTCTTGTTATATTGATATTTCCATTTAATGCTAAATCAAAATATTCATTTAATCTTGCTTGATTAGATAAAGCTTCATCTTTTCTAATTGCAAGTTCTTCAATAGTAGCAATTGCAGTATTCATTTCTACTTCTACTTTTACTAAACCATCTTCAGCACTTTTCTTTTCTTCTTGGACTTTACTAATTGTAGCAGGAAGCAACCTATTTACTTCTTCACTTATTTTATCTGGATTAAAATCAACATTTAATTTTTCTAAAACGATTTTAAAATCATCAGTTTTTATTCTACTTAATATAGCAACTAATTTTTCTCCTTCTTCAGCAAGCACTCTTTCTTCTTCAGTTAAATTTGTTATAGTTTCTTGTAATGTAGTTTTTTCTTTAGCAGTTCTTTCTTTAGTTTCTTCAGCTTTTGATCTTTCGCTATCCATTTTAGAAAGTATTACACTGTCTTCACCACGTAGGTTATATAATTTATCTAATAGTTTTGTTATCTCTGCAGTTAACATTTTCATTAGAATCACTCCCTCTTATTATAAATAGATTATAACAAATACTATGGTTTTTGTAAATAACATAAAATCCATAAAAAAACACAATTTTAATCAATTGCATTTTCTTTTTCGTTTAATAAATTTCTAATTTTATTTTTTAACCTTTGAATTGTATTGTCAATTTGTTTTGGTGTGTTATCAAGAATTTTAGCAATTTCCAAATAACTCAAGCCTCGTACCATTAAAACAAATACCTCATATTCTTTTACTGTCAATTTATCTTGAATGCTTTCTATTAATTCATTATACCCTTCTTGCTCAGTTATATTCTTTAAAGGATCATGTTCATAATCATCGCTAATAAAATCCATTAATCTAGAATCACTTTCTTCATATACATAATCTAGAGAATATGTTTCTTGCAATCCCTTATGTTTTTCTCTATTATATTTACGAATAATGTTTCCTAATCTTCTTTCAATACACAAAGTTATAAAAGTTGCTAAACTAGCACTTTTATCTTCTTGAAAGCTTCTAAGGCCATCGCTAAAACCAACTGTGCATTCACTATAAATTTCTTGATAATCTATATTTAAACTTGATAAATATTTACTATATTTTTTTATTAAAATATCAATAATAAATTTATATTTGTAAAATAAAATGTTTTTAGCATCTTCATTTTCTTCATGATATAACATTATTAATTCATTATCATTTGTATTAAATATTTCTTCACTAGTCATTTTTATTCATTCCGTATATTAGTATACCAGCAGATGTACTAGCATTTAAACTATTTATACTTCCTTTCATTGGAATACTTACTATAAAATCACTATTTTCTTCAACTATTCTACTAATTCCTTTGCCTTCATTTCCAATAATTAAAGCCTTTTTCTTTGGATATGTGATAGTTTGATAATTTTCTCCGCCCATATCGGCAGCATATATAAAATAATTCATATCTTTTAATTTATTAATTGCATTTACTAAATTACTAACCATAATAATTTTAACATGTTCAATGGCTCCAACTGAGACTTTTACTACTGTTTCATTAACTGTAACACTTCTATCTTTAGGAATAATAATATCTTTAATGCCCGCACATTCACATGTCCGAATAATTGCTCCAAAGTTATGGGGATCTTCTAAATGATCTAATATTACTACAAAATCACTATCAATATCATTTATTGTATAATATTCATAATCATAAATATCAATAACTATGCCTTGATGATTTCCCTTCACCATTTTATCGAGTCTTTGCTTTGGAACTATATCATATTTTAATTTTTCTTCTTTTAAATAAGGTATAAGTTCATTACTACTTACATAAATTTTTCTTATTTTCTTCTTATCCAATTCTTTTAAGACATTTCTTCCATAAACCAGCATGATATCACCTAGGTGTATTGTAACAAAAATTTTTCATAAAATCTATTTTTTACATTTAAAAAGCAGAAAATTTTTCTGCTTATAGATATGATTTTAAGTTTTCTACAGCTTCTTCTTGCATATCAACATATTCTTGAACTAATCTGTTAATATTTTCATCAGTTGATTTATGATTTAATAACCTTCTTCCTTCAATAATTCCCATATTAACACCTTGCATAAGAAGTTCAGCTAATTTAGATGTACTATCATCTTTTAATGTTCTAATTTCAATTCCATACCAAGTCATAACTTTATTCATGGCATTTGTATCATGAGGTTTTTTATCACTATACTCTGGATATAATTCACTTATTTCATCTGTAATTTTTTGGTACTGAGCATATTCCCTTTTTAATTCTTCTTTTAACCCATTATCTGTTACTTTATCGATTATAAAATGAATAGCATCTCTTCCCATACATGCCCCTTTATTAAGTTCATCCAATACATTTACTTCTTTTTTATTTTCTTCCATTTTATTTTCCTCCAAACTTATTATTTACAAATTTATTTAACTTATGTATATTATTTTTGAGGTGGATTATGTTTAAATATAGTCTAGATAATAAAAGATATCATACATTAAATTATTTTTATCGCACTAAATTTAATAATAAAGTTTTTAAAGTACCACTTGATGCTCATATGAGTTGTCCAAACAAAATTAATGGCAATGGTTGCATCTATTGTAGCGATTATAGTAAAGCAAATATTATTAATAGTAATGATTCTATTGAAGAACAATTTTCAAATAATATTAAAGTGTTAGAAAACAAATGGCCAAATAGTTTATATATTCCATATTTTCAAGCTGGCACTAATACTTATGCTCCACTTGATACTTTAAAAAGGTTATTTGAAATTTTGCTTGACTATCCTAAAGTCGTTGGTTTAGCTATTGCTACTAGACCTGATACTTTAACTGATGAAATAATTGAATATTTAGGAGAACTTAATAAAAAAACTTTTTTAACAATTGAATTGGGTCTTCAAAGTAGTAATAATGACACTTTAAAGTTCATAAAAAGAGGACATAACGTTGAGTGTTTTATTAACGCTGTAAAAAGGTTAAAAGAAAAAGGGATATTTGTAGTAGCTCATATCATTAATAGTCTACCTTACGAAACTGAAGATGATATGCTAAATACAATTAAGCTATTAAATGATTTGAAAGTTGATGGTGTTAAAATTCATATGTTATATATTTCTAAAAATACCGAATTAGCAGAAATATATGAACAAAAAAATTTTTCTATATTAACTAAGGAAGAATATATTAATATAGTCATTAAGCAACTAGAACTATTAGATGAAAAAATAGTTATTGAAAGAATTACTGGCGATCCAATAAAAGAAGAATTAATAACACCAGATTGGTTACTGAAGAAATTCTGTTTATTAAATGATATAGACAAGGAAATGGTTAAAAGAGATACTTATCAAGGAAAAATGTTAATAACTAAATAGTTTTCCACAAAAAGAAGATATTTTTTTCAAAATATCTTCTTTTATTTTTTATAAATTTTTCCAATGGCTTCGGCTACTTTAATGCCGTCAACTGCAGCTGAAGTTATGCCACCAGCATATCCAGCACCTTCACCACAAGGAAATATACCTTTTATATTACTTTCAAAATTTTCATCACGAATTATTTTCACCGGAGATGAAGTTCTACTTTCAACTCCAGCGAGTATTGCATCATCATTATCAAATCCTTTTATTTTTCTCCCAAAAACTATAATAGATTCTGTCAAAGCTTTATTAATTTCATCTGAAAACAATTCGTTTAAATTACCAAAATCATACTCACCTTTAACAACTGGATTAACAGATTGTAAACTCTTACTAACCTTATTTTTTTTATAATCTTTAAATAATTGTAATGGAATCTTCCCATTACAAAGATTATAAGCTTTCTCTTCTAACATTCTTTGATATTTTACACCATCTAGAATATTAGTCCCATAATCTTTTTCCGTAATTGTGACTATAATTGCACTATTAGCATTTTCTTCATTTCTACTATGATTACTCATCCCATTTACAACTAAATATTTATCTTCACTACTAGCATTCACAACAAAGCCACCGGGACACATACAAAATGTATAAACTCCTCTACCACAAGATGTTTGATGAGTTAATTTATACGAACTTGCCCCTAAAATATTAGCATATTTTTTACCACATTGAGATTCATTTATCATTTTTTGATTATGTTGAATTCTTAGTCCCACTGCAAAAGGCTTATTTGCAATTTCTATATTATTTTTTTGAAGCATCTCAAATGTATCACGAGCCGAATGACCAATTGCTAAAACTAAAGCATCACATAAAATTTCTTCATTATCATTAACTACTATTTTTTTTAGTTCATTCTCTTCGATAATTAAATTTGTGACAATAGTTTCATATAAAAAACAACCGCCCATCTCAATTATTTTATTTCGTATATTTATAATAACTTCTCGTAACTTATCTGTTCCAATATGAGGTTTATAACTATATAAAATATCTTTAGGTGCTCCACACTCTACAAAAGTATTAAATACTTTTTTCATTCTATTATATCTATCTTTGATTAATGTATTTAGTTTTCCATCAGAAAATGTTCCAGCTCCACCTTCACCAAACTGAACATTAGAATTTAACAATAGTTTATTATTATTCCAAAAATTTTCAACGTCTTTAACCCGTTCTTCTATTTTCTTTCCACGTTCAATTATAATCGGTTTATAGCCATTTTCAGCTAAAATATAGGCTGCAAACAACCCAGCCGGTCCACTTCCAACAATAACAATATTACTATTTAGTTTTTTATTACCATTAAATTTATATATATAATGTTCTTCTACATAAAATGATATATCTTTATTTTTATTCTTTTGCAAATATTTTTCTTCATTAATTATTTCAACAATCATTTCATATACATAAAAAATATTTTCTTTATCTCTAGCATCAAGCGATTGTTTTGTTATTTCATATCTTAATATCTCTTCTTTTTTTAATTTTATCTTTTTTAATAGCGCATTAAATCTATTCAAATCATTATCCGCTAAAACATCAACTTTTATTTGTCTTACTTTTAGCATATTACACACTACTTCCTGCAATATAGCCCGTAATAAAAGCAAATGCTAAATTAAAGCCGCCGCATTTACCATCAACATCAAGCAATTCTCCAACAAAATATAAATCTTTACAATATATTGATTCCATATTATTGCTTACTTCATTTAATGGAATGCCACCAGTACACACTTGTGCTTTATCATATGAATTAGTTTCACTAATATTAAGTTCAAAATTTTCTATATTTCTTATTAACATTTCTTTTTCAAGTCTATTTAAATCATTCCAATAACTATTATTTTTTATATTTGATTTTTTTAATATTACTGAAGTTAATTTATAATTTAAAATACTTTCAAGCAATTCTTCAATCGTTCTGTTTTTAAGCTCGCTATTACGTTTATCAAAAAAATCAGCAAAATTATTTATCGCAGGTACAAAATTTATTCTAACTATAACTTTTTTCTTATTATATAATGCTTTGGAAATTAATCCAGATATATTAAATGTACATATTCCACTTATGCCATTTTCAGTCAGTTGAATTTCCCCAAATTCTTCTGTTAATCTTTGATTGTCAACATATAAACTTACCGAAGCATCGCTTCTTACTCCAGCCCATTCTTTTATATTTATATCATTTGTTTGTAAACCAACTAAGGCAGGTAGAACTTGATTGATTTTATGTCCTAATTTTTTTGCCGCATCGTAGCCAAATCCATCGCTTCCTGTTTTAGGAAAAGCTTTTGAACCAGTAGCAATAATTACTTTGTCAGCTTTTAGTGTTTCTTTCGGAGTTTCTATAATAAATTTGTTATCCAATTTTTTTATATTTATTACTCTGCTATCATAAAGCGTTTTTACATTACATCTAGTAAGTTCATTAACAAATATTTTTCTTATACTTGCAGCAAGGTTAGATGCAGGATAATAATAACCATTTTTTACTTTAGGATAAATTCCGATGCTATATAAATAGTCTAATACTTCATTTTTATTTTCTAAAATGCAATCTAATCTTTTAGTATCATTAGTAAAATAATTATTAACATTAATGGATTCATTCCAGTAATTGCATTTACCATTACCAGTTACTAATATTTTTTTTCCACACTTATCATTTCCATCAATTAATATAACTTCATTATTTAAAGATGCTTTTAAAGCTGCTATGATTCCAGAGGCCCCAGCCCCAACTACTACTATTTTACTCATATGATACCTCCGCTTTTATTTATATTTTACCATATTTATTATATAAAAAAAGAAGATTTTTATCTTCAAAATAGTCACATTGTATATATAATTTTTTTCAAAAAAAGAAAAGTTTTTATCAACTTTCCATTTTTTCAAATTGTGAATTATATAATTCTGCATATTTTTCATTAAGTTTGAGAAGTTCTTTGTGACTTCCTTGTTCCGCAATATTCCCATCTTGCATCAATAATATTAGATCAGCATTTTTAATGGTTGATAATCGGTGAGCAATGATAAAAGACGTTCTTCCTTCTGTTAATTTATCCATTGCTTTTTGAACTAGTTCCTCTGTTCTAGTATCAACACTACTAGTAGCTTCATCTAAAATCAAGAAAGGTGCATCTTCAACCATTCCTCTTGCTATAGTTAATAATTGTTTTTGTCCAGAAGATAATGAATCGTTATCAGTCAATATTGTATCATAACCATTTGGTAATGTTTTGATAAAATGATGAAGACCAACTATTTTACAAACTTCTTTAACTCTATCATCCGAAATATTTTTCTTATTATACTTTATGTTTTCTTTAATAGTTCCTTCAAATACCCAAGTGTCTTGTAAAACCATTATAAATAAATCATGGATATTTTTGCGTGTTAATTCTTTTGTAGAAATGCCATCTATCAAAATATCCCCATCATTAATTTCATAAAACTTCATAAGTAAATTGACCATTGTTGTTTTACCTGCTCCTGTTGGACCAACAATAGCTATTTTTTGCCCAGGTTTAACCGAAACATTAAAATCTTTAATTATGATTTTATTCTTATCATATCCAAATTTCACATGTTTAAATTCTATTTCACCTTTAACTTCATTTCTTAAGAGTTTTTTTGTAAAACTATTTTCGTTACTCATTTCTTCTTCATCTAAAAATTCAAAAACTCTTTCAGAAGATGCTGCACATGATTGAAGACTAGATAAAGCCTGCGCTATTTGAGATAATGGTTGAGTAAATAATCTGACATACAACATAAATGCTACAATTACCCCAAAGTCTATAACATTATTCATTGTTAAAAGTGCTCCTACTATGCATACAGATACATATCCAAAGTTACCAATAAATCCCATAATTGGATGCATAAGTCCCGATAAAAACTGGCTCTTTCTAACATTATCAGACAATCTATTATTTATTTCATCAAATTCTAAATTAGCGATTTTAGTACCATTATATACCCTTACTACATTATGACCTGAATACATTTCTTCAATATGACCATTTAATTCACCAATTTCTTTTTGAAGCAAACCAAAGTATTTTTGACTTCGAGCAATAATTACAAACAAAAATACAAAACCAATAATACTTGATACCATTGCAGTTATTGCCATTATTCCGTTAGTTATAATCATCATAAAAACAGACCCAATTAATAATGTAATTGCACTAACAAGGGTTCCTAAGCTTTGATTTAATGTTTGACTTAAAGTATCAACATCGTTTGTTACCCTAGATAAAATATCACCATAACTATTTTTATCAAAATATTTAAGTGGCATGTTATTTATTTTTTCTGTTATTTCTTTTCTTAATTGTTTAGAAAATTTATTAGTAACAACAGCCATTATATAATGCTGAACATAACCAAATATAGCACTAGTTACATAAATGATAATTAATGTAATTGCAACTTTTTTTATTTCATTCATATTAATACCAAGCATAAGACCCTCAGTAATTAAATTAGTAATATCCTTTAATTTATCGGGACCAATAATTGATAAGATTGCACTAACCATAGCAAGCACGACTGCAGCAAGTATAGGAATTAAATATGGCTTACAGTAACTTATTAAGTTAAACATCGATTTTTTGAAATCTTTAGCTTTTTCGGAAGAATTCATTCCTCTTCTACCTGGATTCATTTTCTAACTCCTCCTCTCCTAATTGTGATAAAGCAATTTCTCTATATATTTCACAGGACTTTAATAATTCTTTGTGAGTACCAGCTCCGACTAAATTCCCTTCATCTAAAACAAATATTTTATCCGCTTCTTTAATTGTTCCAACTCTCTGAGCTACAATTAAAGAAGTTGCATCTTTGGTATATTTTTTCAACTCTTTTCTCAATATAAAATCCGTTTTATAATCAAGTGCACTAAATGAATCATCAAAAATATAAATCTCAGGATCCCTAGCAATGGCTCTCGCAATTGCTAGTCTTTGTTTTTGACCACCAGAAATATTTGTGCCACCACGAGCAATCATAGCATCATATTGATTTTCCATCTTTTCAACAAAATCAACACCTTGGGCTACTTTAACTGCTTCTTTTATTTTTTCTTGTGATGGTTTACCTTTTGCATTATTTCCATAACTAACATTTTCATTAACTGTTCCACTAAACATAACTGCTTTTTGGGGAACATAACCAATAATATTATTCAAAGCCTCTATTTTATAGTCCTTAACATTCACACCATCAACTAAGACTTCGCCTTCAGTTGCATCATAAAATCTTGGCACTAAGTTAATTAGAGTACTTTTACCACTACCAGTTGAACCAATAAAAGCAATAGTTTCTCCTTTATTCGCCTTAAAAGAAATATTTTTTAACATATATTCTTCTGCATCAGGGTATTTAAAGGAAACATTTTTAAATTCTACTGTGCCTTTTTCTTTTCCTTCTAAAATATCGCCATCAGTTATTTTTTCATTGGTTTCTAAAACCTCTAATATTCTTTTAGCCGATATGGATGCTCTCGGAAACATAATAAATATCATAATTAAAATCATAAATGACATTATTACTTGCATAGCATATGATGAGAAAACCACCATGTCCCCAAACAATGTTAATTTATCTAACATATTAGCTTCATTAATTAAAATAGCTCCAATAAAATATATTGCTAAAGAAAGGCCTGATGATACTAATGACATAACAGGAGATAAGAATCCCATTGTCTTTTGATTAAACAATTGAAGATTTTTCAATTCTTCATTGGCATTTTCGAATTTTTTTTGTTGATAACCTTCAGCGTTAAATGCTCTTATGACTCTAATACCTGTCAAATTTTCTCTAGTTATTCTATTTAAATTATCCGTTAACTTTTGAACTAATTTAAATTTTGGAAATACCAGTGACATAATAATTGATATTGTTATTAAAAGTATGACAACACCAACTGCTGTAGCTATACTCCAAGATGAGTTTTTACCAGATATTTTAATTATAGCCCATGTAGCCATAATCGGCGCCTTAATCATTGCTTGAAGACCCATCGCAATAAGCATTTGTACTTGGGTAACATCATTTGTGGTTCTTGTAATTAAACTACTTGTTGAAAATTTGTTTATTTCTTCTGTACTAAATTTCCCGACTTTTTCAAAAACACTTTTTCTAGTAATTTTACCAAAATATGCTGCAACTCGAGAAGCAAAATATCCTACCACAACGCTGGCTATTAGACTACCAAAAGCACAAAGTAACATATAGCCGCCTTCTTTTAATATATCAATCATTTTACTTCCTTCTGTTTGAACTAAAACAGTTATTTCTGACATATAATCTGGTATTTTTAGCTCTAAATAAACATTTAAGGAAATAAATGTCACGCAAATTAATGCATAAACAAGTTGTTTTTTACCTGGTTTTTTAAATAACTTGAACATGGAAATACACTCTCTTTTCTACTAATAATTGATTTTATCAATATTTAATACATATTTCAACTAATTTCAAATATTACTAATTTTAAACTTTTTTTGTGATAGTTTTATGAAAAAATGCAAAAAAAAGAAGTATTATAATCAATACTCCTTTTCTTATTTTTTATCTTCTACTAGTTGGTTGTTGTTCAGCTTGTTGTGCTGCTTTACGTTCTTGGTCAAGTGTTTCAAACGTAACTATTTCATCGACACTAGTAATTTTAGTTCCAACTTGTATAGTTCTGAGACAATGTTTACATTGATAAAATGCTTGACATTGTTGATATTGTTCAATAACAGCGCCAGTTTTTGGATCTATTACTCTTCTTATATCCGATATAAATTTTGGTTCTATATCACAAACATAACCTCGTTCAGCACAAGTACCACTACCAAAACTATTCATAACATTTCTTTGCATAAAAATTTCCTCCCCTTGATTGGTTATATATTCTAGCACAATTTTGGAATTTGTCAACACTTTTTTAATCAATTCGTTACTTCAAAGCGCTTTCGCCGTTACTATAGTCTATTTTTACTCCATCTTGAACATTATAAACGTAAACATTAAATTTTATCCCTTCACCATTATCTTCAACCGATAAAGCTTCCATTTGAACCCCGCTTGCAAGTAAATTGTCACCTTCATATATAGGTGTTACTCGATATAAAACATGATTTTTAGTCTCTTCAACATATTCTGCTACCATATTTTCAAAAGTTAACATTCCTTCAACATTCATTTGCCTTGTACAAGTAATTAGATTTTCCGGGTTAGCATTTTCACCAGATAATTGATGCCCTATAAGATGACATCTATTATATAAATATTTACCTTCTACAATATCATATTTTATTGTATGCCACCCAGTAGGTTTAATACTACCTATACTGCCTCTTTCTTCATTTGGCATCAAATCAATGCCAATATTTGCAAACGCAACTCCACTTCTACCTAATAAATCTTGTGAGCTATAAAACTCAAAACTTTCTTTGCTTCCTTCTTCTATCTTTAAATTAGGTTCGTTATTATTAATGATTACAAAAGCATCTCCATTATATTCTGGTATTTCATCTAGATTATAAGAGATATTTTTGTAAGCGTAACTATTTAAAAAACTAGTAATTTCATCTTTATATGTATTATAGCAAGCAAAAAGTAACAATAAAATAATTGTTACTTTTATACTTTTATCACTCTTTTTTCTTTTTGCCATAACATCACCACTAATTCTTATAAAGATTATAACATATTAATTAGAATTATTAATAATTTTACTTTTTAAAAACTTTTCAAAATTTTTTAATCCGTAATCAGGATTATAATAATTAGGAAATTCATTTAAATGAGCTAAGGCTATTTTAGCAGTTAAGATTAAATTGTTATTAGTTACATTTGTCATAGAATTAACCAATCCATGTTCCAGTTCAATATTAATTCCTTCTAAAAATTCTTCAGGACTAAACTTGTCAAAATTAACATTTAATACTGATGCTGCATAAAAAGCATCTTGTAATGTATACATTTATATCACCAATATATTTTATGTGTGATTTGCCATTTAGTTTTTATATTTTATATTTTTATAAAATTCTACAATAATTAAAACAAATATAGATACAACAAATAAATATATTAATTCTACCAATGGAATGGATGATGTTTGTAAAAATTGAGTAAAAAAAGGGATTTCCATCACAATAAATTGAATTATTATGGAACTTAAAAATGCTATAATTATGAGTTTGTTGTTATCTAATGGTACAGAAAAAGCCGAATTACTTTCACTACGACAATTAAATACATGAAAATTTTGAATAAATACCATTAAAGCCATTATATAACCTCTAGCAACTTCTACTTCGAATTTTAAACCTTTAATTAATAAATACCAAACAGCAAATACAATTAATCCAATTACTAATCCAGAAAAAAATATTTCTTGAAATAGATTTTTATCAAATAAAGGTTCTTTGGGATTCCTTGGTTTATCTTTCATAATACCATCTTCGGCTTTTTCAAATGATAAGGCAAAAGTTTGAATACTATCAGTTACAACATTTAACCATAAAAGTTGAATTGCAACTAAAGGCATAGATAAATCGAAAACAATAGCTAAACAAAAAAATAAGACTTCAGCTAATCCACAAGATATTAAGAAATATATTATTTTTCTAATATTGGCATATGCAATTCTTCCCTCTTTGACACCTGCTACTATTGATTTAAAATTATCATCTATTACAATCATATTAGCAGATTCTCTGGCTAAATCTGTACCACTTCCCATAGCAATCCCAATATTTGCAGCTTTTAATGCTGGAGCGTCATTAACGCCATCACCGGTAACCGCCACAAACTCGCCTTGCCTTTTCAAAGACTCAACTATTTCTAATTTTTGAAGAGGGGTAACTCTTGTAAATACTTTTTTTTCTCGCACAAAACTATCAAATGCTTCTTTGCCCTTAGCTAGATATTCATCTACTTCGGAACCTTTTGTCACATCATCATAATTTTGAGTTAGATTTAATTCTTTAGCAATTGAAAATGCCGTTAAAGGATGATCTCCAGTAATCATTAAAACCTTAATTCCAGCGCCACGACATTCATTTATTGAGGATACCACTTCTTTTCTAATTGGATCGATAAAGCCAACCATTCCCATAAATGTTAAATCTCTAATGTCACGTTCACAATATTTTTTTTGTTTTTTTATCTTTCCTGTTGCTATCGCAATAACTCGATATCCATCTTTGGCTAAGTCTTCATTTTGAGTTTCAAGTAAATCAGAGGAAATTTTCTTTTTAGTTAATTGAATCTTACTGCAAAACTCTTTTACTCTTTCTAAAGAACCTTTAACAGTACAATACACTTCCCCATCCTGCTCATAAAAGACTGCAGAATATTTATTCTCTGATTCGTACGGTATTATTTCTAATTTCTTTATATTTTCTCTGTTAACATTTAATTTTTTCCCTAATACCTTAAATGCTATATCAATAGAATCTCCTAATAATTTACCATCATCTATAACCGCTTCATTATTGATACTACCATAAAATGCTATTTCTTTTGCATACTCAATTTTATCACCAAATATTTCGCCTTTGATTTCATAACCTGTTCCACCAATGTCATATGTTAAATTATTAGGTAACACTATTTTCTTAGCTGTTTGTTCATTAACTGTTAACGTTCCTGTTTTATCTGAAGCAATTACTGTACAACTACCTAAAGACTCAACAGAATTAAGTTTTCTAACAACTACATTTTTCTTTGCCATTTTATTAGAAGCAATAGTTAAAGCCATAGTAAGCGACAACGGTAAACCTTCAGGCATAGCAGAAACAGCTAAAGCGATTACAGATAAAAAGATTTCATTACCAGGAACACCCTTCGAAATTAATAAGAATGCTGTTAACGATGCTATAAATAATATCAAAATGCTTATTTGCTTCGAAAACTTTTCCACTCTAATAGTTAGGGGTGATTTTTCTTCTTCTGTTGTATTAATACTATTTGCAATTTTGCCAATTTCAGTATTAGTCCCAATTGCAACAACTATTGCTTTGCCCCTTCCTGTTACTACATTCGTCCCAGCAAATAACATATTACTCTGTTCGTTAATATTAATATTTTCTTTTTTTAAAATTGCACTAGTTTTTATAACTTGTACACTTTCACCAGTAAGAATTGATTCATCAACCATTAAATTATAATCTTCAACCAATCTTAAATCAGCAGAAATTTTATCTCCGGATTCTAAAATGACATAATCACCAATTGTTAAATCTTCAGAATCAATCTTGATAATTTCTCCATTTCTAACGACTTTAGTTCTTACCTTAACTAAATTTTCTAAAGCATCGGCAATACTATTAGCTTTTTTTTCTTGATACGCTTCCATTATAACATTAATCATTACAATGAACAAAATTGCTATTGCATCAATATATTCTTTAGCTAGTAAAGATCCTAATATTGCTACTAATAACAGAATAATCATAGGATCTAAAAATTCTTTTAAAAATATCTTAAAGATACTATCTCTTTCTTTTTTTGGTAATTTATTTTTACCATATTTATCTAATCGGTCTAAAACAGCCGGTGTAGTTAAACCATCTATACTGGTTTTTAGTTCTTTTTCAATATCTTCTATTTTCTTATTATAGTACATAATCAAGCCACCTTTTTAAATAAAAAACTTACCTACTGCATTATAATAAATCCAACAAATTCAGAGTGGTGAATTTATCATACTTTTTATACTAAATACCTTCTTATCTATCTTAATGTTAGCATAAATTTATTTTTCACACAATGAATACTTGCTATACTACCAAACTTTTTCTTTATTATAACAACCAAACAGATAGATACTTTATTCTAAATTTTCATTATTTTATTTCTTCTGATTTATCAAAATAATTTGTATGTAAGAATATTTTACTGTTTTGGCTTAGTGGTTTACCTAAAAATTCTTTATATATTCTTTGAACATCTGGATTATCATGACTATATCGATATTTACTTTCTTTATCTTTCTTATATAGTGATGCTATTCTTTTCTCTTTAATCATTATTTCTTTGTCATCATCTATCTGCGGTTGCCCACCACCACCAATGCATCCGCCAAAACAATTCATAACTTCTATATAATGATATTTAGATACACCATTTTTGACATCTTCGAGGATTTTTTTGGCCGCGGAGATTCCATGTATTATTGCTACATTTATAACTAAATTATTAATTGTAATAGAAGCTTCCTTAACATTATCAAGACCTCTTACTTCCTGAAATTCTAAACTTGGTAAATAATCTTTAGTTAGAATGTAATTTGCTTCTCTTAATGCTGCTTCCATAACTCCACCAGTATTACCAAAAATCATGCCGGCTCCACTGCCTTCTCCTAAAAGTGAATCATAATTACTATCTCCTAAATTTTTAATATCTATATTTTTATTTTTTAATATTTCAATTAATTCTCTAGTTGTAAGAACACAATCCGTTCCACCAATCTCTACCCGTGCGATTTCATATTTTTTTGCAGTACATGGAGTTATTGCTACAGTAAAAACATCATTTGGATTAATATTCATCTTTTTAATAAAGTATTTTTTAATCATTTCTCCCTGCATACCGATTGGGCTTTTACAATTTGATAAATGTTCTAATATTTGTGGGTAAAACATTTCTGCATATTTAACCCAAGCTGGACAACAACTAGTAAACATAGGAAGTACTCCATTATTTTGAATTCTTTCCACTAATTCATTTGCTTCCTCCATTATCGTTAAATCTGCACCGAAAGTAACATCAAACACATATTTAAAACCAATACTTCTTAAAGATGCAACTAATTTTCCTTGAACAAAACTCCCCGGTTCCATGTTAAAAGCATCTCCTAATGCTACTCTTACAGATGGAGCTGTATAAGCGATGCAAATTTTGTTGCTTTTTAAAGCGCTTTCTAGTTTTTCAATATCAGATTTAGGCACCAGTGCCCCAGTTGGACATTTTTGAATGCATTGCCCGCAATTTACGCATGCTTTACCTCCACACAAATCTTGTATTCCTTGCCTTTCCATACAAGTATTTGTACACACTCCACAATTAATACATTTTTCTGATATTCTTTTTATACAAATATTATCTTTTGAAATTTTTATGGCATTATTAAAATCTATAGTATTTTCTTCTCCTTCTGGAACTTCTTCTTTAATTTCTTTTGCTGTTTCTGCTAGTTTTATAAACATTGATTTGGAAACAAAACAAATTGGACACACCCATGTATCAGATAAATCTTCAAATTTAATTTTTTCTTTTGCATCATCATACACATGACCACATATTATACCTTTATACTTTGCCACACTACCTCACTACTCTCTATATATTCCATATTATAGCATAAAAAAGTAGGAAACTATTATGTTTCCTACTTTTTTATGGCTTAAGGGCTCTTTTTACTTCTGCATCTTTCTTAAGACAGTTTTTAGGAAGAAACGCTTCAGAATTTAGTAATTTTTCAAATGCTGAAAGCGACATTACAATTGTTCTTACGTTTCCTTTTTTGGGATCAACGTCACTTAATTCAATGTATTTTTCTAAAGTATGGGTATCTACAAAAGATTTTACATTACCATGAGCTAAACTGTTTCTTAATATTTCACAAACTATTTTATTCCATATCTCATCATAATCCGTTATAACACCTTTAGCTTGTTCTTTTAAAAAACTATCTTTAAAGTAATTTGCTGTGACATTAGGATTGTTTACATTACTTGATTTAAATTCAGTTTTTAAATCCATAACATCAAAATTTATTTTACTATAATCTATTTCAGTGAAATCTTTATGTTGTAATCTATACATTATTAAATAAGCTTTTAATATTAGTAATGCTGGATAACAAGATTCTTTTCCAAATTCATCACCACTAAAAAATTCTATTTTAAATTTATCGCTATAAAGAGTTGCATACAAATACCAAAAATGCAATAACCAATTACTCACTTCTCTTTTAGGATTTATTCTATACTGCAAATATGCTGCAATAGTACTTGCTTGAGTCTTTGCATCTAATTTATAAAAGTTATCACCATAATTTTTTTCAAAATAAACAAACATATGAGCAATTTCTAAATGATCTAATCTTGTAACTGTTACATTCATATTTTGATAGTTACTAGAATTTTTTAGTTTTTTTTCAAATGTTTCTGCATCAATTATGCCTTCTTTATCAGTGGATTCTTTTAACAATAATTCTGGTGTCTTACTAGCTAAAGAATTTAGACCATCATAGGTATAGCTATTTATAGATAATACATGAAGCGCAGAAATTAATTCTTCTCTGGTTTTTATTCTAGCCACAGGTAAATTGTAAGCATTCATCTTTTCCGTTAAGCCTAATTCTGCTAGATTACCAAAATATTCAAAAACAAACATTTGAAATTCATCATTTAATAATTCTGCTTCATAATAACTTTTAGTTTTTATGTGGACAATTGTTAATTCAGGATAATCTTGGTTCAAGTAAAAATTACTATGAAGTAATCCGTTTCTAACTCTTCTTAAATGGTCTACATTAGTAGTATCCGAATCAACTTTGGTTATGATGCTTAACCATTCATCAAAATCTGTGGAAAGAACTCTTTCAGAATCAAATGAATCTAATTTTGCCTTAGCTTCTGGAGATATAGGCATATTTCTAATATTCATAGAGTAATTATTTTTTTTATATTCTAAAAATTTACCAGTACGTTCTATACTTTCTTTATTAAGCCCTAGTAAAGCAACAATTATAGTAAACATTATACGAGAACGTTCTTCTTCCATTAATGCGGGATTAGTAGTTGCTGATGCTATTAACTGTTTTCTAAAATCTAAAGTGTTTTCTTTATTATAACCATTTTTATAAGCTTGAATTAATCTATTTAAAGCATTGTAAGATCTTCGATAATATCTTTCCGGATTTTCCATTGCATTCCCCTCTTTTTGTGAGAGTTATTATAACATAGAAAAATTTATATCACAAATGAAACGCTTTTTTAAACCAATTAGCTATTTTTAATCTTTTAAAATATAGCATTACTCCTAAAAGGATTATAATTGCTACAATAAACAAATTTTGTAATAAGTTAGTATATTATTTGTTTTTACGCCAAATACTGCTATAGCACCTTTAGATACATCATAATAGTTATTTTCTAAATTAGTTGTATATCCAGATTTCAAATAATCTTTTGGATTAGAAGAAAATTTACCACCACTTATAAAAGTAGGATGAATATCTTTAAATGAATTTGATAACAAAAATGCATTTTTACCAGCTTTACTTGTAAAAGCACCACCTAAAATACTAATAGATTTAACTCTAGTAGCATCGCCTCTTCCTATATATTCATATATTACACTACTATGTTTACTTTTTAAATTTCCTTTAGAGATATTTAATACAATATTTACCGCATAACCACTATTAGACTCAATTTGAATAGTTGAATACTCCTGCAATATAAAGACCCTTTCCTGTTTTATCATCTTTTTTAATTAAAGCTGCTACTACTGTAATCAAGTAAATCACCTAAGCTTATTATAGCATATATATTTTTTACTAACAAAATAAACACTATACAAAAAAATGTTAAATTTAACTTTTCTTAATTGACAAGGCAAAATTAATATAATATGATTAATATAGCATGATAGTAGTCATGCTATGATATAGCTCTTACGAATTCAAAGGTGAGAGTGAATCAACCAAAACCCCCTGAAGAGGCCGAAAGGCCTCATTTTTTGTATGATTATACCGAAAAATAAGCAAATAGTACGATTTTTTTTATAAGATTTTACAACGTAGATACGTTTTAGATACTATTTAGATACTATTTATTTGAAAAAATCTGATTTTTAAGATATAAAATTATATCTTTTTTTGAAAATGGATACTTAAAATGTAATAGAAATAATAAGGAAATCTTTTTTTTAAAGTCTAATTTTTATTCTTAAAGTGTAATTTCGCTCTCTTCGGTGCGGTTTGGTTGAATTTGATGGTATAATTATATTGAGGTGAATAAATGTATGGAACCCAAAGGTTTTACAGAATATTTAATGTATTCAACAGCTTTAATAGAAACAAAAAATGGAAGAGGTACTGGTTTTTTCTTTGCTTTTGAAAAAAATGATAAAACATATCCTATTTTAGTAACCAATCAACATGTTTTAAATTATAATTCACAGGAAACAGTAAATTTAAAAATACACATAATAGATGAAAATAAAATTCGCTCAAATTTAGAAATTGAATTTAAAACAGAATGGGTTTTTCATCATAAACAAGATTTAGCGTTTTGTTTTGTTAATCCTTTTTTTGAAACAATTAAACAACAACTTAATAAAGAAGTGTTTTATGTTCCGATACAACAAAGTTTTATATATTCAGATGATATGTTACAGGAATTATCCGCAGTAGAAGAAACGATAATGGCTGGGTATCCAATTGGACTAAGTGATGAGCATAATAATTATCCTATATTTAGAAAGGGAATTACAGCATCACATCCAGCACTTGATTTTAATAATACTAATGTTGGTTTAGTAGATATGGCATGTTTTCCAGGTTCATCAGGGTCTCCTATATTTATTATAAATGAAAATGGTTATTCTGATAAAAATGGCAATCACTATTTAGGAAGAAAAAGAATAATATTTTTAGGTGTTTTATATTCAGGGCCTATTATGAATGCATCTGGCAAAATTGAAGTTAGAGAAATCCCGACAGTTCATGAGGCTTATTCTAATACGCAAATAATGATTAATTTGGGATATTATATAAAAGCTGAAGAATTGCTTAATTTATTAGAAAAAACGATAAAATAATTAATTTTAATATTTATAATTAGAAACTAAAAAGTATATAAACTTTGTCCGGTTTGGTGAGGTTTGGCTGAATTTCTATGATATAATGATATTGGAAGTGAAAAAACATGTCGAAAAGAACCGAAATGGAAAAATACTTTAATGAAGAATATAGTAATATTTGTAAAAAATTGTATAATGACTACATGATAGGTTTAAAGAAAAGATTAAGTAATGATGGTCATAGTCATTTATTATTAATAAAAAATAACGGAACAGTAGAAAAAATTTTGTGTGGATATGTAAAAGATATTTTTATTGATTACATTAATAGTGTTATTAATGTTATGGATATTATAAAAGAAGAATTTTCTGTGAGTTTTAGTAAAAAGTTTTTGGATGAATTTAAAGATAGAAATCAGAAAACAATAAATGGTCATATTAAGTCCATTGAAAAAAAGATTGAAGAAATTATAGAACATGAACTTAGCGAGACAAGCAAATCAAATTTAACAAATATTTGCCAAAATACTAAAAATGATTGTTATCATAGAGTAATTAAGAAAAATGAGTCAATAAAAAGATTGCTTAAAAAAGATGGCTTGTTATCTAAAATAAAGAATATCACATTAGAGAGTTTAATTAGTTGGTTAATCCCTTTCTTGTTAGGAATATTAGTAGCAAATTTTAATAATATAATAAACTTTTTTAAAGGAATAATAAGTAAGGTGGGATAAAATGAAGTCAGTAACTCAAAGAATAAAAGAAATTAAACAGCCAACAGGTGGATATTTGAATCCTAAAGAGTTAGATATAATTGAATTACAAGATGGTGTTGAGTTATATTTAGAAGAAAATATTAGTGCTGGATTAATTGGTATGGCAGTTGATTATTTGACTAGATATATAAATAGCGGAAATTTAAAAGAGTCATTTAAAATCTCTTTAATGGGTGCTGAAAAAGTTGGTGAAACAAGAAAAGCCATTAAATTATTAAATGACATTAATGGTTTGGATGATGTATCAATTATAAATGCATGTAAATTATGTGGTTACGATGTTTGTTACAGAGCAGGTACAACTTATTTTAAAAATGTTGATGAAATAAATCCGGATGAAAAAACAATTTTTAATATTAAAACAATGGTTAAAAGAGGAATAAATTTTTTTGAAAAATATGGACCGATCGTTCGAGATGGAATGACTTTTGCTGGAGGATACACATCTACAATAAGTGCTGGTGATGGAGATTTTACTACACAAGATACTTTGTGGGATTTTAAAGTTTCAAAAAGTGAACCAACCAAAGATCATACATTACAATTAATAATTTATTATTTGCTTGGAATTCATTCATATGAGTGTGATTTTACTAATATTGATAAAATAGGAATTTTTAATCCTAGAAAAAACATAATTTATCGATATGAAATAAAAAACATTCCATCAGAAATAATTAAAGAAATTGAAAACGACGTAATAGGGTATGGTAATGCCAGAAAAATAAATGTAGATAATGATATCATGACTGTCAATGATATTATGCAATATTTAAAAATTTCAAGACATATGGTAATGAAATATTATTCAAATTATAATTTACCTTTAAGAAAAGAAAAAAACAAATATGTAATAAGTAAAAATCATTTCTTTGATTGGATTGAAGAAATGAGGAGATTAAAAAAAGAACAAGAAAAACAACAATTTATTATTTTTATAGTTGCTTTGGTTGTTACACTTATAATGTTATTTTGGTTATTTAGCATGATATAAAAAATAGAGTTTTTTAGATACTGATTTAGATACTTTAAGTGGTATTTTTGAAATTAGATACTATTTTAGATACTGAAAAAGTATCTTTTTTTAACGGAAATAGTGAGATTTTAAAGCCTTTTAAAGGAGTTTGATTGGTAGTAATGAAAAGAGCGGGAATTTAATGCATAAAAAAATTGCCCCCTGAAGAGGCCGAAAGGCCTCATTTTTTTGTGATATAGCTCAAATAAAATTTCAAATAAATTTCTGAAAAAAATTCTAAAAGAGACCACGCATATATATAAGCGAGGCTAATCAATTTCACCTATGTCAATTATAATAACAAACCCCAACAAAAGGCAAAATTAAATCTGAATTTAACAAAACATATGGTATAATTAATTTAACAGAAAAGATAGGTGATAATAAAATGTTATTTAATCAAAAATTAAAGAGAAAAGAATTAGTCAATATTATGCAGACGTTTTATAAAAAATATCAGATAGAAAATGACAAAAAAAAGAAAAAACATTTAATAAGTAATTTGTTGTTAAATATAGAAAAAAAATTGAACAACAAATCTTTCAAAATTGATGAAAGATTTTTCACTTATTGTCGAAGAGATTTTTTGAGAAAAGAATTTACAGATAAATTAAATAAGCAAAATATTCAAATGAACAATGATTATCTAATAGATGCATATTTTAATTTATATGATTATGTATCAAATGATACATGGATATCATTGAGTTCAATTCCAAACGGTATATCAGCGCAAGAAGTAATAGAAAAAGATAATGATTATAAAAAAAGCGGGGTTATTTGTTTACAAGAAAAAGAAATATTATTAGAAATGATACAAGAACTAAAGCAAGCACTATAAAATGATTGTGTGTAAAAATTTTAGAGGTGTGTTAATTTTATTAAAGTTAAATAAAATATTATTTTTTTAGTCAATTTATTTAGGAGCAAATGCTCCTTTTTTATAGAGTTATATAAATATATTTTTAATTAATTGTCTACGAACCATTTCCTTTTTTGTAGTTTTAATATAACTAGGCCTTTTCCTTTTATTTGATTTTGTTTTCAATTTTTCATTCTCTTCTTCGGTTCTTCAATTTTTTTCAAAAATATTCTTAAGTCATATTAGGTTCTGTATTATCACATATATTAAAATATATTTTCTTTTGTTTTTAAATCCCTAGTTAATCTCATACATTCTTCTCTTGATACACATTTTATCTCATAACTATCTTCATCGGTTGATAAACAAAAACAGCTATCCATATCAGGAAAAACAAAAAATTGATGAAAATTATAGTCTTCACTCACATAACAAGATTCTTTAAATTCGTAACAATTTATACCCATTAATAACCAATGTACAAAAAATTTTGCGTCAGAAAATTCTTTATTACAGCTACTATTTTTAAGCAATAAATTTATACTTTCAAATATAGCCTTTATAGAACTTAAATCAATTTGTTGTAAATATTCCATTTTTGATTTTGGCTTATATCCAAGTATCGAATCGACTTCAGATAACAATTCTTTATCTTGAGGAAATTTTTCAAAGCCTCTTGTTTCTAATCCTAATTTCACGCGAGCTAAATCACCATAGGTAGCATCTAATAACCAATTTGCTTGATATTTCACATAACTGTGCGAATCACCATATGCTTCCACTTGAGCAGTTGTTAATTCTCTTATTAATTTAATTAACACTTCTCTACTATAGGAGTGACATACTACTAAAAAATCATTTACACTTCTTATATCTATTTTTCTTTTTATTATGGATTCATAGAGCAAATCATCCAAAAATAAACTAGTATAATCATATCTAGCATCAAACGAAAATAACTCACACGTTCTTAAATATATATATCGTACTTTTTCAAAATCATTTAAATGTTTTTTAGAAAGTTCGTAATCTAACATAGTTAACAAATCCATAATAAAAACCTCATTTTAATGATAATTATGTTAACATAATTAATTTAAAAAAACAATGTCTATAAAGTTTTTGATGGTTCATTTAAATTATATCATAAAAAAAATTTAAATTAAATTCTTATATATAAATATTTCTAATGTTAAGATTACTATAATGGTGGTTATTTTATGAAATGCGGATTTGATAATAAAATTAACTAACAAAAAAATAATACGCCACTTCAACTTCCCGAAGTTATGATTGCTTTAAGTGTATGTTCTGTTACAAATCCAGTTGTAGAAAAAGCATTATCTTGTTTAACTAAACTTAAGAATTGTGAAGCTCATGCAACCTACATAGTTACAAATGGGGACAAAAAACATTAACAGACTTAGGAATTAGACTTATGTGAAGATAAATTTCATTCAGACATTTGATATTATGATTAAATGTTTATTTTTAGAAATATTTTTTTATTTAATTAAACCAATGGTTTATGTATTTTTAAAATATTATATGATACATTAATAATGAAAAGAGGAATAAATATGGATCAAAAAAAGATTGGAACTTTTATAGCAGAAATGCGAAAAAGTAAAAATATGACACAAAAAGATTTAGCAGAAAAGCTAAATGTAAGTATAACTGCTGTCTCTAAATGGGAAAGAGGAATATGTCTAATGGATATGTCTTTGTTAAAACCATTAAGTCAAATACTTAATATATCGATAACAGAGATTATAAATGGCGAAAAAGACAATAACGATATTGATTATGCTATTGAAAGTACATTAATTTATTCAAATAAAAAAATAAAAAAAGAACAAAGAAAGAAATATATTATATTATTAATATCACTATTATTTATAATTGCTATTGGTTTGTTAAGTTATAAAGGATTGCTAGTTTATGTCATTAAATATACTACTAATAATATAAATGAATATAAAGATGATTCAAAAAAAGAATTTGGAGCACCAATATATATAAATACAATAGATACAGATGAATACTACACTTTTAAAAATTTAAAAATTACGAATATATTTAAGGATAAAATTCTAATTGATGAAACTGTTGATAGCGTTTCTTATAAAATAGATAACAATAAACGAATAAGTATTATCACAAATAACATTTCTAATTTAAGAGATATTTTAAATCCGGAAATTGATATTATAAATAGGGATATGTATTTTGAAAAATTAAATATAAACAATGATTTGGACCTCTTGAAATTTATTTCAAATTTTTCAACTAAACCTTTTTCCATATTTAATTCTTTATCCTACTTGAAAGAATATTATTTTGAATGTAGTCTTTATAATATAACACATAGTTCTTTTGATTCAGTCCACGAAATTAGGGGAGATTTAAATGGCTATGTTGTTATATTAGGAAATAGTTATTATGTTTACCATATTATAGATAATGATATTGAATATCAAATATTATTTTTTGGTGAGTTTGATTATAATTATACAAAAGAAGTTATAAGCACTATTAAAATAAATTAAGTACTATTTGTTTACACTTTTCTTTATTTCACAAATTTCTTGTTGTAATGCTTTAACCATTTTCTCAAGCATTGCAACTGTTTCATTACAATCATTTTGATTAAAATTATAATTATCACTATTTTGATTATTACCAAAAGTAAAAGAATTATTCCTGCCAGTTTCAGTAGATTCACGAGGTTCCAATCCTCTTTCTTGCATAACAGCGCGATAAAATGCATTAGTGGATAAGACTTGCGCAACTAACATAAGCCAATTCCCTAGTGCGTTCTGTTCATTTGCAGTTGAGTCATCAATTAATATATAGCCAACAATTACTGCGCTTAATGAAAATAATTTTGGTGGTATATTTGGTAACATATAACTTCCCCATTTATAAATTATATGCTTCTTCTAGTTGATAAAACTAATATTATCTATTAAATTTTTATAGTAAGAATTATTTAAATATAATTCTTTTTCTATATATTCAGATGAATCTAGTTTAGCTTGCAAAAGTATTTGATAATCATCCTTTAAATTAGCTATTTTAAATGGCATATCGCCACTTTGTTTAACTCCAAATAAATCACCTTGACCACGCATTTGAAAATCTTTTTCGCTAATATAAAACCCATCGTTACTTTCCTCTAATACTTTTAATCTATCAACTTCTTTATTACTTATTAAATAACAATAGCTTTGCAACTCATTTCTTCCCACTCTTCCCCGAAGCTGATGAAGTGTTGCCAACCCAAATCTTTCGGCATTATATATAACCATCATAGTAGAATTGGGAACATCAATACCAACTTCAATTACTGTAGTAGATATAAGAATTTTAATATCCCCATTTTTAAAAGCCTCCATTATTTTATCTTTTTCATTTTGTTTTAATTTGCCATGAAGCACACCAACAGAAACTTTATTTTGAAATGCTATATCTAACTTTTCTTTCAAATCAAAAACGCTTTTTAAATCTAATTCTTCATTATTTTCGATTAATGGAGAAACCACGTAAATTTGATGATTATTTTTTAATTCTTCTAACATTTTATATAATACATCTTTAATGTTATTTTCACTTTCTACTTTAGTAATAATTTCTTTTCTACCTTGTGGTTTTGTCTTTATTATAGAAATATCTAAATCACCATAAATAGTTAATGCATAAGTTCTAGGTATTGGGGTTGCAGATAAATATAAAACATCTGGGGTTATTCCTTTATCTCTTAAAGTATTTCTTTGTCCAACACCAAAGCGGTGTTGCTCATCTGTTACAACTAATCCTAAATTTTTAAACTCTACTCCATCACCTATTAAAGCATGAGTGCCAATAATTAAATTTATTTCACCATTTTTTAATCCTTCTAAAACTATATTTTTATCTTTCTTTTTCATTGAGCCAGTAAGAAAACTTACTTTTATATTAAACTTCTCTAATGTCTTACTTATACTTTTGTAATGTTGCTCTGCAAGTATTTCAGTCGGAGCCATTAAAGCACTTTGATAACCACTTAAATAATTTAAATATATAGCATAAGTAGCTACTATAGTTTTACCACTTCCAACATCCCCTAAAACCAATCTATTCATTCTAAATTCATCAGTTAAATCTTTATAAATATCATCAATTGTAGTCACTTGATCTTTAGTTAAAGTAAAAGGTAGCCCATTCATGAAATCACCTTTAGAATTTTCGTTAACTTTTCTTTTAATCCCTATAGCTTTATTATTTATTTTTTTTAAATAATTTATTTTAAACATGAAATTGAATAATTCTTCATACTTTAATCTTACAATAGCTTTCTTAGCATCTTCCATGGTTTCTGGTTTATGAATAAATTTTATTGCTTCTTTTTTACTAACGAAATTATATTTAGAAGTTAATTCTTCTGGGACAATATCATATATATAGTCATATTTTAACACTTCATCCATCAGTTTTATCACTTGATTGTTTTTTATTCCTTCAACTAAATGATAAACCGGTTCGATAGAGTTATTTTTTAAATTGAATTTTATATCACTAGCCACAAATGACGATTTCATTTTATTGTATTTACCAATTAATATTATTTCTTTTCCGATAGTTAAACTTTGTTTCAAAAAGGCGCGATTAAAAATCGTAACATTCAATATTACATTGTCAGATACCGCTCTAAAGGATAGTCTGTTAAAATTTCTTTTTATATATTGTACTCTTCCTGCATCTACAATAGTAGCTTTTATCATACAATTTTCATTTTCTTTAACATCATTGATATTTACTATATTTATATAATTATATCGATATGGGTAATTTTCAAGTAAATCTTGAATAGTATATATATTTAAATTATTTAATTTACGTTCTAATTGTGTTCCCACACCTTTTAAATTTTTTATTTCCATAATAACACCCTAAAATATCTAAATTCAATATACCATACATTTGTTTATATTTCAATTAAACAGCCCAACAGGACTTTCTGGTTACCGGACAAAATAAAACTAAATTGACACAATTATATTGGTGATAAAATGACAGCATTTAAAAGAGAATTTAAATTTGATAAGGATATTAAAAAGAAGATTTCTAATAATATTAAAAAATATCGATTAGAAGCTGGTATTACTCAAGAACAATTAGCACTAGATATTGGTAAATCTTATGATTTTACAAGACGATTAGAATTTAAACAAGGTGAAGTTGGTTGTTCAATTGATACACTATATAAAATATCAGTAGTGTTGAATACTAGAATTGATAAATTCTTGGAATAACAAAATAACAAGTTCAATTTAAGAACTTGTTATTTTTATTTTAATTATTTTGTTTTTTTATCTTTAGCCACAAATTTAACTTTTACGCCTTTAACACGACCAAATTGTTTTTTTACACCTTTTGGTAAATTCTTCTTTATAACTTTCATTTATATTCACTCCTTGCATGCATATTATAACATATTTTTTTTATCTTCAATATATTTTATGTATCTTTATATAATTCTATAGCTCCTATTTATGCTAGTAAATTAATAAACATTTTTCTCTTTAAACATTTATTAACATCTACATTACTCTCTTGATCACTATAATCATCTAATTAAATTTAATATAGTATTCATATTAATTGTCAAGCCACTAGATTTTACTATACATGTTGATATAAATTTGAATGGTTAGATGAATAAAATAATATCATATCTTTTTTAATTAATAAGTCACTTGAAAGAAATTAATATAATTCATGACATATTCCAGAATCTGGTCTATAAAAACAGTGATTTTTATAACTACCTGCATAAGGTTGACTATACCACTCTGTTTTACAAGAGGCAGTTCCTGGAGCATAAAACCATAATGAATGTGTTGCTGGATAATAATATTCTCCTCTTAAAATACGTTCTGCTAATCTTATTTCTGCTGTAGTTGCATTTCCATAAAATAAAGATGATTCCGTACCGGAAAATTGATTTTTTTGATAAATTGCATCTGTAATGGAATCTACTTCTTTAAAAGTGTAACAATTAGCAACTACTCTATTCACTACAACATTACCAACCATTAACATTCCTAGATCGCCCTCATTTAACGCTTCAGCTCGCATGATTCTTGCAAGCAAATCTTTTTCTTTAGTATTATAAGCAATAAGCATTTCATACCACCTAATTTTATCTTATGCTAGTATTTTAAAAATATTTGTGTTATAATCATCTTGTATTCCATTTAGGGGATTAGTTAAATGGTATAATAGGAGTCTCCAAAACTTTAGTTGGGAGTTCGATTCTCTCATCCCCTGCCATTTAGAAATTTGCTCCAACTTTTTGGAGTTTTACATATAATGTATTGGAGGGATATTATGCAAGACTAAACAAGTAAAAATTGTTTGGAAAATGTAGGATTGGAAATTGCCTTTATCCCCCTGCCATTGAGATTTAGTCGAACCAATGTGTTCGTTAATATGAGACTTGGTACGAAAAGTATCGAGTTTTTTTGTCAGAAAGGATAATTTACATGTATCACTGTTTTAGATTAACAAAAGGTTCAGATTTAAAAAAGGAAATTGAAAGTTATACAATAAATAACAAAATATCTGGAGTTATTTTATGTGCAGTCGGATGTCTCAACAAGTTAACTATAAGACTTGCTGATGGTAAAAGTATTCTAGAAAAAGAAGGCATGTTTGAAATTGTAAGCATAACTGGAACTTTATCTGAAGATGGCGGACATATTCATATATCTGTTTCAGACGAAAATGGTAGTACTATTGGTGGACATTTAAAAGACGGATGTATTGTAAATACAACAGCAGAAATTGTATTAAATATATTTGATAATATAAAATTCAAAAGAGAATTTGATGAAAAAACAGGATATGATGAATTAGTAATAAATAATTAAAGAAAGGTGTAAAAATAAAAATTGGGAATTGCCTTTAAAATCGTGCGATTTAGAATAATTCGAACCCATGTGTTCGTTAAGATAAACTTGGTACGAAAGTACTGAGTTTTTATTTAAGGAGGATTTATATTATGGATGAAATTGCAAAATAAATAATAGAAGAATTGTTTCTAGTAATTAAAGATCTGCCAAGAGGTTCCGAAACATCCGTAGCTTCATTATTAGGAAATGATAGGTTAGAAAATCTTTCTACACAAGAGTTGTTTGATATTATCAAACAATTAATTATAAAATGTGAGAACGAAAATATTAAATTGAATTTTGATAAATACTCAGATGCTGAAATCGGATTACCTTTCTATATTCCTTTTACAAAAAAATAAAATAAAGCACCAGATAATTTTACGATTTTTTCTTTATTTATAAGAATAAATCGTTTTTTATTAGACAATTTGTCAGCTAAATTCAACATTGAATAAATTATTAGACAAATAAAAATCTCAAAATAAAAGACAAACAAGTACAATTTACCTATTTGTCATCTCACTACAATATTTTTATAAACATTTTAATAATAATCACATATTACTGACCACTCTTTTGAAATAGGATTATATCCGAAATAGAATATTCCATCCTCTCTAATATAAATATTAGCTTTTTCATCTGAGATAATTTGTAAAACAAATTCATCTCCTTTGTCATATACAAGCCCTCCATTTATTGAAGATGGATATCCTCCAAGCTTATGCGCCACAGTATTGTTTTCAAAAATATCAAAATCATACTCTATTCCCAAATTTTCTTGGACTTTTTCGATCGTATCAAGTAAAATGTCATCAATATCATCTATTAAAGGAAATTCATCATTCACATATCTAGGAACTAGTGGAAAAGGTTTTATTTGATCACAAGTATAATTACATGGAACCAACTGTTCTAAACTTTCATAAGTTTTTATCGCAAACCATTCAACATAATTTTCAACACCATAACTAATGTTAATATCTTGATCCATAAATATGCTTATCATTTTTATATTTTTTAAAGCCTTTGGAACATAATCAGATTCTTCAACAAATATTGTTGCAAGAGGAATCATAGGTTTGCCATTTTTTCCTATCGGTTGTTGCTCATTTGGATTTTGCCAACAAACTTTTCCAATCCAACTTTCACCAATATCATTTGTAGGTCTTATTCCACCAGTTTCAAAAACTATAGCCTTTTTTCTTAATTGAAATTTAATACTTTCTAATGAACTATTCATCTTTTAGTTAACACCATACCCTCTCTTATTGTACAAATTGTATATAATATATTATATCAAGTCCAAAAAATAGCGTCAATAAATTAGCGCAAAACCAATTTAAAGTATTTTAATTTGATGTAAACATTGAAATTACTTTATAAGAACTTTTTAAATATTAATTATTAAAAAATAACGAAATAAACTTTGTTTAGAAAAGATTTAAATTAGTATAAAGATAACAATCCAAAACTTTAGCTGGAATTTCGATTATCTCATTTTGCCATTAGTATTTTACTTAAACTTTTGAAGTTTTTTTATGTTATAATTAAAAAAAAGGAGATTTTATGATTAAAGAAAATGGCAAAGGTTTATTAATAGTAATATCTGGACCTAGTGGTACAGGAAAAGGAACTATTTGTAAAAGATTATTGGATGAAATAAGTAATATTAAATTATCTATATCGATGACTTCAAGGAAACCAAGAGGACAAGAGATAAATGGGGTTGATTATTATTTTGTAACTAAAGATGAATTTGAAAATAGAATAAATAATAATGAATTTTTAGAATATGCCATTGTTTATAGTGGACAGTACTATGGAACACCTAAATCTAAAATTGAAGAAGATTTAAATAATGGAACTAGTGTTATATTAGAAATCGATATTCAAGGCGCTCTTAAAGTTAAAGAAATAGTGAAAGATGCAATATTTATTTTTATTATGCCTCCTAGTATGAAAATTTTAAAAGAAAGATTAATGAATAGGAAGACTGAATCAGAAGAAAAAGTAATGGAAAGATTTAAAACTGCATATAAAGAATTAAATGAATTTAAAAAGTATAATTATGTGGTAGTTAATGATATATTAGATGAAGCAGTAGATAAAGTTAAATCTATTATTTTATCAGAAAGATGCCGAGTAGATCGCATTGAAGATATTTATTTAGATACACCAGAAGAAGAAATTCATGAAGAGTTGATGGAAAAAAACTTTAACAACTCTAATGTTGAAATCTAATTAGAAAGGGAATTTATGAATATAGTATTATATGATATATTGGTTAGTAATAAATGCTATACACATGGTATAGGAAGAGTTTCTGATAAAGAAACCCTTCGAAAATTTTCCTCTATTTTAGAACTGGGAGGATTATACTCAAAAGCAAAATTAAGAAAAATGGGCATTATTGTAGATGGCAAAGTATCTGGAAATATAAGAATAACCAATGATGCATTTATTTCACTTTTTGACCCATCAACACCAGGAATCGAAAAATCTCTTTTATCACCAAAATATAGATTGCGCTTCCCTTTTGATACTGATGTAATATTTTTCATGGTCGATTCTAGTGTTGAATCTTTAATGAATGCAAAAAGGAATCAATTTGATTATACTGAAGTAAATGTTAAAGATTTTATTCCTATGGAATATTTTAGTGGTATCATTATTCCGAATGATCCAACATTGTTATCAAATATTGAAGAAATATTAACCGAACATAATTTGGAATTACCAATATTTGATTTTGAAGGTAATTTTATAAATACAGATAAAATGAATAGAGACTAAAAGAAAATTTTTAATTTTCTTTTTTTAATATCATAAATTCGCTCTTTAAAAGTTTTCTTATAATTTTTTTTCTTTTTCTTAGACTCAAAATATCAATAAATTCAATGTTTACCATTCTCCAAATTGGAACCCACCCAATTATAATTAATACTTCTTCCCATATAACATTTTTATGTATTGTAGTTGATAAGAATAAAAATAATATGCCTAATAAAAGTAATATAAATTGTAAAAAATTATTATAATATTGAACATCTATTGTATCTTTTAACTCTTGTTCTAATCCCTTCAAAATTTTTTTGCTGATATTTATGTTTGTATCTCCCTTATTATTTATAATTACTTTTATATCTTCAGTGTTCTTAATATTTTTGGCTTTTTTAATTAAATATTCAATTAGTTGATGATTTATAGAATTATTATCATACTTTTCAATTAAACTAATTTCATTTAATATATCCACTATAATGATTCTTTTCATCCTTAACTCCTTTATTTTTTAGTAGTATAACCAAAATTTTCTATTTCATAAAAAAAGTCTATTTTAATAGACTTAACTAGGTAAAATTAAAGTTTGACCAATTGATAATGAATTACTACTTAAATTGTTTAATTTTTTTATTGTATTTACATCTGTATTATAAGTTCTAGCTATACTATATAAAGTATCTCCTTTTTTTACTGTATAAGTTAATTTGTTATTTGTAGCACCACTTGGAATTTTTAATACTTGCCCTAATGACAATGTATTACTAGATAGATTGTTAGCAACTTTTAAGTTATCAACGCTCACTCCAAATTTATTTGCTATATTATACAATGTATCTCCTTTAACAACAGTGTACGTTGTTTCTGTATCTGCGGGAGTTTTTGAAACATTTAATTTTTGACCAATTGACAGATTGTTAGATATTAAATTATTTAATTCTTTTAATTCGTTTACAGACAAGTTATATTTATTTGCGATTCCATATAATGTATCACCAGATTTTACTGTATATACCTCAGTTTCAATTATTTCTGTTTCCATTTTAGGAATATATAAAAGTTGGCCAATGGATAGGGCGTTAGTTGTTAAATTATTTGCATTCTTTAATTCACTAACTGTAACACCATTTTCTCTGGCTATGCTCCATAATGTATCACCAGATTTTACCTGATAATAATTTTCACCAACCGCTTCACCAGTATAAGGAACTCCAATGTATTCTGCAATTGCTTTTACAACGGCTTCAGCCATACTCTCCCAATCATTTTTTAATTGACTTACATCATCTCCAGTAGAATCAACAAAACCATACTCAACAATTATTGACTCATTATTTGGGGTGTCTCTTAAAATATAATAATAATCTTTAGCGGGATTACTTGGTAGTCTTCTTTGATAATATTTTCGAACATTTTGTCCAGTTTTTTCTATTTCTAAAGCTATTCTCTTAGATAAACCACTGCTATTTCTTAAAGCATAAATTACTTCAGCACCATCTCCACCTCGCGAGTTTAGTTACCGCTGTTAATTATATTTGATTAAAATCAAACTTTTCTATACAATCAGTTTCTTCTTTTATTACATCCCATTTAAAATTATATTTATACTTATAATCAGATTCTGATGGCTTTTTTATCAAAAACAAACTATGATTTAAATAAAGATAATCGTTATCATTTTCAGAGTCTTCTGCGCCCATTTTTATTGTATCAAACGACAAAGTATTATCTAGACTAAAATTACCATATTGAGCATACAATAAAATCCTCAATGCTGATATAGACAATAATACATTTTCTAAATTAGCCATTTTAAAGTTGTTCGTTCTATTATGTTTGACTTTATTATAATCTTGATACCACTTTAAAACATGATTTTTTGACCAATTTTCAAAAGGAATAAAATTTTTGTCTGGAATTAAATTAATTGAACAACTATATCTATCTAAGCACATTAGTGTATTTATTTTATAATAATCCTTAATATCTAATTTTGTTATTTTTTTATCATATTTATTGTCTAATAAAATTTGTTTGCACATATTTTCAAATTCTATAGAAGCTTTTATAAATAATTCATACAATTTTAGTGAATAAGTAGAAAAATTTTTTTCATTTGGTTCTACATATTCAGATATTTTTTTTAAATCTTCTTCTAAAATCTGTATTACCTTTTTTTGTTCAAACAAGTTATTCGAATATCCAGAATTTTCAATATAATCAGTTTTTACCCCAGGCAAAATAATTCTTTTTATTGGTTTGTTTAATTCTATCATAGCTAATCACTCCTTATATCTAACTATTATAACATTAATTTTGCCTTTTTCCTCTTTTTCCATAAGGATTTCTAATTAAATGCCTATTTTCATATATAAAATTAATTTCTGGTATTACATCATACTTAAATATAATGTTTATATTTCTGTTTTCATCAATTATTATCTTATCTATTAAAGTATTTATCAGCTCTTTTTTAGGTTTCCTTAAATCTAACAGTTCTTTTATCTTTTTAGTATAATCTGGTAATATATTTGCTTTATTCTTTATATTTTGCTTTTTAATTTTTGCTTCTTCAATTATGTTATTAATCTTTTTTAATTTAGTTTCTGATTCTGTTGATAATTCTTTATATAATTCAGTAGAAATAATATTATTACTTCTATCATTATATAGAGTGGATAACTTATTTATAATTTGTTCTTTTTCTTTTGATAAATCATTTATCTTTTTATCTATATCTTCTGTTTCTTTATGAACATTTTTTTGTACTTCTTTATTTAATTCTTCCATATCTAGCTCTTTTATAAATTTTGATACTGAATTATTAAATTGTTCTAATATTTGTTCTTCTAAATAGTCATATGGATAAAAGTGAGAACTGCATCTTCCTCTCTTTGGATCTCTAGAATATCTATTACAATTAATAGACCAATAATCAAGTTTCTTTCTATAATAAACAGATAGTCTATTACCACACTCTTTACAAAATATTTTTCCTTCTAAAATTCTTTTTGGTCTTTCTGTTTTTAAACCATAATTTCTAGTTTTTCTTTTTCCTAAAGAGTTAACATATTTAAAAGTTTCTTTATCAACTAAAGGTTCATGAGTATCTTCAACTATTACCCATAAACTTTCATCTAATGTTATTTTCTTCTTTGATTTATAATTTACTTTTGTTTGAGTATGCTGGACCATATCTCCAGTATAAATTCTATTACTTAAAATTTTCTTTACTGTTGATATATTCCAACTATCTCTATCGATTAATCTAGAAGAATAATTTGTTTTCTTATATCCTGCTGGTGTAGGTACATTCATATCATTTAATCTTGTTGCTATTTCTGTTGGGCCTATTCCTTCTACTCTCCACTTAAATATATTTTTTACAATTGGTGCAGTTTCGGGATTAGGTATTAAATGTCCTTTATCTAAAGGATCTCTCATATATCCATAACATGGTTGACTTCCTATAAATTTACCATTCTTTCTTTTATCATTTAATACATTTCTTATCTTTATAGAATTTTGTTTACTATAATAATCATTACAAGCAATTATAAATGTTGAAGAATCATTACTAGCTTGATTTTTAAAACTATCATACGATTCAAGTATAGATATAAATCTTATATTATTTTCAGGAAAAAATGTTTCTATATAATATCCTGTCATAACATGATCTCTACCAAATCTAGATAAATCTTTAACTACAACACAATTTATCTTTTTTTGTTTTATATCCTCTAACATTTTTTGAAATCCTGGTCTATCAAAATTAGTACCAGAATATCCGTCATCTACATATTCTCCACATAGATTAAAATTATTATTTTTAACATAACTTCTTAGTAAATCTTTTTGATTAATAACACTTTCACTATCAGATTCATATTTTTTATCTTTATCTTCTTGAGATAATCTTATATAGATTCCAACATTGAAATCTATTTCAGTTAAGTAAGTATTATACATTCAATCCTCCAATCTTCTTACTTGACTGAGTATTAAGACAATTTAATAATACCGCATTATAAAAAAAATTACAGCGCATTATTTTCTTTTTCTATCTCTTCGATAAGATATTTTAAAATAAGATCTTTAAAAGTTATATTCTTTTCATTCATAACAACACCTACTTAAAGTTATGTTGTTTTTATTTGTTTTATTATTATTTAAACTCATTTTATATTCCCCCTTTTTATTCAATAAAAAAATCCCTACATTGTTTTGATATAAGGATTATTATTCATTTATAACTGAATCGATATTTTTTATAATATATTCTATTAATAAGGTTTCCATTATAGATTGTATTGTAATTTTTTTATTTTCTAGCACTCTTTTAAGAGCCATTTTTGTATGGTCATCAATTCTAAATTTAACTTGATTATTTTTTGGTAAAGCCATTTTTTCACTCTCCTTTCTAAAAATTGGTACTATTATATACACATTAATTTTTAAACACTATTTTAGAAAAAGGATTTTGATAAAGCAGGATAAACCTGTTTACAAACAACTCACCAGTGGTGAGTTTTACCTTGTTTTATAAGCATTTATAAATTTAAGTAGTGTTTACACTTTTAATATTTGTTATACAATTGTATACTTTTGATTCCTTATATTATAAGGGGTGTTATACAATCGTACACACTTTATAAAATAACTAACTATATTTTTTGGTACTAAAAACATAATAATATAATCGATACTTAGTACCAAAACTTTTTACATTGAATTTAAAGGGGGATTTTTGAATATGAAAAAAAGCACTGACCTTTTCTGTAAGATCAATGCCATAAATACATCTAATTGCAGTATTATTTCATATTCTACTATATTGTATCACATGATTGTCGAAAGTCAATCAGTAATAAATGTTGTACAAATTTTGATAAAAATGTTGTATAAAAACTCTATAAAGCCATATAAATACTGCATTCATGTAAATAGATACTTTGATAGTTATTAATATATTGACTCATATAAATAAATTTTTTTAATAATAATTACGGCCTAAAAAAAGACACAAAACAGTAAAAATTTGTATTTTTTTTATTTATATGTTAGAATATAAAACAATTTAAATCTTATTAAAAAGGGGGCGATTAATATGAATTTAGATAAATGTTATGATATTTATGAATATATTCAAGAAAAAGGAAGTCTTGATAAAAATATCACATTTGAAGAAATGATAAAAACTTTTCAAAACAGTCCTACAAAGATTCCTAATAATCCATTACTTACAAATTATGAATGGGTTTATGAACATGTTGAAGAAATACTTGTTAGGTGTTCAATTGATTATCAACAAAATCAAGGAATAGAAGAATATTATACTTTTTTTAAGGCCCTTACAAATAAATATGCTGTCGAAGAAGATTATATAAAATATTTAAGAAGTAATAATGAGTTATATCTCTCACGTTGGAATACTTTTGCTTCTAAACTATTAAATTTTATAGGAAGTGCATTCGACGAAAGATTAGAAAAATTATTAGAAAAAAAGGAAGTTATGGATTATTTAAAAAAATATCCAGCATTATATGATAATGAGCTTTTAGCAACTAGTTATTCATATATAATTACCAAATTTTTAGAAGATAGAAATTATCACACTTATTATATAAATAATTATCATAATTTAATTTCATTAATAAGAAAATTCCCGCCAAATTTTAATTTACCTACAGATTTAATGTTAAACGAAAAAATAATAAAAGATATGAGCAGAACTCATCATATAGAAGATTTTTATTTTGAACTTGCTTTTATTAAGGAAAAAGTATGTGTATTACCATATTTAGAAGAACATATAAAATATTGTGATGAACAACTTTCAAATATAAAAAACGGAATCCTACCGTTTTATGAAGAAAGACATAAAAAAGGCGAAAAAAACATTGCTTTAGAAAATATATACTATTCATTTAATAATATGGAACAACAAGTTATAAAAAGAATATTTGAAATTAACAATTGCAAAACACTTCCTAAAACTTATTTATATCAAGAACTATCAAAATATATGCTAGTAGGAATGTATATAAGTAGAAATTTTGAAACAGATCCATATAATTTATTAATAGATATAGAAACTTTATATTCATTTGCTATTAAGAATAACATTCAATTAAAAGGAATGGAAATATATAAATTTCTAATAAATTTTGAATCGTTTACTATTGAACAAATAATAGACTTATATAATAAATCTAAGAATATTAACTTAAAAGAAATTCTATATGATGATTGGAATAGTCAAAAAGAAAATTTTATTACTGAACTAAATAGTAAAACACTGAAATTAGATAACTTAGAAGCAACTATTATAGATAGTGTAGAATGTTATGATATTACTGATATTAATGTACCAATATTAGTGCATAATACAGCAATTTCAATTGATAACATTGAAGAAATTAATAAAATGATTGATAGAATTAAAAAAGGGTACATAGAAAGAATCTGTTTGAGTGTTCAAGATGAAAATCATAACAAATATTATGAAGAAAAAGAAACTAAAAACAAAAAGACAATAAAATTTGCTTATGGTCCATTAGAACATAATAGAGTTGGTATTATAAATCATACAGATGCTTATTCTTTAGATGGAAATACAGTAGAAGTAGAAAATTTCGATTATAAGAGAAATTTATACACACTAAGTTCTTTTATGGAACAAACAAAGATATATAATGAAATTAATTATGTAATTGAAGGACATCCATTTTTACCTATTGGAATAATATGCGATGATGTAATTACTGAAGAAGAAATAGAAATTGCAAAGAAAATGAATCTTCCAATTATACACAGAAAACTAAAAGAAACCGAAAAAACTTTTGTTGATGAGCAACCTTTAGTTAAAAAATATTCTTATGTTGCTAATAAAAAACTATTTTAAAAGAAATAATCATATGGTTATTTCTTTTTTTATTATAATTTCAATATTCTTAATACTCAATCAATCCTTTGTAGTGGCAACTAAACTCTGCACCACCAGCATTTATGTGATTTGATACTAAAATAACATCATTACCTTTTCCATAAAAGCTTTGAGCTCTTTTTGGTCTAGTTGATGCATCTAAAGTTTCATCACTAGTTCTAGTCATGCTACTATCAATACCTAATTCATCAAATCTTCTTTTCATATACTCACTTATCTTTAAAGTATAATCTTTTTCTACAATTCCATTACCACTAGTTCCTGGATCACTACCTCCATGTCCTGGA
>SVAK01000016.1 GCA_015059445.1 Bacillota bacterium | reverse complement strand
TACAGGATATCGCTATGAAGGAAAGAATCCAGATAATTATGTGTGGTTTAATAATGAACTATGGCGAATCATTGGAGTATTTGATACAGAAATAGTAGATGAAGATGGTAACGTTACAGGGACTGAAGAATTAACTAAAATAATAAGAGAAGAGCCTATTGGAACACTTGCGTGGGATAAAGATGCAAATAATAATTGGCCAGATTCAAGTTTGTATAAACTTCTAAATGTAATAGAAGGAGATACAAATTCAGGGGCGTATTTAAATAGCCAAAATGGAAATGATAGCGGATATTGTTATGCATATAGAACAACAGTTAAAGGTAATTGTGATTATACTGAAAAAGGCTTAGATGGATTAACAAGTTACTATGGAAGCATGTTAGAAAATGTCAAATGGTACTTGGGCGGAATTAGCACAAGTAGCGATGCAGAGAACTATTATGATAGCCCGGCATCAACATGGTATACATATGAAAGAGGAAACTTAGTATATGATGAAACGCGTGATACAGAAGTGAGTGCATATATAGGATTAATGTATGGAAGTGATTATGGATATAGTGTAAAAGCAAGTGCCAATTGCAATAGAGAAAAAGGTTTATATTCGTATAATACGCGTTATTGTGCAAGTGAATCATGGTTGTATAATAGTTTTAATTGGTTAATTACTCCCTACTCTAACACTAATTACACTGCTGCAAATGTGCCTAACAGCGGTCGTCTAATGTCTTATGATGTTGGTGATATATCCTCAACTATTAGACCAGTGGTATATTTAGATTCGAAAGTATACAAAATAAGTGGAACAGGGAAGGTAATAGATCCATATATAATCGGGATGTAATATAAAAAGTAACGCTGATAGTCTTAACCCGTTTGGAATAAACTTAAAATAAAAATGTGTATTTAATATGTAAAAATTTGATAAATTCATTATATAGTTGTAGAAAGGATGTTATCATGAACAAAAAAATATTTCTGTCAATATTAATAGCTATACTAATATTAAGTGGCTTGCTAATTGCAGTTGATAAAAATAGTAAGAAATATGTTATGCAAGATGGAGTAATGGTGGCTATGACTTTGAACGGAGACGCTATTACAAAACTACCTGACGAGGGTAAATACACAGTAGAGGTAACTTGCGAAAATGCAAAAGGAAAGTGGACATTGGTCGAAGTCGAAGAAAATAATGTAATAACTTATGAATGGAAATTAATTGTAGAAGATATAAAAGATGAAGTATCATGTAACTTGGATTTTGCTACTGCTAATTTAATAGATGAAGCCAACAAAAAAAGTGATTATTTAAAACACTATATAATTGATCGAGCTGTAGAAGGAACAAGTGATGGGACCGGGCAAGCTGAAGGTGATATAGTTCACGAAACATTTGAAGATGCATCAGGTACCATGGTAGATACAGGATATCGCTATGAAGGAAAGAATCCAGATAATTATGTGTGGTTTAATAATGAACTATGGCGAATCATTGGAGTATTTGATACAGAAATAGTAGATGAAGATGGTAACGTTACAGGGACTGAAAAATTAACTAAAATAATAAGAGAAGAACCCATTGGATTAATTAATTGGGATAAATCCTTAAAAAATAATTGGCCGGGTTCAAGTTTGTATAAGCTTCTAAATTCAATAGATGGAGATACAAATTCAGGGGCGTATTTAAATAGTCAAGATGGAAATGTAAGTGGATATTGTTTTGGGTATAACACGATAGTAAAAGCTAATTGTGATTATACCGGAAAAGGCTTAGATGGATTAACAAGTTACTATGGAAGTATGATAGAAAATGTAAAATGGTACTTGGGCGGGATAAGTTCTAGTACTGATGCAGAAAACTCTTATAGGAGTCCAGCCTCTACATGGTATACATATGAAAGAGGAAACTTAGTATATGATGAAACTAGCGCTACAGAAGTAGATGCATATATAGGCTTAATGTACGGAAGTGATTATGGATATAGTGTAAAAGCAAGCGCCAAATGCAATAGAAGCAAAAGTTTACATTCGTATGGTTCAAAATATTGCGCAAGCGAATCATGGTTGTACAATGGTAATGAATGGTTAATCACGCCAACTTCAGACGAAAAATCTGGCGCTATGGGGGTATATAATGACGGATGGTTGCTAAGTCGGACAAGTGGTACCTTTGCGTATGCTGTCAGGCCAGTCGTATATCTAAATTCTAAAGTATACAAAATAAGTGGAACTGGCAAAGCTGTGGATCCATATACAATCGGAGTGTAAAATAAATAATGATCCTGATAGTGGGTCTTAAAACACTAAAGATGGGTATTATGAAAAATGATACCTTTTTATTTTGGAAAAAATATGTTAATATAAAATAGTAGGATGGTAAAGTATGAAAAAAAGTAATATAAAAGTTATTGTTGTATTATTGATAATAATTGAAATAATTAGTTTATTTTTAACTTATAAATCGTTTACTAATTCTCAATCGAATTTAAAAGAAACGGATGGTTTTAAAAAATCAGAAATTTTTGCAATTATGATTGAGCAGACAGATGGAATTTATCGAGAAGATGATAGTTTAACTAAGTGGCCAAGTACAGGATATATTTATAACGGTAATTTATCTGGCTGTGTGGATTTAAATGGTAATGTATTGTCAGGAATACTTTCGTATGATTCGGATAGTAATATTGCAGAAGTAACTACCAATCAGACAGTTATGTGTTATTTATATTTTGATAAAATTGAAGAAGCATATGCGATATATTCTCAGGATGATAATTCATTAACTTTTATTAGAAGCAAAATAAAGCCCCTTGAAGGTAATACATATAATAATAAAACAATAACTGCAGTATTCGAAGGATTCGAAGAAAATGTATATGATAGTAGTGCTGTGCCTTGGGAAGGATATCGGGAGAAGATAAAAACGGTTGAAGTAGTCGATAAAATTTCTCCAATAAGCACATCCTATTGGTTTTGGCAATGCGAATATATAAGTTATTTTGATTTGGAAAAATTAAATACTAAAAATGTAACAGATATGACTATGATGTTTTATTATGCTGGAGAATATGCTGACACAGTTACGATAAATGTTAAAAACTGGGATGTATCTAATGTTATAAATATGCGTTCATTGTTTGGTGGAGTAGGATCAGATAGTTCATTAGAAGTTAATATAAATGGCTTAGAAAATTGGGATACGTCTAATGTTACTAATATGGCTGGGGTATTTGTTTTTGTGGGACGGACCAAAGCAACAACGGTAAATATTGGAGATATATCTGGTTGGGACACTTCTAATGTAACGAATATGACAAATATGTTTTTGGAAATGGGGCGAAAAGCAAATTACAGTTTAGATTTATCTGGTTGGGACGTATCTAAGGTAACATCTTATAATGATTTTAATACTTATGTTAGCACAAAAGTTAAGGCTCCATCTTTTGGAACATAAAAAATAATAACTAATTGGCATTAATTAGTTATTTTTCTTTGCTTGAAGAATAAACATAACTATGATAATATTTTTATAGATGTTAGTAGTGAGGATGTGTAGTATGAAAGCTTTAAAATTTATTGGAAAACTTTTTAGTTTTGTAGGAGTTTTTCTAATCGTTTTGTTAGTGACTATATATGGGATGGGTTTAATATTTTGTTATGGTCCAAGCGCGCATGCCAGAAATCTTTTTGTTACTACATTACTAGAAACAGGACAAATGAAATTTGTCGTGGGTTTATTTATGAGTGACGAAAAAGTTCAGGAAATAGTAGATAGTAATAGTATGGCTGCTTTTGATGTAGAGGCAGATGATAGTTTAATAAATATTGATTCAGAAATTAATAAAGATGGGATTGAACTAGTTCAAATATCTGGTAGCACTTATTCTGCTAAGATGATTATAGTTAATGATCCAGCAAGAGTAAAATTAGCTACAATTTATGATGGTAGTTGGAAACAATATGGTGTTACATTAGATAAGTTAGTTAATGACAATGATGCCTTTGCAGGTGTCAATGGTGGTCTTTACTATTCTGATAGTAATAAAGGCGGAAGACCACTTGGGTTAGTCGTAAGAGATTGTGTGATTGAGCATAATAATCCATCTGGTATAGCAGGGCTGCACTTAGTTGGATTTAATGAAGATAACTTGCTTAAAATAATTGATTTGAGCGGCAAAAATAAAAGTGAAGTAGAAAACGTTATTAAAGAAGAAAAAATAAGAGATGCTGTTGCTTTTCAAGAAGAATCAAGTGATGCTAATAACCATTTTGTGAAGTTGATAATAAATGGTGAAGAAAGAGAATTTAATGGTGCTGGTAGTGGGGCTAATCCGAGAACAGCAATTGGCCAAAGAGCTGATGGTTCAGTATTGCTTCTAGTAACTGATGGAAGAGGGGCTAGTGGCCATTTGGGTGCGACCGCTTCTGATTTGATTGAAATAATGAGTGAGTATGGAGCAATAAATGCGGCTAATATTGATGGTGGCTCTTCATCCAGTATGTATTATGATGGTAAATACGAAATGACCTCAGTTACATTATATTATTCTAATTCTAGTTGGCGATTACCTACTGGGTTTATTGTAGAAAAGAGGTAATAAAATGGGTTTATTCACGAAGAAAAAAAGTTTGTATGGCAAATTATTAATGACGTTTACTATTTTGCTATCTATTCTAGGATTGATATTTTTAGGATATGTTTTTAATAGTATGGTTATATACGAAAGAAATTTGATAGATAATTATATAAAGTATTTAGCAGATTCTGGTAAGTTAACGGAAAATATTGACGATGGTTTATTTGAGATAAGTGAGTATGAAAAAAAGAGTGCAAAGATTACTGATGGCGTAAAACGATTACTTAAGAGTGATGATTTAATTATTAAAAAGAATAGTGATTTAAGTAATGGAGAAGTGTTTGCTTATGATTTGAAAATAAATGATAAATTAATTAGTACGGTATCTCTTAAGAGTAGTAAATCTTATATCAAAATGGCAATTTTGAAAATTGATGAGTGGGAAGTTGAAGATATTAAAACTTACTTTGAGAACGGAATATATAATTATGATATAACTGTTCCTGTAAATCATAAAGTTTATATTAATGGTAAGGAATTAAGCAAAATTGCTTATGAAGGCGATGTTGAAGGTTTAGATAGACTTACAAAACATATAGAAATCGCTAAAAGTAAGACGTATGAAGTGAGTAATTTAGTTTATGAACCTGAAATAAAAATAATTAATGAAAATGATAAAGAAGTAGAATATAAAGTTAATGATAATAAGATAGCTGTTGGTACTAATTTCAAAGAAATTAGTACGCTAGATGAAGCTAAAGAATATATTAAAGGTGATTTTGATATTCTTAAGTTAGCAGAAAATTGGAGCTTATTCTTAACCGATGATTTAAATGGTAGTTATCATGGTCTTCATAAATTAACACCATATTTAATTCAAGATAGTTATATGTATGATATGGCTTATAATTGGAGCCATGGGGAAGATATTACTTTTGTTAGTAATCATCGATTAAAAAATCCGATATTTACTAATGAAGAAGTTAAAAATTTTGTGATATATAATGATAATGCTTTTAGCTGTGAAGTTTATTTAGAAAAGAATATGATTGTTTCTGGTAAAACTAAAGTAGATGTTCTTCATGATAGATTATATTTTATTTATTATGAAAATGGATATAAATTAGTTGATATGAAGTCAATAGAAGAGTAAGGTGAAAATAAATGAAAAATGTATTTGTAGTAGTACCTACACTAGATCCCGATGAAGAAATAATGAGTACTTTTATTAAAGAGTTAAAGAAAGAATTTAAACATATTTTAGTTGTAAATGATGGTAGTAATTCTGCTCATGATAAGTTCTTTAAATCTTTAGAGAAAGAGGGAATTGAAGTTATTGGACATTATAAAAATTTAGGTAAAGGAAGAGGGCTTAAAAATGCTTTTAATTATCTTTTAGAACACCATAAAAATTTAGAGGGTGTTGTTACATGCGATTGTGATGGCCAACATAGTGTCAAAGATATTAAAAGGTGTGCAGAGAATTTATTGGAAAATCCTAATAAATTGGTATTGGGAGTTAGAAATTTTGATAATGATAATGTCCCTCCTAGAAGTAAATTTGGTAATAAAATAACTAGAAACATTTTCAAATTATTTATTGGTTTAGAAATAAGTGATACGCAAACGGGGCTTAGAGGTCTTAGTAAAGACCTTATGGTTAGATTTATGGATCTTCCTGGTGAAAGATACGAATATGAAACCAATGTGTTAATACAATGCAAAGAAGAAAATGTTGGCATAAGTGAAGTAGAGATTGAAACTATTTATTTAAATAGTAATGCTAATAGTCATTTTAATCCATTAAGAGATTCTATTATGATTTACAAATTATTTATGAAATATATTTTAGTGGCTTTAAGTTCATTTGTTTTAGATATATTACTATTTACAGGAATGTTTGGAATATTAAGAATTAATTCTAAAATTTTAGCAGCAACAATTCTTGCTAGAGTGGTTTCATCTATTTATAATTATTTGATTAATTCAAACTTGATATTTAAAGATATGTCTCTTAGATCTTTAGTAAAATATTATATATTGGCAGTAGTGCAAATGTTTATTTCTGGATGTTTTGTTACCTATTTGTATAGTCTTTTAAATATTTCCGTAGTATTTATTAAAGTTCTTGTCGATTTAGCTATTTGGGTTATTAATTTGGTAATTCAAAGAGAATTCGTTTTTGTTGGGGATAAAAATGAAAAATAGAAAATGGGTAATCATTGGTCTAATTATTTTGTTTATAGTTTTAACTTTTTTAGTTAAAACTAATTTAATAAAAGAATTTGATAGTTATTTTTATAACTTAGTTACTTTTAAAGTAAATGATAGTTTTACTAATATTTACAAATTGATTACTTTTTTAGGAAGTACGGAATTTATTATATTTTTATGTGTATTTTTCTTAGGATTATTTATTATTTTGAAAAAGAAAAATACTGGTTTAATTATTAGCGGTGTTTTAGTTATATCTACAATTGTCAATAATTTACTTAAGATAATTATTATGAGATCTAGACCGGAAGTTTTAGCTTTTGTAGAAGAACATAGCTATTCTTTCCCTAGTGGTCATACAATGGCCTCAGTATCTATGTACGGAATACTTCTATATTTGGTTTTAAAAAGTAATATGAATAATAAATTAAAAATTATTTTAAGTAGCATTCTTAGTATGTTACCAATATTTGTAGCATTAAGTAGGGTTTATTTAGGAGCTCATTTTATGAGTGATGTTATCGGAGCCTTTATTGTATCAATCGCTTTGCTTTTAATAGAAACATATTATATTGATAAAAAGAAGTGGATATAGTAAAATTAGATAGAGAATAGAGGAATTATGAAAAAAATAAAATTATTATGTTTATTATTAATGAGTATTTTTCTAATGTCTGCTTGTAGTTTTAAAGATAACAATTTAGAAGATGCCAAAATTTACACTACTATTTATCCGGTAGAATATATAGCAGAATATTTATATGGAGAAAATAGTACAATCGAAAGTATTTACCCAATAGGAGTAAATTTAAATAATTATACCTTAACTGAAAAACAAATAGATAATTATGCTCAAAGTGATTTATTTGTGTATATAGGTCTCGGTAATGAAAAAGAAATAGCTAAATCATTTATTAATAAAAATGAGAAATTATTAATTATTGATGCAACATATGGATTAAGTTATAATAATAATCTTATTGAATTGTGGCTTGCTCCTAATAATTTCTTAATGCTTGCTAAAAATATAAAAAATTCTTTAAATGAATATTTAGATAATGCAATTAAAGAAGAAAATGTTAATAAAAAATATGATGAGTTATACGAAAATGTTTCGTGGGTTGATGCTGAATTAAGAAATATTGCTAGGGATTCCAAAGAAAATGGAGATAATACTTTAGTAGTATCATCAAATGTTTTTAAATTTTTGGATAGTTATGGATTTAATGTTATCTCTTTAGAAGATATTAAAGCATCGGGCAGCGAAAATGCAATCAATGATATTAAAAGCAAATTTAAAGATTCTAAATATACAGATATTATTAAATTAAATAGCGAAGAAAATACAGAACTTATGAATGAATTAAAAACCAAGTATAAAGCAACAATTCATGATATGAATGATATTGTTACTAATTCAGATTCAGCAAGTGATTATGTATCTATTCAATATGAGAACATTGCAATTATTAGAGATATTTTAAAGTAAAGAACAAATTAATTTTTGTTCTTTTTTTGTTTTTGTCAAAAATTAGCAAAAACATATGTTTGCGTCAATGATTGTATTATAGTATAATATACTTGGTGATTAGAAAAATGAATTTAAAAGAAAAATTAATGATTTTATCTGATAGTGCTAAATATGATGCATCTTGTTCATCTAGTGGAAGCAAGCGAAAAAATAGTAGTGGTATAGGAAATACGGCGATAGCAGGGATATGTCATTCGTTTGCTTCAGATGGTAGATGTATTTCTCTTTTAAAAATACTAATGACTAATTGCTGTATTTTTGATTGCAAATATTGTATTAATAGAAAAAGTAATGATATTAAAAGAGCAATTTTTACTCCAGAAGAAATATGTGAAATTACCATAAATTTTTATAAGCGTAACTATATTGAAGGTTTGTTTTTAAGTTCGGGTATTATTAAAAGTGCGGATTATACAATGGAGTTAATGATTAAAACAATTAGTTTACTAAGGAATAAATATCATTTTGGCGGATATATTCACGCTAAAGCAATTCCAGGTGCTAGTGAGTATTTGCTTAAAAAACTTGGAAATTTGGTTGATAGATTAAGTGCTAATGTAGAACTTCCGACCGAACAAGGTTTGAAATTATTGGCTCCCAATAAGGATGCTGATAAAATAAGTAAAATCATGGGATATATAAAAAATAAACAAAGTAAAAAGTTTGTTCCAGCAGGTCAAAGCACCCAGATGGTTATTGGCGCTACTAATGAAACAGATTTAGATATTATGCAAAAAAGCGAAGATATGTATAATTCTTATAATTTAAAAAGAGTATTTTATTCAGCGTATATTCCTGTTAATCAAGATGCTAATTTGCCTAGTTTAATAGTTCCTCCTTTAAAAAGAGAAAATAGATTGTATCAAGCAGATTGGCTTCTTAGATATTATGGGTTTAAGGTAAAAGATATTTTAGATAAAAATAATCCTAATTTTAATATTTTATTAGATCCTAAAGCAGACTGGGCTCTTAGACATATAAATGAATTTCCAAAAGAAATAAATAGCTGTAATTATTATGATTTGTTAAAAGTTCCTGGAATAGGAGTTACTGGTGCTAAAAGAATAATACAGTCAAGAAAACATTTTAAAATCACTTTTGCCGATTTGAAAAGAATAGGAGTTGTATTAAAAAGAGCGAAATATTTTATTACTTGCGATAATAAATATTTTCTTAATTCGGAATTGTTTAAAAGGGAGTTTATAGAGGCTAACTTAGTTTTGGAAAATAAAAACATAGTGAGTAATCAAGGAAGGCAGTTGCGACTTTTTAATGAATGATGTTTATATTTATGATGATAATTTTAATAGTTTGTTAAATTTAATAAATATTCTTTTAAAAAATAAAATTAAGCCCTTTAATATTAAAAATAATAGTTATTGTCCTAATTTATTAGATAATATTATTTACTTAAAAACAGATGAAAAGAACATAATTGAAATATATCAAAAAAGCTTAGGTGAAGAGATTTTTAAAATAATTTATTATGTTTTTTTATCAAACGAAGATGAAAAAGAGCTGATTATTTATTATTTTTTATTAAACTATATAAAATATCGAAACAAAGTAGTTTATATGCGGAATTTGTTGTGTGTAAGTGAGGCATTAAGGATTTCTAAATATGTTTCGAGGGAAAATCATCGTTTTAAAGGGTTTACAAGATTTAAAGAATTAAAAAACAAAGTGCTTTACGCAGAAATAGAACCTGAGAACAATATTATAGAATTATTGTCTTTTCATTTTAAAAATAGATTAAAAAATGAATGTTGGATCATAAAAGATGTAAAAAGAATGATAATAAGTATATATGATAAAAATAATTTTTATGTTTTCAGTGAAGATAATTTAAAATTTTTAGAAATTGAAATGAGTAATAGTGAGATGGATATTGAGGATTTATGGAAAGCATTTTATAAAAATATTGGTATAAAAGAAAGACGTAATGATAAATGTCAAAGGAATTTTATGCCTAAAAAATATTGGAAAAATATATTAGAAGTGAGTGAAGAATATGAAATTAGTTGTTAGAAACGAAGAATTAAGAGAAAAAATGAGAGAAGCAATAAATCTTCTTTGTGATACTGTTAAAACCACTTTGGGCCCAAAGGGGAGTAATGCCATAATTAGTCATTCAAATTTTAGTCCTTTTATTACTAATGATGGCGTAACTATTGCAGAAAATATTGAAAGCGATGATGTTATCATTAATACTGTTTTAGAAATTGCTAAAGAAGCTTCAATTAAAACAAATGAAATCGTGGGAGATGGTACTACAACTACTTTAGTCTTACTGCAAAGCATTTTCAACAATGGTTTGAAATTAATTGATGCTGGTATAAACTCCATCATAATAAAAAAAGAACTTGATAATGCATTAGAAATAGTAATTGATAAAATAAAAAGTAAATCAAGAGTGCCCACTGATAAAGAACTCTTAAATATTGCTTGTGTTGCGGCAAATGATAGAGAAATTGGAAGAATAGTTAGTGAGTCTTATTCAAAAGTAAAAGAAAGAAGTTCTGTAATAATTAAAGAAAATAATGCTGAAGAAACACAAATTAATTATTTAAAAGGCTATATTTTAGAAACAAATTTAGCTTCTAAATATTTTTTAAAAGATGAAAAAGAATTGGTATTAGAAAAAACTAATATATTACTTATTGATAATTATTTAGATAATATAAACGATATATCAAACATATTGAATGAAATTATAATTAATAATGGTAAACTGGTAGTGATAGCTAATGATTATGATGAAAACGTAATTAATGAAGTTCTTTCTTTAAATATGGATAATAATATAAATGTAATATTATTAAAAAATCCAGAATACGGAATTAAACAATTTAGTATTTTAAAAGATCTCAAAGCACTAAGTAATGCTAAAATAATTGGAAGAATGGAACATATTACAATGAATGATATTGGGGTGGTTGATAACATTGTAATTAATCATGATAAAATAACTATGAACTATCAAGAATCTTGCCAAGTACATTCTAGAATAAAAGAAATAGAGAGAGAAATGCAATTTACAAAGGAACAAATGGAATTAGAATTTTTAAAACATCGTCTAGCTATGTTTAATAACGGAAGCATAGAAATTTTAGTAGGCGATAAAACTACAACTGCTAGAAGAGAGAAAAAGATGCGTTTTGATGATGCGTTATGTGCTATAGATTCTGCTTTAGATGGTGTGCTTCCTGGAGGTGGGATAATACTACATTCTATAAGTGAAGAAATAGATATTCAAAAGAAGGGGTTACAAATTTTATCCTCAGCATTAAAACTTCCATTTAAACAAATTATGTATAATGCCGGTGTTGATAGGGAAGAAATACTAAAGAATATTAAAGAGAATGATTATAATATTATCTATAATTTAAATACTTTAGAATATGAAAATATAAAAAACACCCAGATATTAGATTCTACTAATGTAGTGATTAATTCATTAACATCTGCTGTATCAATTGCTGGAATGCTTTTGACAACAACTAGTATGGTAATTAACGAACATAAAAATAATCTAAATAAGATAAGTGAATACAATGAATTGTAAAAGTATATTCAAATGTTTTTTTGCTATAATAATGTGTAGGATAGTTTGAAAGAAGTAATTGACGAATAAGTATTCTTGTGTTAAACTATAGAAGTATTCTTGGTATGGAGTAGTACTCAAGAGGCTGAAGAGGCGCCCCTGCTAAGGGTGTAGGTCGGGTAACTGACGCGAGAGTTCAAATCTCTCCTACTCCGCCATTAGTGTATTTTAGTCCGAATTTCGGGCTTTTTTCTTTGCTCTTTTACCATTTTTTGTAAAAGAGTAGTAAATTTGTAGTATCTTTGCAATTAGCAACGAAAATGGCAAGTGCATGATTTTTATTACAAATTATGGTATAAGAATGGTGAGGGAGAAATCCCGAAGGGTGTTTACATACCCGAAAAAAGGTTTGTAATAATATTAATATAGAATAATCCAAGGTATGTATAGTAGTTAAATTAAATATTAGAAAAAACAAAAGATACATATGTAGCAAGTGTTTATCCGGTAAGCAAAAGGAAAAATGAAAGATGTAAAGAGCAAAAGTATATTATTAATAGGTAGAAATGTTTCTGCTTTTTTTATTTACTAAATAAATATAATTTGATAGTATTTATGTTATGGAGGTTTTGATGAATAAAATTTTTTTTAAAGTGGGTAGGGAAAACAATAATGTAGATATATGAAAGTATTTATTTACTTAGATGAAAGTGGATCTATTCATAAGAATAGCAAAACCAGATATTTTGCTATTGGCGGCTACTTTACTTTTGAAGAAGAAAAAATCAAAATTATAGCTAAATATAAAAGATTTAATTATGAATTAAAAAAGAAATACAATATAAATTTGAATAAAGAAATAAAGTCTTATAATATGACTCAGTTAGAAAAAATTGAGATTTTTTCTAAAGTTCAAAGCATTAATAGTTTTAATGGATGCGTTAAAGTCTTTGATAAAATAAGAATGCAAAAAGAAATTCTTCATTCTAATATATTTTTTAATTATGGTGTTAAGTTATTAATTTTAGATTGTATAATTCCTTTATTAGATAAAGATTTTGATGAATGTGAATTTTATTTGAATGTTGATAATAGAAATGTAGGAGTAGGCAATTTAAAAAATTTAGAAAATTATTTAAGTACAGAATTCATTTTAAATAATTATAAGTTTAAAGTTACTTACTTTGACTCTAGAACAAACTATGGCATTCAATTAGCGGATTTAATTGTTAATACTTTTTATAATTATTACAAAGATAAAAGTATTATTAGAGAAGTTATACCTCATCTAGATACAAAAAAATTTAAAGTGAGTTCATTTCCTAAATCTTTTAAAATTATTGACAATAAATATTCAAAATGTTAGAATTTCCGTATAAGACCTAAGGGTTAGCAGCTACATTGCTAAGCGTATTTGTAAGTACGTTGCTCCTTAGGCATTTTTTATTTAAAAGGTCTAATTTAGATCTGAGTTATTCTAGTTTTTTTTATTTGGATAGAGTATAATGTTTTTATGAGTTTAATAGTTGGAAAAATAAAAAGTATAATATATCATAATGAATCTAATGGTTATCTAGTAGCCATTTTTCGTGTGTCAAAAGTTAGCGATGAATCTTTAGATGAATATCTAAAAAAGTCAATTACAATAACCGGTACTTTTTTGGAATTAAAAATGGAAACTTTGATGGAACTTAATGGAGAATTTATTAGTCATGAAAAGTTTGGTAAACAATTTAAAGTAAATAGTTATGAATTAGTAATGCCTAAGGAAAATGATGATATTATTGAATTTTTAAGTAGTTCTTTTGTTAAAGGGTGTGGCAAGAAAACTGCTGAAAAAATAGTAGAAATTTATGGATCAGAAAGTATTGATATTATAAAAGAAAACAAGTTTTCCCTGGATAAGATAGATGGTATGAGTGATTCAAAAAGAGAAAAAATCTATGAATCTTTAATTAATTACTCTAAAAGCTCAGACGTAATATTAAAACTTAAGAATTTAGGTTTTTCAATTGAAGAATCTGGTAAAATTTATTCTAAATATAGAGAGACTATTGTTGATATTTTAGAAAACAATATTTATTTATTAAATGAAATTGTCGATTTTAAAAGATTAGATGGGATATTTTTAAATAACTATAAAGACAAATACGATAAAAGAAGGGTTAAGGCTTGCATTTTAGAAAGTATGAAAGCAATTTCTCTAAATACAGGAGATATTTATTATGAACAACCGGATGTTTTTGGTGTTTTGAGTAAGCTATTTAGTTTGAATATAGATTATGAAACTTACATAGAATATTTAGAAGAATTAGAAAATGATCTTTCTATAGTTATAAATGAAAGCAAGTGTTATTTACAAGAAAATTTTCAAGCAGAAATGGAAATTGCTAAGTATTTAAAAAATATTGACGCTAAGAGTGAAAAAAATTATGATTATGAAGAGGCAATAGAAAAGTTAGAGAGCAAATTACAAATTACTTATAATGATGATCAAAAAAAAGCGATTAAAACAGCTCTTAATAATAATATTACTATTATTTCTGGTGGACCAGGAACTGGTAAGACTACAATTATAAATGCTATTGTAAAATTATATATTGAAAAAAATAGATTAAATAATATTGGGTTGGTAGAGCAAATAGCACTTTTGGCACCGACTGGTAGGGCAGCTAAAAAAATGAGTACTTCTACAGGTCTTCCGGCCTCTACTATTCATCGATACTTAAAATGGAATAAAGATCACAATGATTTTATGATAAATGAAAATAATAAAAATTTTCAAAGGCTTATTATTGTAGATGAGGTAAGTATGATTGATACAAATTTATTTGCAGCTCTTTTAAAAGGTGTTCATAGTTATGTAAAACTCATTTTAGTGGGAGATGCTTTCCAACTTCCTTCAGTAGGACCGGGTCTTGTTTTAAGTGATTTAATTAATAGCGATTTATTTAATTATGTGCCCCTTAATTATATTTATCGTCAAAGTGAAAATTCTTATATACCTTATTTGGCGAGAGAAATAAAAAATAAGGATTTATGTGAAGAATTTACTCAAAAACGAGATGATTATAATTTTATTATGACCGATAATAAAGATATAAGACTTACAATTAAGAAGATTATTGAAGCTGGCATTACTAAAGGTTATGATGAAAATAACTTGCAAATATTAGCACCGATGTATAAAGGGGAGAATGGAATTGATAATTTAAATAAAATGTTATGTGATATTTTTAATCCAAATGAAGGCCAAAGGCAAATTACCTATGGAGAGATTATTTATAAAGAAGGTGATAAAGTATTACAATTAGTAAATGATGCTGATAATAATGTTTTTAACGGCGATATTGGTTTTATTAAAAGTATATCTACTATTAGTAATCCATACAAAAAAGATATAGTTACCATAGATTATGATGGAAATATAGTATTGTATCAAAAGAAAGATTTAAAAAATATTAGACATGCTTATGCCATAACTATTCATAAGAGTCAAGGTAGTGAATTTGATCATGTAATTATGCCAATTACTTACCATTATGGAAATATGTTATATAATAAAATATTATATACAGGTGTAAGTAGAGCAAAAAAAAGTTTGATATTAATTGGTGATGCTTCTTCGTTTTATAAAGGAGTATTAAACGATTATGGAACTATGCGTAAAACAACATTGCAAGAAAAATTAATGAAAGAATTTATACATAATTAAAAAAATTTTCACCATACTATTGATAGAGGTGGAAAGAATGAAAAAAACAGGTATTATTTGTGGTATGGCTATAGCAGGAATAATTGGTGTCGGGACTTACATTTTAATGAATAAACAAACAAAAGGTAAGGCTGATAAATTAATTAATAACTTATTAGATAAAGCAAATACTGCAGCAAATAATATGATGGATTAAGCACTTTTTAGTGCTTTTTTAATGTAAATATTTTGTAATTATTACCTATAATATTGTTTTATGTGATAATTAAATTATATAATATAACCGGACATGAGAGGTTTTATGAAAAGAAAAAATATAGATAAAATTTTATTGATAATGACAGCAGTACCTTTTTTGATATCAATGTTAATATTAATATTGATATTATTAAGGTTTGTGCAAGACAATTCGTTAGAATTTTTATTGTTTGCACTTTTTAGTTTATCATTTTTTAACGGAATAATTTTATTGGTATTTTCTTTATATAATATAAAATAAAACTTTTGCATAATTAAATATGTTTTTTAAAAAAAATTATAGTATAATAATATTATAAGGATGTGATAATTTGAAAAATAAATTAGAAAAAGAAGTAAATAAGAACGAGTTAAATGATGTTATAAGTTTGAGTAAAAAAATATTAAAAGTTTTATATTTTGTTTTTATTGCTTGTTTAGTTCTAGCATCAATAATAGCTTGTCAAAAATTAAATGTATTTGGAATTGTTTTTGAGTTTATTAAAGTAATCAGTCCATTTTTTATTGGTTTTGTTGTGGCTTGGTTACTTAGACCTTTAGTATTAAAACTTAACGAAAAAATCCATAACAATACATTGAGTTCTATCATTGTTTTTGCAGCATTTGTACTCATTTTGTTGATTCTACTATATACTTTTATTCCAACTGTATATACAGAGGTGAATGAGTTGGTGGGGCTATTACCAGGATTTGTAGAAAGAATTACAGATAATATTAATGAGTTATTTGCAGGCCTTGCAGATAACGGTTTAAATCTAGGAGATTTTAAAGATAAGTTATTATTGAATATTACTAGTTTAAGTACAGATATAGCCAAAGGATTACCATCAACTATAATTAATATGGTTGTTTCATTATTTAGCGGTATTGGTACATTTGTAATGGGATTAATTATAGGCATTTATATGTTAATTGATTATGAAAATATAGGAAAACACTTTAAAAATATGTTCCCAAAAAGCTTGCAAAATGATGTATATATTTTATCTTCTAGAATGAGTACTGAAGTAAGAAAATGTGTCAATGGAACATTTTTGGTAGCATTAATGGTACTAGTTTGTGATTCAATTGGATTTGCTTTAGTAGGTTTAAATGCACCATTATTATTTGGCCTTGTTTGTGGTATTACAGATTTAATTCCATATATTGGACCATATATTGGAGGAGCTGCCGCGGTAATAGTAGGATTTACACAAGATCCTCTTATAGGTATTGGAACATTAATTATTTGCGTTATAGTACAAATTGTAGAAAGTTATATATTACAACCTATAGTTATGAGTAAAGCAAGTAATCTTCATCCAATAGTAATTATTATTGCGTTGTTAGTATTCGGTCACTTCTTTGGAATATTAGGCATGGTTTTAGCAACTCCTTGTCTAGCTGTATTAAGAGTGTTATTTGAATTTGCAAAAGAAAAATATCCATTATTAAAATAAAGTATTTTAAAAAAGTATAAAATGTGATATATTAAAATAGTAATCGATGAAAAAAGATGTATTTAATTTGATGTTTTTAGAGAGTTAGTGGTTGGTGTAAACTAATAAAGATAATTAAATATTGCTACTTTTGGAGATTAATCGGCAAGTTAAGTCGTTATATTAATTAAGTTAAATAAAGGATGGTACCGTCTATTATAGACTCCTTAAGGTTCATCCTTTTTATTTTTAGAAAGAGAGGAATTATGAGAATATTTTTAGTAGCAGGAAAAGCAGGAAGTGGTAAAGGAGAAGTAGCTAAATTAATTAAAGAATACTATATTTATAAATTAGAAAATTGTGTAATTACTGAATATAGTAAATATTTAAAACGATTTGCATTAGAGTTAACAGATTGGGATGGTAATCCTAATACTAAGCCAAGAAAATATTTGCAAGAACTTGGAGATAAAATAAGAAAGTTAGATAATAAGTATTTTATTCATAACATGATAGATGATCTGAAAATTTATCAAGAATTGGTTGAGAATGTTGTGGTTTCTGATGTTCGATATCCAGATGAAATAGAAGATATCAAATTAAATTATGATAATGTATATGCCATTTATGTAGAGAATCAATTTAGTCCTAGTAAGTTAACTGTAGAAGAACAATCACATATTACAGAAACAGCTTTAGAAGGATACAATGAATTCGACTATATTTTGGCTAATGACACTATAGATTTATTAAAAGAAAGAGTATTTAAATATTTAGAAGGGTTAAAATAATGGAAAATAATAAAAAAAATTTAAAAGATCTTTACTTGGATTTTTTTGCTAGCAAAGGTCATAAAATAATACCTAGTGCTCCGGTAGTTCCAGAAAATGATCCAAGCGTTTTGTTTAATACAGCTGGTATGCAACCATTAATACCTTATTTAATGGGAGAATCTCATCCTTATGGGACTAGATTAGTTGATTATCAAAAATGTATAAGAACAATAGATTTGGACAGTGTTGGTGATGCTACTCATCATACCTTTTTCGAAATGCTAGGTAATTGGTCTTTAGGAGACTATTTTAAAGAGGAAAGCATTAGTTATAGTTTTGAATTTTTGACTAAAATTTTAAATCTTCCAATCGAAAGATTAGCAGTTACAGTATATAAGGGAGATGAATCAATTCCTCGTGATGAAGTTAGTGCAGGTATATGGAAAAAGTTAGGAATTCCAGAAGCACGCATTGCTTATTTAGGTGCAGAAGATAATTTTTGGATTGCAGGTGATACAGGACCATGTGGTGGTGATACAGAGATATTCTATTTTAGAAGTAATGATCCTATTCCAGAAGTTTTTGATCCAGATGATAGCCGTTGGGTAGAAATTTGGAATAATGTTTTCATGGAATATTACAAAGATGAAAATGGAAATGTTACGGAACTTCCTAAAAAGAATGTAGATACTGGAATGGGCTATGAAAGAGTAGTGGCAGTTTTAGAAGGTGTAAATGATAATTATAAAACTTCAATTTGGAAAGAAGTTATTAAAAAGATAGAAGATGTTTCTAATTTATCATACGAAGGAAATGAACAAAGTATGCGTATTATTGCAGATCATTTAAGAACTGCAGTATTTATTGCTTCAGATTATTCCATGATTAAGCCATCTAATACAGATCAAGGTTATATTTTACGCAGACTGATAAGACGTGCAATAAGACATGCCAAAAAACTAAATATTGATATTAATAGTGATTGGGAACAAATTATAGCTAAAGAAATAATTAGTAAATATACTAAATATTATAAAGAAATAGAAGAAAATCAGAGTGTAGCCTTAGAAGTGCTAAATAATGAGAAAATTAAGTTTAATAAAACTTTAGAAAAAGGTTTAAAAGAGTTTGAAAAAGTTGTTGCAAGTAACATTTCTGAAATAGATGCCATAACTGCGTTTAAATTATATGATACTTATGGATTCCCTATTGAATTAACAACTGAATTAGCGCTAGAAAAAGGTATTAAAGTTGACGAAGAGGGATTTAAAGCCAAATTCAAAGAACATCAAGAAAAATCTCGTGCTGGTTCTGAGCAAAAATTTAAGGGGGGCTTAGCAGGTAATAGCGAAGTTGAAACGAAATATCATACTGCAACTCATTTACTAAATGCGGCTTTAAAAGTAGTAGTTAATAAAGATGTTCACCAAAAAGGAAGTAACATTACAAGTGAACGTATGCGATTTGATTTTTCTTGCGACCATAAATTAACTGATGAAGAAAAATTTAAAACAGAAGCATTAGTTAATAAATGGATACAAGATGGTCTGGATGTTATTGTAACAGAAATGAGCAAAGAAGAAGCAATTAAATCTGGAGCTGAATGTATGTTTGTGGAAAAGTATCCAGATATTGTAACTGTCTACTCAATTGGTGAGGTTTCTAGAGAGTTATGTGGTGGACCGCATGTAAAAAACACAAGTGAACTAGGTACTTTTAAAATTAAAAAAGAAGAAGCAAGTAGCGCTGGAGTTAGAAGAATTAAAGCAATATTAGAATAAAATATTATTAGAATGGATAGTCCATTCTTTTTTGATTGATGAAAAGACTGTAAATTACCAATAAAATTTTTACAAAAACTTGACTCCGGAGGTGGGGAAAATATATAATTTACTTATAAAATAGGAACGGAGAAAAAATATGGAAGTT
>SVAK01000015.1 GCA_015059445.1 Bacillota bacterium | reverse complement strand
ACTTAGAAATAAAGAAAATGCATCAATCGATGAAATCTTTAGGAGGATGTTCAAATGTTAAATAAATTATTAAAATATGATTTAAAATATATGATAAAAAATATGACTGTATTTTATGTGTTAGCTATATTTTTTGCTATAACAACACGAATACTATTTAATATAGAACAATCAGTAATTATTAATATAATTGGACAAATAAGTGTTGGTTGTATGTTTGCAATGCTTGCTAATATATTAATAAATACTATAATGAGAAGTTGGGTTAGATTTAGAGATTCATTATATAAAGATGAAGCTTATTTAACTCATACATTGCCTGTTACTAAGAATGAATTATACAATTCAAATTTTATACAAACTCTTATCTTTTTCTTCGTTGGTTTTATTGTTGTTTTAATAAGTCTATTTATTGCATATTATTCAAAAGATAATTGGTTGGTTATAACTGATTATATAAAAACTATTACTACAGGATTAAATATGAGTACTTCTTTCTTTGTTATAATGTTTATTACCCTTATATTTTTAGAGGTGTTTAATGCCATTCAATGTGGATTCTATGGAATGATTTTAGGGCATAAAAAGAATAATGGAAAGTTAGGTTATTCAGTATTATTTGGATTTATAATATACTTAGTAGCACAAACTTTAGTATTAGCTTTAGTATTTGTGTATGGATTATTCGATTCATCAGTAATGGAACTTTTTAAAACAGCTACAGTAAGCATTGATGTACAAGCATTTAAAGTCTTGGCGATAGTAGCATCTTTATTATATTTACTAATTATATTTATTATGAGTATACTATGTAAGAAAGAATTAAATAAAGGAGTTAATATTGAATAGAATAATGATAAAAATTTGAATACAAAAAATCATTGAAAAAAGCAAATTTTTAAAAATTAGATACCTTTTTAGATAGATTCAGCTAGGATTCCCGAGTACTCTCGGAAGCCAAAAAGGGCAAAAAAGGGATAGCAAACGCCCTCAAAAGCCAGAAAGTGCTACCAAAAGCTAGTAAGCATTTTACCCTGTGGTAGTGATAAGAAATATAAACAATGTTGTGGTAAATAGCTCACAAAATAAGGAATTGTGGGCTTTTTATTTTGCTAAAAAGATGTATTTTCATCAAAAATAGCCCTTACATACGTTTTTAATTTTTAGAATATAGCAATAGAAGTTAATTAGACACTTGAATCGTAATGTAAATAACATTACGTTTTTTTAATAAAAAATTGCACATAATTTGTTGTATGCTATAATATTATTGAAAACATAATTGGAGGAGAGATTTTGAAATGAAAAATATAAAAGCAGTAAAATTAGACAAATATAATGCGGACAATTATAGAGAAGTAGCCTTTGATGTTTATTTTAATGAAGCAGCAAATAATTATTGTTTTTGCTTTGAAACTGATGTGGTTAATCAATATCCATTAGAAGATTTACTTGATCAATATCTTCTAAGTTGTACGGAGTATTATGGACAAGAGGTTACTATCGGGGGTGTTCAAAAAAATATAGTAGAAGTTGAAACTCTTTCGGCAAATAAAGAAAACTTAATAAGAATATTAAATTTATCTACTATTGTGGATAAAGAAATAATAAATGTAGTATATGGCGAATATGAAATATTAGTTGTTAACTATGGAAATAGCAACTGTGTTATAAATGGAAAAGAAATTCATATTCCTATTGTCGGATATAGAAATGATAGAAGTGGAATGATTAATTTTGAATTAAAATATCCAGAAGTTCAATATAAAAGTATGTTTACAAGTGGTCAAACCTATAATATTGAAATTGTTAATTTTGATGAAAATAATTTAAAATATATACTTTTACGAGATGGTAAGGCAAAATTAATTTATGAAGATTCTTACACACAAGAAACAATAGAAATTATATTTAATCAAGACGGTATTGAAGAAATTAAAAAAGTTTAGTTTTGTTTGAAGTTATATATAATTTTAGTATACATTATATATAAATTATTAGTGATTTACACTTATTTAAAAGAAGCGCATTATCTTAACAGTAGTAATGCCTTTTTTGTTATAAAAAAATATTAAATAATCTTTTTTTCACTATGAAAACTATTTGTAAATATTATGGTATAATTAATACGGATGATAAAGTGTTTGGAGCAATAATTTGAGATATAAAATATAAGAAAGAAGTGGATGGAATATGCAATATTATTTTGGTTTAGAAAGTGATTTTTCACTAACATTATTTGGCCCAGTACATTTATTATTAACGTTGGTAACGGTCGTTGCGATAGTGGCAATTTATAAATATAGATTTAAATTAAAAAAATATAAATTTATAAATATTATAATTCCAATTATACTATTTAGTAACATGCTTATTTATATTGGGGGAGCAATATTTACAGGCATTTTTGACATCAATATTCATTTGCCAATTCATTATTGTTACATTACTGGTTTTGCATTTATGTATATGTTAATAAAAAATAAAAAGAATTGGTTTAATATGTTATATTATGCAATTTTCTTTTGTACAATTACAGTAATTATATTTCAAGATCCCAATATTACTTATGATAGGTATGAATTTATTCTATTAATAGTAAGTCACCATTTTCTTTTGATAAGTAGCTTTTATACTTTATACGTTTTAGAATACCCGGTTACTATAAAAGGTTATCAACCTTTTATAATTTATACTGTCTTTGTATATTTAGTTGTATTTGTTATTAATAGAATACTAGGAACAGATTATATATTTAATAATTCTTTTCCAGATTTTATTTATGAATATTTCCCGTTTGTGAATATGTTTCCTCCAATAGTTTGGCTACTACTATTAAGTATACCGTTGTTATTTTTGGCGTATTTACCAATAAAAAATAAAAAAAGTAAAATTCAATAATTCAACTTTTGGTTTGTTTAATAATTGTTATATGTTTGATAGGTTCTTTATTAGAGGAGGAAAAATTATGAACCAGAAAAAAGTAGGGCAATTTATTACAGAGTGCCGCAAAAAAATTGACTCAAGAGCAATTAGCAGAAAAATTAGGAATATCAAATCGAGCGGTTTCTAAATGGGAGAGAGGCTTAAATTTGCCCGATGCTTCAATTATGATTCCGTTATGTAACGTTTTAAATATTAATATAAATGAACTATTAACTGTTGAAATGATTAAAAAAAAACATTAAATAAGTAGGGATCAAAAATCATTTCTATTGCTGATAAAGGTTTGAATTTAAAAATTATAGATAGAGATATACCGTCCAAATTAAGTAAATGCATTCACTTGGATGGAAAAGTCATGTGAAATACTATATAAAATGATGTCTAACATATAATGAGAAAATATTAAACAAAAAGCACGTTTTGTGCTTTTTATTTGCTATTTTATAGGAATATTTATATAATTTAATTAGGTGATATATTTGAAAAAGGAAAATATAATTATGTGTTTAATTGATGTGGTTATAGTATTAGTACTATACTATTTTGAATTACCTCCGCTTAATTTAACAAGTCCTTTATTTTGGCATTTTACTTTTATGGTCTTGTTTATTATTTTGATTAGTTTATCTATTAAAGATGGTCATAAAATAATTATAAAAAGGCAATTAAATATGAATTTATTTAATATTTATAAATTCTTCTTTTTAGTTATTGGTGGAATATTTGCTATTATTGTAATTATTAATGCTGTATCAAGCCCGTTATTTAATGCTAAGGGTTACAGTGAAAGAATTGTTGTAGATGAAACTCATAAATTTACTAATGATATAGCACCAGTTGATTTTTCTAAAACGCCATTAGTTGACAAAGATAGTAGTCAAAAATTAGGCGATAGAAAAATGGGTGAATTTACTTCTTGGGTTAGTCAATTTTATGTAAGCGATTTATATACTCAAATAAATTATAATAACGAAATTGTTAGAGTTACACCTATAGAGTATGACGGAATTATTAAATATTTTACAAATAGAGATGAAGGTATAAAAGGTTATATAATTGTCAATTCTGTTGATGGTAGTGCCAATCTTGTAAATTTAGATAAAGGTATGAAGTATTTGCCAAGTGCTTACTTTTTTGAAAATCTATATCGTAAATTAAGATTTGATTATCCCACAACAATTTTTGATGAGGCATCTTTTGAAATTGATAATGACGGAAATCCTTATTGGATTATTCCAACTGTAAAGTATATAGCGATAGGGTTAAAAAAAGAGATTAGTGGGGTTGTAATATTAAATCCAATTACTGGGGAAAGTAAAAAATATGATGTTAAAGATATACCTACTTGGGTTGATCATGTATATGACGCAGATTTAATAATTGAGCAAATTGATAATTGGGGAGAGTATAGAAATGGATTTTTTAATTCAATCTTTGGCCAAAAAGATGTTATTAACACAACTGAAGGTTATAACTATTTAGTCATGGATGATGATGTTTATTTATACACAGGGATTACTTCAGTATCAAGTGATGAATCTAATTTAGGTTTTGTTTTGGTTAATTTAAGAACCAAGGAAACGAAGTATTATTTAGTTCCTGGAGCTGAAGAATATAGTGCTATGGCTTCTGCTGAAGGGTTAGTTCAAGAAAAAGATTATGTAGCATCGTTCCCATTGTTAATTAACTTAAACAACAAGCCGACATACTTACTAAGTTTAAAAGATAATGCTGGTTTAGTAAAAATGTATGCATTTATAGATGTAGCAGATTATCAGAAAGTAGTTGTCAGTGATGCTTCTTTAGGAATTGGGGCTGCAGCAGAAAAATATTTAGGAGAAAGTTTTTCTGGGAATAATGAAAATCTATTGGAAAAAGATATTATAATAAAAAGTATAACTAGTGCTGTGATTGAGGGAAATACTAATTATTATATAATAGATGATAAAAATAATTTATATTTTACTTCAATAAAGGTAGCTAGAGAAATCTTGCCTTTCTTAAAGCCTGAAGATAAAATTCACATAAAATATAATAAAGGTAATGTATCACAAATAGCATCAATCGAGGTGACTAAATAAATGAATAATTTAGATAAATTAAAAGAAGTTTTATTAAATATTGGGAGGTCACTTTGACATCTCCAAATTAAAAGAAGAATTAAATGATTTAGAAGCTGAAATTAACAAAGAAAACTTTTGGGATGATTTTGATAAAGCAACCAATATTAATAAAGAATATGCTAAAGTGAAAAAAATAATAGATAGATACAATAAATTGCATGACACAATTGATACTTTAGAATTACTTTTAGAAGAAATAAGCGACGAAGAATATGAACGTGAATTAATAAAATTAGAAGAAAATATAAAATCGTTAGAAAAAGAAACTCATTTAAATGGCGAATATGATAACTTAAATTGTTATTTAGAAATTCATCCCGGTGCTGGTGGTACAGAATCATGTGACTGGGCATCAATGATTCTAAGGATGTATCAGAAGTTTTGTGAAAGATACGAATATAAATATGAAATGATTTATGAAAATCCTGGTGATGAAGCCGGAATTAAATCGGCGCTTATGTTAATAAAAGGAGAAAACTCTTACGGCTATTTGAAAAAAGAGGCCGGAGTTCATAGATTAGTTAGAATATCTCCATTTGATTCTAATTCAAGGCGCCATACTTCTTTTGCCTCAGTTTCAATAACTCCCGAATTTATGAATACTAAAGAAGTAGATATAAAAGAAAGTGATTTAAAAATTGATGTTTATCATTCCAGCGGAGCCGGGGGGCAATCAGTAAATACTTCTAACTCTGCTGTAAGAATTACCCATCTTCCTTCGAAGATTGTAGTGACGTGTCAAAACGAAAGAAGTCAATTGAAAAACAAAGAGATTGCTATGAAAATTCTAAAGAATAAATTATATGATTTATATTTAGAAGAACAAGCAGATAAAATGAACTCATTAAAGGACACTTCTAAAAATATAGAGTTTGGAAGTCAAATAAGAAGTTATGTGCTTGAGCCATATAAACTTGTCAAGGATACAAGAAGTGGCTATGAAAATAATAACCCTGAAAAAATATTAGATGGCGAAATATTAGAAATGTTAGAATTTAATTTAAAAAATATCTAAAGAGCGCTTAAAGCACTCTTTTTTGTGAGTTTTTAGTGATATTTCTTGATAAAAACTTACTATTTATGTAAAATAAGTTCAGTGATATTATGAAAGACACATTTAATTTTTTAAATAAATTGTTAAAAAAAGAAGATGTTATCGTAGTAGCGTGTTCTGGTGGACCCGATTCTATGTGTCTTTTAAGTGTATTAAATTTTTTCAAAAAACCATTGAATTTAAAAATAATATGTACTCATGTTAATCATGGCTTAAGAAAAGAAAGTAACGATGAAGCTGAATTTGTTAAAGAATATTGTAATCAAAATAATTTAGTTTTTGAGTACATGATTGTAGATAAATATAAAAATAACAAGTTTAGTGAGCAAGAAGGAAGAAGTAAAAGATATCATTTTTTTGAGGAAATTATTTCTAAATACAATGCTAAATATTTAATGACCGCTCACCATGGTGATGATTTAATTGAAACCATTTTAATGCGTATAGTAAGGGGAAGTAATTTAAAAGGTTATTCCGGGATATCTAAAATTTTAGAAAATCCAAAATATAAAATAGTAAGACCTTTGCTTAATTTAAACAAAGATATGATTTTAAAATATTTGGATAAAAATAATATTTCATATGTAATTGATGAATCTAATGCTGATGAAAAATATACTAGAAATAGATTTAGGAAACATTTGTTGCCAGAGCTAAAAAAAGAAGACGACTTAGTGCATTTAAAGTTTTTAAAGTATAGTGAAGAACTAGAGGCAACCCAGAAATATATAAATAGAACAATTAATTTAGTAATAAAAAGTATCTATGTGGAAAACTATATAGTTATCAACAAATTATTGGAGCAAGATGAATATTTACAAGAAAAAATCGTAGAATATATAATTGAAGATATTCAAAAAAGAGAAATATTTAATATAAGCGACAATCAATTTGATAATATAATGGAATTAATAAGGGGAACTGGTAATAAGGAAATAAATTTAGCTGATGGTTTTATTGCTCGAAAAAGCTTTAATAAACTTTACATAGAAAAAACAAATAATCATAAAAATGATCAATATAAAGTTATATTAGATAAAGACATTACCATTCTCAATAAATATAAATTTGAAAAACTAGAAAATACTGAGGAAAAGAGTAATTATGTAATAAAACTTAATAGCAAAGAAATATCTTTGCCTCTAGTGGTTCGTTCAAAAGAGATTGGCGATAAGATGAAGACAAAAAATTTATTTGGTACTAAAAAGTTGAAAGATATTTTTATTGAGTCTAAAATTGATATTACTAAAAGAGCGGAATATCCAGTGGTAACTGATAGTAATAATACAATTATTTGGGTGCCTGGACTAAAAAAATCAATATTTGATAAAGAAATTAATGAAAAGTATGATATAATAATAAAGTATACGGAGGAGAAAAATGAATAATCAAAATAATCGAGTAAAAAACACTTTACCTTATCTAATATTAATAAGTGTAGTGGTATTTGTTTTATTAATATTACAATTTCAAGGTAATAAAGTTAATGAACTGACTACAGGTGAATTGTTACAAGCATTAAAAGAAAATAATGTTACAGAAATAACAATTACTCCTAATAGCAATGAATCAGTTTATTATGTTGAAGGGAAACTTGAAGACTATAAAACAAATGAAAGTTTCCAAGCTAAAATTTTAGATGATGCAGCGATAAATGAATATGTAACTGCAAACAATATTAAAAAATATGATACTAAAAGTGATCCTGGCAGTAGTGCATTCTTATATATTTTAGTGAATGTATTACCATTTGTATTAACAATAGTAGTTGGATATATTCTATTTAAAAAATTAGCTATGTCTAATAAAAATTCTGTTGATTTTGGTAGAAGTAGAGCTAGACTTTCAAATGATCAAGATAAAAAGAATTTTAAAGATGTAGCAGGATTGACTGAAGAAAAACAAGAAGTTGAAGAGTTAATTGATTTCTTGAAAAATCCTAAAAAGTTCCAAAAATTAGGTGCAAGAATTCCGAAAGGAGTTTTATTAGTAGGCCCTCCAGGAACTGGAAAAACATTACTTGCTAAGGCGGTGGCTGGTGAGGCTAATGTACCTTTCTTTTATATAAGTGGTTCAGATTTTGTAGAATTATTTGTTGGTGTAGGGGCATCGCGTGTTAGAGATATGTTTAAAGAAGCAAAAAGAAGTGCTCCTTGTTTAATCTTCATTGATGAAATCGATGCAGTTGGACGCCAACGTGGAACTGGCTTGGGCGGTGGACACGACGAAAGAGAACAAACATTAAATCAATTGCTAACAGAAATGGATGGATTTGGTGAGAATGAAGGAATTATTATTATTGCTGCTACAAATAGACCAGACGTACTAGATCCAGCATTACTTCGTCCAGGAAGATTTGACAGACAAGTAACAATTAATTTGCCAGATGCTAAAGGTAGAGAAGCTATACTAAAAGTACATGCTAAAAATAAAATTTTAGATAAATCTGTTAATTTAGGGAATTTGAGTTTAAGAACTCCAGGCTTTAGTGGAGCTGATTTAGAAAACTTACTAAATGAAGCAGCATTGCTTGCTGTAAGACGTAATAAACTAGCAATTTCCATGGCTGAAATAGATGAAGCTACAGACAGAGTTTTAATGGGACCTGCTAAGACTTCAAGACAAATAACTGAAAAAGAAAAGAAACTAGTATCATTACATGAAGCTGGACATGCTGTAATTGGAATTAAATTAGAAGATGCTAACGAGGTTCATAAAATTACTATTATACCAAGAGGTATGGCTGGTGGATACACTATGATGCTTCCTAAAGAGGAAAAAATGGTTGTATTAACTAAGAAGGAATTACTTGCAGAGATTACTGGTTTACTTGGTGGTCGTGTAAGTGAAGAAATGTTTTTAGGCGAAATTTCTACAGGCGCTAGTGACGACTTCAAGAAAGCTACTAATATTGCTCGTAGTATGGTCACTGAATATGGTATGAGTGATTTAGGACCAATGCAATATGAACAACAAAGTGGAAGTGTTTTCTTGGGTAGAGACTATGGTAAAAGTAAAAACTTTAGTGATCAAGTTGCTTTAGAAATTGATAGAGAAACAAGAAAAATTATTGAAGAATGTTATGACAATGCTAAAAAAATTATTGCTAAAAATAAAGATTTAATTACCCTTTTAAGTGATGCATTAATGAAATATGAAACATTAACTAAAGAACAAATTGAATACATTGTTGAAAACAAAAGCATTGAATTTGAAGAAGTTGTTGTAACGGAAGAAGAAATCAGTCTAGATGATTTAAAAGCAAAAGCAAAAGAACTAAAAATAAAAGGATATACCAAAATGACTAAAGAAGAATTATCTGAAGCAATAAAAGGAAAGGAAGATTAGCATATGTTAGAAAACATATTATTAATAATATCGGTGTTATTAATTGCCATAGTTTTATTACAAGGCAATAAGGCTACCGATTCATCAGGTTTAATAACTGGTGGTAATCAAGAATTATTTCAAAATATGAAAGAAAGAGGAGTAGAGCTATTTATTAGTCGTGCTACTTTTATACTAGGCGTTTTATTCTTTGTAATTTCTTTAGTAATATTCTTAATATAATATAAACCTTAAATCGTGCATGATTTAAGGTTTTTTTATTTTTTGCACCATGTTATAATAAAATAGTGATGGAATATGGAAAATAAAGGTTTTACTTTGATTGAGTTATTAACAGTAATCGCATTGATGGCTTTGCTAGGCACTATTATTACGATTAATTTTACAGGAAGCTTAAAAAAAACGAATCAGCAACGTTGTGACGAATTTGTTAGAGAACTAGAAGATGCGGCATGCGTTTATGCTGAATTATCTAGTAATAAAGATAGGTGTAATCGAAATAATTGTGATCCGATAAAGTTAAACGATTTAATTAATCAAGGACTAATTGAAATAAAAAAAGACGTATGTACAGGACAAGATATGAATTTAAATCAAACTGTAACAGTCACTTGGAATGCTGATGGTGAAAAAAGTTGTGAATATAATGGGGAAAATGTATATGAAAGATAATATTATTGCATATTTAGAACAAGATAGTAAAGCAAAATCATTAATTGAAATTAATGATTATTTAAGTTTGAGGAGTAGCGAAGATTTATCTAATCTACAAAAAGAGCTAGAAGAATTAGTTAAAGCTGGAATTGTCCACGAAACTAAAAAATGCAAGTATTTATTAATGAAAGATTGTGCGTCATTGCATACTGGAAGAATAGATGTTGCTAAAAATGGATATGCTTTTCTAATTCAAGAAAATGGTGAAGAAGATATATTTATTTCTAGAGATAATTTAAATGGTGCGATTGAAGATGATGTCGCTTTAGTAGATGTTTTTACTAGAAATGGTAAAATTGAAGGTAAGGTTATTAAAGTTCTGGATAGAAAACTGAATAGAGTTATTGGAGAAATTCTATATGTTAATGATAAAGCTACAATTATTTTAGACGATAAAAAATTAGATATTGAAATAAAGTTAGAAAATCATTTTGCCAATTTAGTTGATGGGCATAAAGTTTTAGTGGAATTAACTAGACAAATTGGTGATAAGAAATTTGTTGGTTTAATTATAAAGATAATAGGCCATAAAAATGATCCAGATATTGATATTTTGAGCATTGCTTATAAGCATGGGATAGAATTGGAATTTAGTGATGAAGTTAAAGAAGAATTAAAAAATATTCCAGAAAGCATAAGTGAAAAAGATAAAAATGGCAGAGTAGATCTTACTAATGAGATGATTTTTACCATAGATGGTGCTGATACAAAAGATATAGATGATGCAATAAGCCTTAAAAAGACGCCAGAGTATTATGAATTGGGTGTTCATATTGCCGATGTGACTTATTATGTAAGACCAAATACAGCACTATATTATGATGCTTATAAAAGAGGAACCTCAAGTTATTTAGCGGATAGAGTATTGCCTATGCTTCCACATGAATTGTCAAATGGAATCTGTTCTCTAAATCCAGAAGTTGAAAGATTAGCTATTAGTTGCGTTATGAAAATTGATTATAATGGCATTATAACAGATTATGATATTTTCCCATCAGTTATAAAAAGTCAAAAAAAGATGACTTATAAATGTGTAAATAATATAATAATGAATGGAATAGTTCCTGAAGGTTATGAGCCTTATAAAGATACAATTTTGCTTATGCAAGAATTGGCAGAAATTTTAAGAAAAAGGAAAATCCAAAAGGGATATATTGAATTCGATATTCCAGAAGCAAAAATAGTTCAAGATGAAAAAGGAAAATGTGTAGATGTGGTTAAAAGAGAACAATTGGCTGGAGAAAAATTAATTGAAGATTTTATGATTGCGGCTAATGAAACAGTAGCAACACATATTTATAATATGTCATTGCCTTTCATTTATCGTGTTCATGGTATGCCAAAACCAGAAAAAATTACTGATTTTTTAAATATGTTAAAATTATTAAACATCAAAGTTAATACTAAAGGAATAGATACATCAAGTAAGGGCATGCAAAAAATATTAAATGAGTTAAAATGTCATAAAGAGGCTCCAATTTTGTCTTCAATGCTTTTAAGAAGCATGCAAAAAGCTGTTTATAGTACAGATAATATTGGCCACTTTGGGTTAGCATTAAAAAATTATACTCATTTCACTTCTCCCATTAGGCGATTTCCTGATACAACAGTTCATCAGTTATTAAGAACTTATTTATTCAACAAACAAATAGATAATGATACTATAGATTTTTATCAAAATTATTTATTAGAAGTTTCAGAATATTCAAGTGAAAGAGAACAAGCTGCAGTTGAAGCTGAAAGAGAAGTTACTGACATGAAGATGGCAGAATACATGGAATCACATATCGGCGAAGAATATAATGGTATAATAACAACCGTTACCAATTTTGGCTTTTTTGTTGAATTGCCAAATTTAATAGAAGGATTAGTACATATTAGTACTTTAAAAGGATTTTATAATTATGTGCCAGACTTACTTTCGTTAGTAAGTAGTGATAAAAAAAAGATGTATCGTATTGGTGACGAAGTGACTATAAGAGTTATAAATGCGAATAAGGATATGCGAATAATAGATTTTGAGGTCGTTGATGGAAATAGTAAATAGAAAAGCTCGGTTTGATTATTATATTGAAAGTGAATTAGAAGCAGGTATCGTTTTGAAAGGAACTGAGATAAAATCCTTAAGAAAAGGTTCTGCCGATTTAAAAGACACTTATATAAGAATTAAAAATAATGAAGCCTATATAATTAATATGTATATTGCGAAATATGAAGAAGGTAATATTTTTAATCATGATGAAAGAAGAGAAAGAAAATTATTACTTCACAAAAAAGAGATTGTTAAATTACGAGAGCTATGTAATAGAGACGGATATACTTTAATACCAATAAGACTATATTTAAAAAAGAATTTAGCTAAAGTAAGTGTTGGAGTATGTAAGGGTAAAAAAAATTACGATAAAAGAGAAAGCATTAAAGAAAAAGATTTAAAAAGGTTAGAAAAATAAAAACATAAAAAAAATTTATATTAAATATAATTAATATTAGGAGGAAATATGGAAAAAATTATCGATTTTATAGGAAATAACTATTCGTGGTTTTTAACAATAACAATTATACTTTTATTTGCGCTTATCGGCTATATATTTGATACTAAAAGAAATAAAACGGATTTACTTAAAAAGACAGAAAACGAAATTGATGAAGAATCCTTAGAAAATTTAATTATTCCAGAAGGTAAAAGTTTAGCCGAAACAGTTAACATATCAAAAAATATTAACCCCGAAACTAAGCGGGTAGAATTAACTGATGAAACAATTTTGGAAGAACCTAAAGAAGAAAACATAAATAATTAAAGTCCTTATGGGGACTTTTTATTTTATAAAATCTTTGCTATAATTATAGAGCATAGATAAGAGGAGTGAATTTATGAATTTATCTGCAATTTGGTCTGTTATTACTAAAATAATAGATATAGGCATTGTATGGTTAGCATTTTATTATATTTTGAAAAATATAAAAAATAATATAAAAATGGTTTTAATTGTAAAAGGCGTTGTGATAATTTTAATAATTAAATTTTTAAGTGATTTATTAAATTTATACACTGTTGGCGTTTTATTAGAATATATAGTTTCTTGGGGACCATTAGCAATAATAGTAATTTTTCAACCGGAAATTAGAAGTGTACTAGAATCATTAGGGAGAACGCAATTACTTGGTCGCCATAAAATTTTAACAGTAGATGAAAGAGAAAAAGTTGTTTTTGAAATCATGAAATCTATTGAGTTTTTTAAAAAAAATCGTATAGGGGCGCTAATTGTAATTGAGAAAGAAATATCATTACAAGAGTATATTAAAAACTCTACAAAAGTTTATGCTGATTTAACAGATGACTTATTAGAAACTATATTTTTCCCAAATTCTCCAATGCATGACGGTGGTGTAATTATTCAAGGTGATAGAATAACATGTGCGGGAGCTGTATTTAAAACAAGTATGAATCCAAATGTTTCAAAAAGATTAGGTACTCGTCATAGAGCGGCATTGGGGATAGCGGAGGAAAGTGATGCAATAGCATTAGTTGTTTCTGAAGAAAATGGACGTATTTCAATTGCATGTAATAATGAACTTAATTATAATTTGACATTAGATGAATTTAGAATGAAATTGATTGATGAATTAAGTCCAAAAGCAGAAGTGTTCTTCGAAGCGGAAGAAAATGAAAGTGGTGAAGATAATGAGTAAAATTTTAAAGAAAATTGGACGAGTTATCTATACAATTTTTTCTTACTTTTTCAAATTTGTTGATAAATGGGTTATAATGCCAATCAGTAGAATTGTTTATAATATTTTTAAGTCTACAAGTGGCAATAATAATAATTTTAATAAATTATTAAATAGACCTCATTTTTTAATTGTCATATCATTGATTTTTTCGATAATTTGTTTTTTACTAATTGATAACAAAGTGATAAGTTTAGTGGAAAATGAAGCCGAAATAATCAAAAATGTTCCAGTTAATTTAATTTATAATGCGGAGGCTTATGTAGTTGAAAATGTTCCAGAAACTGTAGATATTACTATTACGGGAAGAAAAAGTGATATTTACTTAGCTAAACAATTAGGAGAATTTGCTGTTGAACTTGATTTATCAAAATATACAGAACCAGGAACCTACAAAGTTTATTTTACATATTCTAAATCAATTGATTCTGTAGATTATATTTTAGATCCATCTTACTTAAGTGTAACTATTAAAGATAAAGTAAGTGAAGTCCATTCTGTTAGTTACGATTTAGTTAGCACTGATGATTTAGATGAAAAGTTAAGTGTCGATAGTGTAACTTTAGATAGCAGCGAAGTAATTGTTAAAGGTAGCCAAGACGCTTTAGATAAGATAGCATCCATCAAAGCCTTAGTTTCTGTGTCAAGTAAAGACGATAATGATGAAGATACAGAAGAATATACTGAAAAAGGTACATACGAAATGACAAATATACCATTGGTTGCGTATGATAAAAAAGGTGAAATAATAAATAATGTTGAAATAGTGCCTCATACTTTAACAGGTACTTTAGTTCTAAAAAGTTATAGTGTTACAGTTCCGCTTTCAGTATCTACTACCGGTAAATTAATCAGTGGGAAAGCAATTGCTTCTATCACTATAAATAATCAACCGAATTATTCACTTGATATTTATGGGGAAGAAGAAGAGATTAAAGAAATAACATCTGTACCAGTTACAATAAATGTTGATGGTTTAGGAAGTGAAGGCGTTAAAAATTATAAAGTAACTATCAGCAAACCCTCTGGAGTAAGATATATGAGTGTGAAAAATGCTACAATTACTGCAACATTTGGTGACGAAGCTCAAAAAACAATTGATGTTGATGTTATTGATCAAAAATATTTGGCAGATGGTTATAGTGCAAATATAGTTTCGTCGTCAAAAATATCTATTCAGGTAAAAGGTGTTCAATCAAATATAGATAAGATTACTGCAGGAAATATTAAAGCGTATGTTGATTTGTCTGGCTTAGGTGAAGGAACTCATGAAGTAGCGGTTAAAGTTGATAATAATAACCCACTTATTAATTATGTAGTTTCGAGTACTATTTCGATAAAAATAACAAAAGATTAAAAGAGGAAACATTTTTCTCTTTTTTCAATATAATTTAATAGAAATTGTAGTATTTTTACGCAAAATTGACATTTTGGGGGAAATTTGCTATAATTTATGGCGTGGTGCATTATTCTAGTCACACACATTGTTTGAAGGTAGGGCTAAAAATCTACCAATAGAATCTGACACTTTGTATATTTGCTTTTTCCGCCCAGGTTAGGGTGAATATATGATTTAAAGATTAAGGAACGTTATAATGGCATATAATTAAATTCCTTCTTCTGCGTCGTTAGTAATTATTTCTTGTCGTGAGTGGTAATGTGGGATATAACGATCTATTTATTGAAAACATTATTGCAAAAGCGAATAAGAACAATCACTGGTGTTTGAGAAAATCTCTAGAGTGTTTGTATTATAAGTATTAAAGTATGGATTAAGTGGCAATCGAGTAATTAAAGTCGGCAACGCTTAATTGTTTTCTTTAAAGAGAAATCGCTAAAGGGTAACTGATAGTAGAAAACAGAGAAATTCAACTCGACCTAAACCATAAAATTGATTTATAATATACCATTATTTTTTTTATTTTAGGAGAAATATGAAAAACAATTGGAATTTAAAAGTCTTTTTCTTAACATTTATTTTAGCTATGATATTTAGTTTAATAGCAAATGTTTTAGGTAAATTCAATAATACAATATTAATAGTATGCATAATATCAATTATTTTAATTGGTATTGTATTTGATATTGTTGGTACTGCTGTTCTTAGTTGTGATACAAAAGTATTACACTCAAGAGCCAGCCAAAAATTAAAAGGGGCAAAACAGGCCATAAATCTTGCTAAAAATGCTAGTTCAGTTTCTAGTTTTTGCAATGATGTAGTTGGAGACGTATGCGGCATTGTTAGCGGTAGTTTAGTAACGATTTTAGTAGTAAATTTATTTATTAATAGTAATTTATCAATATGGAATGTAATTTTGTCTTCTGTTTTATCAGCATTAACTGTAGGTGGTAAAGCATTAGGCAAGAGTATAGGTGTAAAAAAAAGTAACGATATAATATATAGGGTTGGGAAAATTCTTTCGATTTTTTCCAAAAAAAAATAGTCGATTTTGTATTGACTATTTTTCTTTTACTTCAAAGTGATTAAATAATATACCAATATTAATTAATCCACATATTCCAACAATCGCATATACAATTTTTGGTAACATTGATTCGACACCGAATAATGCTTCAACTAAATTGAAATCAAAAAATCCGATTAATCCCCAGTTAATGGCACCAATAACTGTAAATATTAATGTGCATTTTTGAAATGTTTCCATTAAATCACTCACCTTTATTAGTATTATGGAAGAAATTATTTTAAATATACATGAATATTTAAATATTATAGAAAATATATTTAAATAGAAAAGGAAAGTGGTAATTTGAAAAAATTGGTATTTATATTTGGGTTAGTTTTATTATTGTGCGGTTGCGGCAAAGAATCCAGCGAAGACGTTTTAAAAGATTTGCAAAAAAGTATTAACAATGTTAAATCTTATAAAGTAACTGGTAATATGGAAATTAGCAATGATGAAGAAACATTTACGTACAGTTTAGAAAGCTATTATTTAAAAGATGATTATTATAAAGTCATTTTAGTTAATCAAACTAACAATCATGAACAGATAATCTTAAAAAACAACGAGGATATTTATGTGATAACACCGGCCCTAAACAAAAGCTTTAAATTTCAAAGTGAATGGCCTGAAAATTCTAGTCAAGCTTATTTGTTGGGAAGTATAGTTAAAGACATTGAAAATGATAAAAATGCTGAGATTACATCAGAAGAAAATGGTTATGTTATAAAAACTGCAGTTAATTATCCTAATAATAACGAATTAAAATATCAAAAAATATATTTAAATAACAAAAAGGAAATAGAAAAAGTTGAAGTCTATAATGAAAATGATATCGTAAAAATTAAAGTTGCTTTCGAAGAAGTGGATTTAAAAGCAGGTTTAAAAGCTAGTGATTTTAAACTAGAAGAATATATTAAAGAGGAATCAGAAAATTCAGAAAACAATTCAACTACTGAATCAACATCTTGTGAAACTGACACAAAAAATGAATCATGTAAAACCCCAACTTCAAATACTAACAATTCAACTAATACTAATGAACAAAACTCAGAAAAAACTACAAATATTGAAAATATTATTTATCCATTATATATTCCTAGTAATACATATCTAACGAGCTCCGAAACAATTGAAACAGATACAGGAAATAGAATTATTTTAACATTTAGTGGCGAAAAGAATTTTGTTTTAATAGAAGAAGCTACTATTGCTAGAGACGATATGGAAATAGTTCCGGTTTATGGAGAACCATTATTGTTAAGTGAATCAATAGGGGCATTAAGTGCTAATAGTTTAAGCTGGGATGTTAATAATGTATCATATTATTTAGCAAGTACAGAATTAACTGTAGCAGAAATGCAATCTATCGCAAACTCGCTAGGTAATGAAACATTAGTAGCAGGTACGAAATAGTTGAAACATATATTATTTTAATATATGTTTTTTTCGGTAAAAGTTGCTTTTAAAGTTATATTTAGTTATAATAAAACAAAAGAAGGTTAAGTATGAAAAAGAAAAATAGTAAAAAAATAATGGAAAATCCAATCATGGTAGATCAAAAGAAAGTTAAACCATTAAGATTACAAAAATCATCAGAAGAGTTAAATGAAGTTAAAGTGTTTGTTATTATTGTTGCGCTAATTGCTATTTTAATTGGAGCAATATATGGATTGACCGAATTATTGATGGGTGATGAGCCTACTACTAACGATAGCGTGGTAGCTGGAGAAATCAATTATAATAAAGTATCAGTAGGAACATTATTAAATAGGCCATATGATAATTATTATGTAATAGTATATAACTCAGAAGACGATAAGGCAGCATTGTATTCTACAATTTTAACAAAATATATGCAAAAAAGTAGCGATAAGAATTATATAAAAATTTATTTTTGTGATTTAAACAATAATTTAAATAGCGTGTACTATGATGTAAATGGTGATGGTAAAAGCAATTCTAAAGCTACAAAGGTGGAAGAATTTGATTTTGGAGATGTAACTTTAATTAAAGTTGAAAAAGGTAAAGTAAAAAAATATATTGAAAATTATGAAGAAATAAAAGAAATTTTAAAGTAAAGTAAAGCCATATTGGCTTTCTTTTTTTGAAGGCACATGTTAAAATTATTATGCTAGGAAGTGTTAATATGAGAAAAACTAAAGGCTTCGGTTTATTTGGCGTAATAATTATAATAATTATTACAGCTTTGGTATCAAGTCTAGCAACTGGCGTTATTATGTTAAATAATTCATCGGTTGAGCCGGGGAATAGTAATTTAGAACTATCTGAGGATGAAGATTTACAGGAATTTATTGAAGTATATAAAGCATTGATAGAAAAATATTATGAAGATATAGATAAAGAAAAATTATTAAATGCTGCTAAAGAAGGAATGTCGGATTATCTTGGAGATAAATATACGACTTTTCTCGGTGAATCGGAATATGAAAAAATATTAGATGAATTATCTGGAACTTATGATGGGATAGGCATTACAATAAATAACAATAGAATTGTAAGTGTTACATTACATTCGCCAGCACATGAAGCAGGATTATTAAAAAATGATATAATTTTAACAGTAAACGACGTCAATGTAGAAAATATGAATAGTACAGCTATAGGAAATTTGATTAAAAATGATGAGAATAAAGTTATTAATTTAGAAATTAAACGAAATGAGGAAATATTAAATTTTTCGGTTGAAAAAAAAGAATTACCAACAATAACATATTATAGAATAAATAATACTAAAATAGGTTATTTATATATTAAAAATTTCTCGGAGACATTAAGTACACAAGTTAGTAAAGCTCTAAAAGAGTTAGAAAATGAGGGAATTACTTCTCTAATAATTGATGTAAGAGATAATGCAGGTGGATTTCTTTCAGCTGCAGAAGAAACGGCATCATTATTTTTAGAAAAAGGTAAAATAATTTACGCTTTACAATCAAATAATAATAAATATACATATTACGATAAAACAAACGAGAAGAAAAATTATCCAATAGTAGTTCTTATGAATAATAATAGTGCCTCAGCTGCAGAAATATTGGCGGCAGCTCTAAGTGAAAGTTACGGCGCTACTTTAGTAGGAGAAAAAACTTATGGTAAAGGAAAAGTTCAGCAAGTAGTAGATTCCTTTAAATTCACTTCAGCAGAGTGGTTAACACCGTCTGGAGTTTGCATAGATGGAATTGGAATATCACCAGACTATAACGTTATATATAGCAACTCAGAAAATTATGATAGCCAAGTAGATAAAGCAATAGAATTATTACAATAAAATGTAAGACTGTTGACTCTTACATTTTTTCTTGTTTGAAAAAAAGAACTAGTATATAATAGAAATAAGAGATGATTATCAGATGAAACATGATAAAGGAAAAAAAATGCAAATCCATTGTTATAAACATAATGGTAAAATACATAGAATATGGGAAGAATCATATCTTCTAGAAGAAACTGAAGACTATCTAATATGCGGAAATTATAAAACTAAAGTAATAGAAAACGACGGCAGAAGCCACAGAACAAAAGAGCCAGCTATTATATTCTTTTACAAGCATAATTGGTTTAATATAATTGCTCAATTTAAAGAATACGGTTTATTTTATTATTGTAATGTAGCTTCTCCATATATTATCGATGAAGAAACAATAAAGTATATAGATTATGATTTGGATTTAAGAGTCTTTCCGGATGGTGGGTATAGAGTTTTAGACAAAAATGAATATAAGTACCACAAAAAAATAATGAATTATTCAAAAGAATTAGATTTAATCTTAAATAAGGAACTAGAAAAACTAATTAAGATGAAAAATAATAACGAGGAGGCTTTCGATAAGTCGCTAATAAACCATTATTTGGAAATCTTTAATAATATAAGAAACAGCGAATGATATGAATTATTTGCTGTTTTTTTCATATAATTAGTAATGTAATAAACTAAAAAAACAATAAAAATCAAAAAAAACAAAAAATTTGCAAAAAAAACAATTTTTTTGTTGACTTTGGAAAATCATTTTGGTATATTACTAGTGCACGGCGAAAAAGAGTGCAAAAAACCTTAGTAATTTGCTAAATTATGTTAAAAAAACAAAAATCGACAAAAAAATGAAATTTATTGTTGACTTTGGAAAATCATTTTGGTATATTACTAGTGCACAGCAAAAAAAAGTGCAGAAATGGTCTTTGAAAACTAAGTAAAAAGTCAATTTTGAGTAGCTTAGGAAAAACTAACAATAATATATATTATATATATATAAATTTTATTGAGAGTTTGATCCTGGCTCAGGATGAACGCTGGCGGCATGCCTAAGACATGCAAGTCGTACGGGATGGCCCATTGATAACAGTTGAAAGTCTGAGTGCTTGCACAAAGGCCGGATCTGTTTGATTTGGATTTTCCATCCAGTGGCAAACGGGTGAGTAACACGTGGGTTACCTGCCTCTAAGTTGGGGATAACAGTTGGAAACGATTGCTAATACCGAATGTGCTCTACGGAGTAAAGATGCCTTTAAAGCATCGCTTAGAGATGGGCCTGCGGCGTATTAGCTAGTTGGTGGGGTAATGGCCTACCAAGGCGACGATGCGTAGCCGAACTGAGAGGTTAATCGGCCACACTGGGACTGAGACACGGCCCAGACTCCTACGGGAGACAGCAGTTAGGAATATTCGTCAATGGGGGAAACCCTGAACGAGCAATGCCGCGTGAGTGATGACGGCCCTATGGGTTGTAAAACTCTGTTGTTTGGAAAGAATTGCAAGAGTAGGAAATGACTCTTGTTTGACGGTACCATTCAAGAAAGCCACGGCTAACTACGTGCCAGCAGCCGCGGTAATACGTAGGTGGCGAGCGTTATCCGGATTTATTGGGCGTAAAGGGTGCGCAGGCGGTTTATTAAGTCTAAGATAAAAGCCCGAAGCTTAACTTCGGTTTGTTTTAGAAACTGGTAGACTTGAGTATGGTAGAGGCAAATGGAATTCCTAGTGTAGCGGTGGAATGCGTAGATATTAGGAGGAACACCAGTGGCGAAGGCGATTTGCTGGGCCATTACTGACGCTCATGCACGAAAGCGTGGGGAGCAAATAGGATTAGATACCCTAGTAGTCCACGCCGTAAACGATGAGTACTAAGTGTCGGGT
>SVAK01000014.1 GCA_015059445.1 Bacillota bacterium | reverse complement strand
TTATTCCTTTTAATAACTCTTCTGCTTCTTGGTATGTTTTTTTATCATTTGCATTTAAATATTTTAATATTTTTGTGCTCTTTTGTTTTTCTAATGCTTCTGTTACTAATCCTAGTATATATCTCTTTTCATTTTCATCTATTCCACATTTATCTAATATTTTTTTAAACACTTCTATATCTTCTGGTATTTCTATTAATTCTCCATTTTTATAATATTTTCTTAATTCAAAAGTAGACTCATTAAAATGTTCGTCAAAAACCATTGGCGATTTTTGATGGCTTTCTTTTTCTTCTACACGAACACTATTCTTTTGATGTGTTGCTAAATAGAGAAATGATTGCGCCAAAAAAGCTAATTTTATTTTCATTTCGTTATTTAATGAATTAAAATTCAGTATATCAGCTAAAGCATCAATAAAAGGAAGCATTTGTATACTATTTTTATTTTCTTTGAAAGTGCCATCTTTATTAAAGTAACTTTCTCCTAAAATAAATATGCTCTTTTGAATTTGACCTTTCATATAATTAAAATCGCTCTTTAGACGTTCTGAACAACAAGAACAAAACATCCCAAAAACTAAAAAGCTATCTTCAACTCTCATTTCAGCATCTATTAAAGACATTAACAAATAATCAAAGTCTTTAATTGGATTTTTTACTTTGTCATTATCACAAGCTTCAATTATTAGCTGAAAATTTTGTATTTCTTTTTGTAAACTTTCAATTATCCTATTAACCATTTTATATAACAGGCAGACTTTGATAACTGTCGTATCATGTTTTTCATAACATTTAACCAATTCTTCAAATCTTGGAAATAAACTATAATAGTGTGGGAATTCTCTTTCTAATTCTTCATAACTTAAATCTTTTGTTGGCACAGTAACAAATAATTCTTCAGCCAGATTTTTTAATTTTAGATACTCAATTCGATTATTTTTTATATTTTGTCTTCTCCAGCGTTGTATTTCTTTTAATCTATTTTTAAATTCAACTAAAACTTCCATATTGTTCCTCTTCTTTCTTATCTATTAATGTTATAAGTATTTAATTCACTTAAAAGATAATTCTATCTTAAATTCATTTAAGATAACACAAAAATAATACCTTTCATTGTTTTTATGTCATAAACCTAAATGCTTTTTATAGTTAACCACTTTTTAGATAGGAACTATTATAACATACAAAAGATATTTGTAGCAAATCTTTAATAAAACAAATAACAAATCATAACAAGACAAGTTCTAATAATAAAATTTTAGCCAAATCAGTCATTTGATAGCCTAATCTATGTGTAATATTTCTAATTTTATTAACATTAAGTTTAATAACTATTAACGACATTTATAAAGTAATCAAATAGTTTTTTAGTATATTCATCATCTAGTGATTCTGGATGCCACTCCACTCCTAAAAAGAATTTCTTTTTACTATCTTCTACAGCTTCGATTACATCATCATCACTTAAGGCACTGATATTTAAATTAGTATGAATAATGGCACTCTTATGTCTACTATTAATAAGTATTCGATTATTTCCCAGTATTTTATATAATAGACTGTCTTTTTTTATATTTATATAATGCACATATAATTTATTGCTCAAATGATTTTTAATAGCTATTTCATCCATATTAGAAAAATGTTTAGCCATAGACTGCATACCAAGACAAATCCCAAGTGTAGGAATATCATTTTTATATAAATACTCTACAAGTAAAAAATCTTGTTCTAAAAAAGCATCTCCACCACTAAGGATGATTCCATCACAAAAATCAACTAATTCTTTTATTTTATAAAAATCATTACTTATGGGTATACCAACTAAATTAACATCATATTTGTAAAAGCTTTTAAATAAATCTTCTCTTGTCCCTATAAATTTCTTGTTGTTTTCTTCAAAATTTCTAATAATAATTCCTATATTTTTAATAATTATCACCAATAAAATATATTCTTAAAGATTATGTACGTATTACTCTATCTTTTAAAGGTATTTCTTATTTTCTGGTTTTTTAGTAGCAAATCCCTTTTTGCCAATTATTGTTTTTCTTACAATTTATTTCGACTTATTTCTTGATATATTCAAAAGAATTCCTACTGAGGCTAAACTAACTAATAATGAAGAACCACCATATGATAAAAATGGTAAAGTTACTCCAGTTACAGGGATGAGCCCTACAACCACCATTAAATTTAGTGAAGCTTGAACAATTAGTCCAAAAGATAGACCAAAAGCTAAATACTTACCAAATAAATCTGTGCTTTTTAAAGATATTGAAATACCTCTATAAAAAATATACATAAATGCAGTTGCTACAATTAAAACACCTAAAAATCCTAGTTCTTCACTTATAATAGAAAAAATAAAATCTGTTTGAGGTTCTGGTAAATAAAAATATTTTTGACGAGATTTTAAAAAGCCTTGCCCTAAAAGGCCTCCTGGTCCAATTGCATATAAACTTTGTAATATTTGATATCCACTTCCTAAAGGATCACTCCAAGGATTTAAAAAACTAACTATCCGCTTCATACGATACGGTGCTGCAATAATTATACCTGCTATGCCCAAAATTCCTAAAAGTCCAACTTTAACAAAGAAAGATATTTTTACTCCGCTTATAAAAATCAAAACTACTAGAGTCAATACTATTACCATCGCCGTACCAAAGTCTGGTTCTAACATTATGAGCACAAAGAAAAAACCAATAACTCCTAGAATTGGTAATACCCCATGAACAACACTTTTCATAATTCTATCATTATTAGTTAAATATTTTGCTACATATATTATCAAGCCAATTTTTGCAAATTCTGATGGTTGTATACCTAAAGAACCAATGCCAAACCAACTTCTACTACCATTTCTGACTGTACCAACGCCTGGAATTAAAACTAGAATCAAAAGAATTCCACATACCAGTAAAATTAAGTTGGCGTATTTATAATAGACATGATAATCTATTTTAGATAACACCAACATAAGAATTATTCCAGCTACTAAAAATATTCCTTGCATCTTAACAAACTTATATGGATCATCAAATTTATAATTAGCCCAAACAAATGAAGCTGAATATATCATTACTACTCCAAAAATTGCAATTAAAATAACAGCCACAAATAAGGGCTTATCAATCCCCTTTTTCATAATTCCCCCTTAAATATTCTTATAGCCAAACGCCATAAGTTATCGCTGCCATAGCCAGTAAAAGACCTATTACATAAAATAATTTAACGATATCATTTTCACGCCATTTTAATTCTTCGAAATGATGATGCAATGGGGCTTTTAAGAAAATCTTTTTATTAAATTTCCTAATTCCAATTATTTGAATAAAACTACTAATTGTTTCAATTACAAATACACCACCAATAATAGCTAAAGAAAGTTCATGTCTCGTTAAAATCGCAATAGTTGCTAAAGCAGCTCCCAATGATAAAGAACCTAAATCTCCCATCATCACTCGAGCTGGATGCGAGTTAAATACTAAAAATCCAAGTAACGCCCCAACTATCAAAAAACAGAAAATAGCTATTTCTTGATATCCCTCAAGCCAGCCACAATTCCAAGATATTATTCCGTATGCTAAAAAGGCAATTGCTGAAAGACCTCCAGCAAGGCCATCTAAACCATCAGTAATATTTACAGCATTAGATGTTCCTACTAAGAGGAATAAAATAAAAATACCAAACATCCATCCTAAAGGAATAACAAGGTTTAATGCTGTGAATTTAAGCGTTGATGAACCACCGCTTCTCATGAATAAATAAAAAAATACTAAAGCAATTATCATTTGACATAAAAACTTAGTAACAATACTAAGGCCAGCATTATTTTTAAATTTTATTTTTAAATAATCATCTGTTCCACCTAAAATTGCATATGCCAAAAATACAAAAACTAAGATAAACAAATTATAACTTATTTCGATACTCCCATTAAAGAATAATAATATCAAGGATAGTATCACCGGGATTATAAAAATTATTCCTCCCATTGTTGGAGTACCTTCTTTTTCTAAGTGCCTAACATTTATTTCTCTACTAACCATTTGACCAATATGTAATTTTTTTAATAGAGGAATAAAAATTAAACCACAAGCAATTGCTAAAATAAATCCTAACATCATTGCCATTGCTGCTTTCGCAAGAATTAACATGTCTAATCCACCTCTTCTTTATTATACACCAAAAAACTAGTCACTTTATACACGCCAAATATCATTTGACAAATGTTTACATCAATTTAACATTAAGGTTATTGTAGTCTCTACACTTTGAAAAGTATTAGCGGAAGGAGACATATAAACTACTTTATTACCATTACCACTATACTTAACTTTAAATTCTTTCAAGGATTTAGTTGCTTCTTCCCTGCTCATTCCTACTACATCTGGTACCACCAAATATCTTGTATCTGTATAAATATATTCTTTTAACATACCACCACTTTTTTCTTCAATATTTAAAACTTCAATAGCAGACATCATGATACTTCTGGCGATCGGAGCTGAAACTGTACCACCATATTGAGTTACTCCCTTGGGATTGTCAACAGCCACATAAACAACAACTTCTGGATCATCAGCCGGCAAAAAACCTATAAAAGATAAAATATAGTTGCCTACCATATATTTTCCATCAGAAACTTTTTGTGCTGTACCAGTTTTTCCACCTACTCGATAATTTTCAATATAAGCATTTCTTCCTGTACCATTAGCCACAACACTTTCTAAAGCATATCTTACGGTTGCTGAGGTTTCTTCACTTATAACTTGTCGTTTGGTATTCTTCTTATTTTCATAAATAATAGACTCACTACTATTATCGATTATTGAAGAAACTACATAAGGTGTATTTAAAAAACCACCATTAATGGCCGCAGATACTGCCGTTATTTGTTGAATTGGCGTTACACTTATACCTTGGCCAAAAGCTGTTGTAGCAAGTTCTACTGGTCCCATATTCTCATTTTTAAATAATATCCCATTTCCTTCACCATTTAAATCAATACCAGTTTTAGAACCAAACCCAAAATCTCTAATATACCCCATTAGTTTATCAACACCAAGTTTATTTCCTAAAGAAACAAATCCAGGGTTACATGAATTTTCTACCACTTCTAAAAATGTTTGTGTACCATGACCGCCATGTTTCCAACAGTGAAGTGTTGACCCATCAATAGTAACCGCCCCCGAGTCCGTAAAGCTATCATTAAATAAATCTACCGTTTTCTCTTCAACACTACTAGCCAGAGTAATAATTTTAAAAGTTGAGCCAGGCTCAAAGGTCATCCAAATCGGCAAATTACGATTAATTATTTCTTCACTAAAATCTTGATAATTGGCTGGATCAAAACTAGGTTTACTACCCATAGCAAGTATTTCTCCGGCATCCGGATCCATTACAATAGCAATCGCAGCATCACTATTATATTTATCCATCGCATTGTTAAGTTCATTATCTACCGCCTCAATAAGCTCAATATCCAATGTTAATTCTAAGGTCATTCCTTTAGTTGGCGCTACATAGCTATCCGGTATTTCTAATTTATTACCTTTACCATCACTATAATATTTTAATTCTCCGTTAGTCCCAGTTAAATATTTATCATAAGTAAGTTCTAATCCAGACAGCCCTTGATTATCACTACCTACAAATCCAATAATATGCGCAAGAGTTTCTCCATAAGGATAATATCTTTTCGAATCTACCACTAGATAAACACCATCATAACCTAATTTATCTATTTTATCTGCTGTATCACTATCTAAATCCATTCCTTTGCGAATAATTTCCATACTACTATTCTTTGATACATATTTGTATACATCCTCATAAGTGCATTTTAAAATATTGGCAATATCAGTCGCTACTTTTTCTTTATCTTGTATTTGGTTTGGTACTACATATATAGTAGTTGTAACTATACTAGTCGCAAGTATATTACCATTTCTATCAACTATATCTCCTCTAGGAGCATTAATAGTCATTTTTCTACTCCACAAATCTTCAGTAATGCTTGATAATTTATTATAAGATATTACTTGAATATAAAAAACCTTTCCAATTACTAAAACAAGTATAATAGCCATTACTAATATTACAAAACGAATTCTTGTATGAATGTCATTAAAAAACATATTATTCACCATTAAAATAATATGTTTTTTTCTTATAAATTATTTGTTTTAAGATTTATTTATCTAACTGCACGTTTTTTTTAATTATTAAATGCAATACCAATTGCAGCAATGCTTACAAATCCTAAAGTAACAAGCATAATAATGTTACCTCCAGTTTTTAGGACAGATGGAATATCTGTTGTATCTACTACGTCATTATAGGCAATTGCATAAGCTGAAAATTCACTTGATTCAAACACTAAATGTTTTCCATCGTCAGATAATTTAACATCTTTAATAACTGTTACTTTACCATCATGTTCTCTCACAATGTAATATTTTCTAACATATCCTTCTTTAACTTCTTCTAACTCAGGTAGTTTAACCTTCAATTCAATTGTTTTAGTTAAATCAGTTAATGTCGTAATTTCTTCGTTTGTCAAAGCATTTTTAACTGATAATGTAATATCAAAATAAACAATATCACTATTAATGAAAATGCAGAAGGAGACTCTGTAAAATCATTCCCAGCATATTTAATTGAATTACTATTAGATGTAATAGAAAACCCATTTAAATCTACTGTAATGCCATCCGGAAGTTCAACATAAAGTCCAGATCCACTTGGAAATACAGACGTTAAATCTACATTATCAAGTAGAACTATTTCATCATTTGTTTTAACATTGTTGATTGCTTCAATTAGTGTATCATAAGAAACATCACCAATTTTAGCTTCTTTTGCTTTAACATTAACTATTCATAAAAATAGGAACAAAATTATTGCAAATACAAATAATTTGAATTTTTTCATTTCATCTTCCCATACCTTTCTTACTTAAAATATATCATAAAGATTTTATTTAACTTTACACTTCTTGTCAAGGAAAGACATTGTTTGACAAAAAAAATACAATTCTATTGCGGAATTGTATTTTTTTCATTTAAAGTTATTGTTAAACTCATCGTATCTGTTATTTTGGTCCCTGCTACTATATTTTGATTATTTACATATCCATAACCATTAGTAATTAAATCAATTCCTAATAAATTTGTATAAGTCATTACTTCACTTAAACTCCATCCAGTAAGATCTTCCATTACAAAATCTGTATTATTACTAACTAAGAACACTTTTCCATTTTCTTGAACTTTACTTTTTTTTAAGGGATATTGATTTATAACATATTTACCAGTGCCAAGTACATAAACATTAATTTTTTTCTCTTTTAATTCTTCAACTGTGGCTACAATTTCTGTACTAATATAATTATTTAAATTAATTATTTTTTCTTCAATTTCATTATCACTTTGTTCAATTCCAATATAAGAAACTATATCATCGACAACTTTGGTAAGTTCCTTTGCAAGAGGTTTAGCATCTGCTGATTTAATTTGTTTTGCTGCGATATAGACTATGTATTGCGGATCATCTTCAGGAAAAACACCAGCAAAACTTCTTATATAATCATATGCACCATCTAGGTATCCCCCATTGGAAGAGGCAATTTGGGCTGTACCAGTTTTACCAATCATCGTTGTTTTACTTGGTTGCCAATTCTTAGATAAACCATCGTACACTACATCATGCATTAAATTTTTGATGTAATCCATGGTTTCTTTACTATACACTTTGGCAACTTCTGTTCTTTTACCATCATATATAACTTCACCATCAGCATTAACAATCTTATCAACTATATATGGTTTTAATACAGTACCATCATTAGTAAGAGCCGTTAATGCTTGCAACATTTGAATCGGAGTGACTGTGATTCCTTGACCAAATGAAGCTGTAGCTAACTCACTTTTATATTGAAAACTGATTTTGCCATTTACCTCATTTGCTAACTCTATTCCAGTCTTTTTACTAAAACCTAAATTTTTATAATATTTCGTTAAATTATCAACACCTAACTCCAAAGCTAAATTAGTTGCCGCCACATTTGATGAATAAGCAAAACCAGTATCATATTTGATTTCACCCCAACCTTGTTTATTAAAGTCGCTTATAACAACTTTTGAATCTACTTGAACTTTTCCAGATTGAAAATACGCATCACCATCATATTTCCCCTCTTCTATACTAGAAGCAAAAGAAAATATTTTCATTGTACTTCCAGGCTCATATGCATAACTAACTAGAGGATTCATATATGAAATAATATTTAATTTATTTGGATCAAAGTTAGGAGAAGTAGAAGATGCTACTATGGCCCCAGTTTTTGCATCCATTACTGAAAATATCATCCAATCCATTTCATAATTATCGGCTAAATTTTTAGTTAAATCCTCAGCAAACATTTGAATTCTTCTATCAATAGTTAAATAAATATCATTACCATCAACAGCACTTTCTGTTATAACTTCAGCGCTAGGCAAAGTATATCCATAAGCATCTGTTTGATAAGTTGTTTTTCCATCAATCCCAGATAATTCTTCATCAAAATATGATTCTATCCCTAACTCGCCTTTTATATCTCCATCTTCATTTGTCTTAGCATATCCAATAATATATGATGCGAAAGAACCCATACTATAAGTTCTTTTAATTGTGCTTCTAAAATCTATCCCTGGTAAATCCAATAGTTCTAATTGTTTTTTTTCTGATTCACTAACGTCATTCCCTTTTGGACCAAATAAAACCTCATAAGCATCTTCATTTAATCTTTTTAAACCATAATCATAATCAATACCTAACACTTCGTTAAGTGCTTTAGCCGTTCTTTCTTTATCCACTACATGCTCTGGCTTATTTGGATTAGTAGTTCTACTTTCTTCTAAATAAGCTACTATAGTATATGTATTAGCGGTTGATGCTAATACATTGCCCTTATTATCATATATATTTCCTCTTTTTGCATATATAATTTCACTTTTAGTATTTCGATTTTCTGCAAACTCGCGCAAGTTAATCCCATCTATATTATTACTTAGAGATACATATGTAAGTCTAGCGATAATAACACCAAAAAGAAAAGCCACAATAAAAATAATGACTTTAGGCACTTTTACTGTAACTTTTCTTTGCATATTTACACCTTCTATTCAGCTATATTAACAATATTATCACTAATATAAGACAAACCATACTGATCTGCTATTTTTTGAATATTTTCCATACTAACTAATTCATTTATTTGCATTTCTAAACTTTCGTTAGTACTTTCTTGTTTTTCTATTTTACTCTTTAATTTTTCATTTTTTATATTTGTTTCGGAAAGTAATGCTTTACTAAAAACATTAACTGTAGGTATAGAAATAATTAAAAAAACTAATAATAAATACATAAATTTTTCTCCTTTTAATAGTTTTAATTTTTTATGTTTCTTTTTCATTTCTATATCCTTTCCACTATTCTTAATTTAGCACTATGGCTACGGCTATTTTCTTCTATTTCTTCTTTTGAAGCTTCAATTGGTTTCTTATTTACCAATTTGATTTTTGCTTGATATTCTTTAGGAATATCAGGTAACCCTTTGAATATCACATTAACTTCACTATTTTCTTTGAATATATTTTTAACAATTCTATCTTCCAAAGAATGAAATGTTATAACACTCATTCGACCGCCCTTTTTCAACAATTCAATGGCATCGGGAAGAACTTTTTCTAGCACTTCTAATTCATTATTAACAATGATTCTCAAAGCTTGAAATATTTTTCTTTCTGGATGATTTTTATAAAAATAATTTGCACCAACTGCTTTCTTAATTATCTCTACCAATTCTAAAGTTGTTTCTATTTCTTTATTTTTTCTTGCCTCAGTAATATTCTTAGCAATTCCTCTAGATAATTTTTCTTCGCCATATTGGAAGAAACACTTCACTAAATCTTCTTCTTTATAGTTATTAACTACTTCTTTAGCAGTTAACTTGCTATCTAAATTCATTCTCATATCTAAAGGTGCATCTTTCATAAAACTAAATCCGCGATTTCCATCATCAATTTGGGGCGATGAAAATCCCAAATCAAATATTATTCCATTAATTTCTTTGATGCCTAGTTCTTCTAATTTTTCTTTTAAATCCACAAAATTAGCATCAATTATTTTGTAATTATCACTAATTTTTTTTAATGCCTCATTAGAATATTCTCTAGCTTCTCTATCTTGATCAATACCAATAAGCAATCCGTCGCCATTTAATTTTTCTAAAATTTTACTGCTCATTCCGGCATATCCTAAGGTTGCGTCTACATAAATACCATTTGGAACAATATTTAATGATTCAATTATTTCCTTACACATTACACTATAATGTTTCATTAGATACCTCAAATAGATTTTCAGCAATTTCTTCTAATTTAGAAGCATTTTCATCTAAGAATTCACAATATAATTTTTCATCCCATATTTCTACGCGGTCATTTACGCCGATAATAACACATTCTTTAGTTAAACCGGCGTAGCTAACCAACGGGGAGGTAATATTGATTCGACCATTTCGATCGAATTCGCACGCAGTGGCACCAGCAAAAAAGCTTCTTATAAATGTACGAGCATCTTTTTTGGTAAATGGTAATTTGTTTAGTTTATTAACTATCTTTTCCCACTCTTCCATAGTATATAAATAAAGACATTTTTCAAGGCCCCTAGTAATAATGAATTTACCTTTAGACTCATCTCTAAATTTACCCGGAATAACTATTCTACCTTTTTCATCAATATTGTGATGATATTCACCCATAAACATTTATATCACCCACTTTCTGCCACATTCATCCACTGTCTACCACTATTTTACTATAAGCATTAAAAAAAGTAAATAATTTCCCAAAATTATTTACTTCTATTTAATTTGTTTACAATCACTTGACTAAACTTATGTGCCAAAAGGTGAAGCAACAACTTTGTCAGCCGCACCTATATTAAAATCTTAACTAGATGTAACTTTCAAAACATTCCAACCAGATAAATTTATAGTTTGCCAAGAATCAACAATACCTGTTACAAGATTCAACATAATTTCATATCAGCATCTTATGAATTGGCCATTTGAATAAGTCTCCGACATTCCATGTTTGTATTTGAATATATTGCATAAGATACAGGTGATTTTTTTAAATATAAATAACAAAAAAAGAATGGTACAACCATTCAAATTATTAAATTTATTTTTCTTCTTGAACTTCTAAAACTTTTTCATTTTTATAGTTTCCACATTTTGTACAAGCTCTATGAGGTTTTAAAGCTGCACCACATTTTTTACAAGTAGTAATTGTAGGAGCTTCTTTTTTTAAATGAGTTCTTCTCATTCTTTTTTTTGTTTTACTTGTTCTTCTAAAAGGAACTGCCATAACTAATCATCACCTTTCAATAAATCTTCTAACTTTTTTAGTCGCGGGTCAATTTCGTCAACTTTTTTATTTTCATTCACTAATTCCCAACCATTTCCCTTGAGTTCTGCATCTAAAACTTCTGTATAACTAATGGGAACTTCCAATACAATATTTTGCCATAAAATTGTTTTTAAATCAAGTGTATTTTTACCTTTTTCATAACAATCTATATAATTTTCTTTAATTTCATCAAGATTTTCCTCTATCTCAATATTAAAATTATATGGTACAGAATTAAGTGTTATAGAATCTTCAATTAACATCGTCCCAGAAAAATAACATTCTAACATTATTTCTGATAGACTATTTAAATATATTCTTCCTTTAACAAGCGCATTCTTTAATTCATTAATCCTAACATCTAAATCACTATCTTTTACTACATTAAAAATAAATTCAATACTATCTTTAGTACTAAGTTCATCTAAATAAAGTAACATATAATCACCAAAACAATTATATCTTAAAAGTCTTGCTTATTGCAACAAATTTAAATAAATGATAATATTTATTTAGGTGATTATATGTTAAGATTAAAGTACTATTCTCTAACTAAAGCAGAAAAAACTAAATTAAAACAAGATTTTTACAATACTGATTTTGGAAAAAATATCAAAAATAGACTAAATCGATTACTACTTATTGGTATTATTGGTATTCTATTTAGCATTTACTTATTTATTAGTCCTACAAGCAAGTGGGATATCGTAAGTGGCATTATTTTAACAATTGCATCCATTACTTTTATTATCGCGAGCTTTAAAGTGAAAATTAACAAATTAAATAATTATTTAACAAAGAAAAATAAATAAATTAATTAGCAAAAGATTATATCTTTTTAATTCTTTTTTTGTCTTATAACATAAAATTTTAATATGGATAGATTTAGCAGACAACTAAAACAATTAAAGCAGGAAGATTTTATTTGGCTAATTTATTTTTTTATCGTAATATTTGCTTTAGTAGCTAATCGTTTTGAAGAAAATTTTTTATTAACACAAAATAAAACTAGTCAAAAATATGGTCAAAAAATAACTACAACAATTTTGATTGTTGCTTTCTTTATATATTTATATTTTACATTAATATCATTTGATAATTTAGAATATTTAAAAAGAAATAGTAATAACAAAGATATTAAAGTGGCGTTTGAAAGGCTAATAGCAAATATTTTATTCCTAGTAGCAGGAGCTATTGCTATTTATGCAGATTATGACTCCAATTCACCAAATATTGATATTGGTATAATCTAAAGTTACGAAAAAAACGGAGATTATTCTCCGTTTTTTGGTCCTTAATTTATTTAGCCACTTTCTAACTCTTTTGATATCCCCATAAAAATATTCGTCTAAATGAGCAAAATTAGGAGGCATCTGAGACATTTTTTTAACTCTAAACAACTTAATAATTCTGGCTAATGAATTTTTTCATATCTCTCGTTATTAAGATAAATAATTCCTATTTTTTTAACGCTTCAATTTTTTCAACTATTTCCAAATAAGTTGTATTGAGAGCATCAATAATTATAGAAATCAAACCATTTAATATTTCCTCCTCTGCTGCAAGCATTATAATATTAATATAACTAAATACTAGATTTCTTTGTTATAAGAAATATTATAACAACTAGGCCCTTCAATCACATTACCGTCTAAATCAAATCTTGAAGCATGACAAGGACAATCCCAAGTTTTCTCTACCTCATTAAAAATTAAACTACATTTCAAGTGAGGACATTTGTTATAAACAATATGTTTTTTACCGTCATTATCTATATATATCGCTATATTTTTACCATCTTTTTTTGCGAAAATTACCTTATCAGAATAAAATGTCTTATTTTTTATAATTTTATTTGACAAAAAAGGTTTGGCACTGCTAAAAACATCCTCTATAATACTAGAAACACTAGAGCTTCCTCTTTTAGGATCAAATAACTTAACATATTTATTTTCTTTTCCTAACACTAAATCACTTAAAATTTTTCCTGCTATACTTCCATTAGTCATTCCCCAAGTATTATACCCTGTACCTATATACAAATTATCTTCAATTAACCCAATATAAGGCAAATAGTCATTTGTAATAATATCAATGTTTGACCATATAAATTCTGGCTTAATTTTTAAACCATATACTTCATCGACTAATTTGCTAAAATTTTCTTTAGCATTGTATTTAAATGCCAAACTATGTGAACCGCTTAAATAAATTAAATAATTATTTAATTTATCATTGTGATATCTAAAAGATTTAGTATTTTTAGAGACATTTATTCCAGATATAGTTTTATTTTCTAATACTTTTGATGCACTTATATAAGATCTTTCTAAATGTCCTTTCAATGGAAAAACGAACGGAAATACAAAAAAAGGGTAATGGCAAGCTAAAATAACTTTTTTACAAGTAATAGTATTTTTGCCGGAGGTACAAACATATATATCTTTATCTTTTTCTATATTAGTTATTTTACTATTCTCATAAATTTCAATTCCATCTTGAGAACAAATCTTAGCTAAAGAATTTATATATTTAATTGGATGAAAATAAGCTGTATCACTTACACTTATACTATAATTACTATCTAAATTTAAGGGAATTTTTTCTTCTTGAACTTTTACTTTTAAATATTGAAGTAATTCTTGTTCATGTTTAACTTTATTAATTTCTTCCACTGAACTAGCAAATAAATAGGATTTTTGTTTTGTATAATCACAATCAATCCCATGTTTTTTAATAATGCTTTCCACTAGCTTAATCGCATCTTTTTGGGAATTTAAATATTCTTTTAAACTATTGCAAGAATGTTGTTTGGAAAGCTTGGTATAAATTAAATCTTGTAAATAAGTAAGTTTTCCAGTCGTTTTAGAACTTATCCCCAAGCCAACTTTTCCTCTATCAACTACGCAAATTTTTAATTTACTTTTTCTTAAATGATAAGCTGTGCTAATCCCGGTTATTCCCCCACCGATAATTAAAATATCCGTTTCTATGTCTTTATCTAATGTAGGATATTTATCTTTAGCTATTCCCTCTAACCATATACTATAATTTTTCATAAAATCACCTAATTATAGTATGTTTATTTTTTTAAATACTAATCATTATTTTAATCTATAACCTAATTTTTCTAACATTAAAATAACTATTTTAGATAATTCATTTTTATTAAGTTTATCAATATCATAAAATTCTGCTCCTAGAGAGTCATCATTTTGCTCATCTATTTCAATATCTTTTTTAATTTCATTTGCATAATTATTGATTAAATAAAATATTCCCATATGATGAACTTTTATTAACATATTATTATATTCCCAATCAAAAGTAACTGAATTAGCATCATAAAGGTCATAATCTTTAATTTCAATTCCAACTTCTTCTAATAATTCTCTTTTAAGTGCCACTTCGGGAGTTTCGCCAAACTCTATAGTTCCTCCTGGCAAATCTAATTTACCATCATAAGGTCCGCTTACTTTTTTTATTAAAAGTATTTGATTATCTTCTAAGATTAGCCCATATGCTCCAAATTGTTTAAATTCTTTAACTTTTTCCATAATACCTCCTATATAATTATGTTTATTATTTTTTCAAATAAATATATTCGTAGTATTTATTTAGTAATTTGCAATTTTGCTTCACATATTCAAAATTATTTTCAATTAAATATTTTAAGATTTGCCCAGCATTTATTTCATTATCCATTTTTAACAAATAAATTTTTTGTGGGTCTACTATTTTATTTGAAAAGGTATGCATATTCCAATATTCCATCTTGGCATCTGTAACATCACTATTATTAGAATAAAAATCTTTAATAAACCATCTGGGATATTTCGAAAATTTTATTTCATCAACATCATTAAAATCAAAATCTATTGTTTCCTCTAAATTTAAAATCAAATAAACACTATTATCTAAAATGCTTTTTAATTTTTTGTAAGACCATTTATATTTCCATTTATTTTTATTTACTTTCACAATTAATTTATGAATGAATTTTGGGAAAAATGGTACTTTTAAAAGAAACGCTCCTATATAATAAACAGTATTATTAATCGGTTTTCCCACTAACCATTTTAACCAAGAATCCATTATAACTAAAGCGCCTTTATCACCAACAGAAAAAAATATCTTTTTAGTTTTTTCTAACACTTTAGAATTTTTACCAATTTTAGGCACTAGCCCTTTTTGTGCAATACTTGTTAAATTATTTATATTTGTATAATGTAAAAAAACATTATTTAATTCAATTTCTGATATGTCAATAAAACTTAATTCAGACTTTTCTAACATTTATATCACCTATGCTAATTTTTTTAATTTATCTATAATATTTAGGCCAGTCTTTTAACGGAACCCGTTTTTTTATAGCTTGTAATTCTTCTTTTAACCTTAATTCACTACTATATTAAAGTGTTTTACTAAAATTACTTTTTAGGGTGTAATTTCTATCCGACAAATCCAAAACAGGGAATACCCCACCAGTAGACTTTTTAATTTGCTCTAACAAAAACATAGTTTTCACTACCTCTTCCTCCGTGGCATCACTAAGATTTAAAAAAATAGCTACAGGTCTAACAATTCCATACATAGTACTTCCCTCTAATACAATTTCACGAAACATATCACTCTTAGCTTCTTGTGGTGTTTTTAATGGAGTTCGCCTTAATTCTTCATTGGTTTTATCAAAAGGAGCTTGCCCAACATATAAAATATTTTCGACCGGTGCACTAACTATATAACCAATTCTTCCATATGTATAATTATCTACCGAAGTTGTCAAAGCAACACTAAGTCTTTTTTTCTTTTTCATATCAAATGGATTAAATGCAATATCTAAATAATCATCACTTGGTGAATATGCATTACCATTTTTCTTAAGCCCAGCATAAAATTCACTTTGTGTTGTTCTAACACTAATAGAATACGTAAAAAAAGTATAGTTATTTGGATCAAAATTCATTATATCAGAAAACGTCACCTTTCTCCATAATAAATATTTATCTACATACATATCTTTTAATTCAGCAAACTGATAATCCTTTATTTTTTCTTTATCCATAAATTCCTCACTATTTATAATATGACCATATTTATATGAAAAAAACGAACCTTTGTGGTGTTCGTATCAAATTCTTATGGTGCAGGTAAAGGGACTTGAACCCCCACGGATTAATCCACTAGATCCTAAGTCTAGCGCGTCTACCAATTCCGCCATACCTGCAAATAAAAAATGGTGGACCTCGTAGGACTCGAACCTACGACCGCCCGGTTATGAGCCGGATGCTCTAACCAACTGAGCTAGAGGTCCATTGCTTTTTCATTATACTATATTTATTTTTAAGTTTCAAGCATTACTTGAAAAAGTTTTATCTATTATAAAAACAAGATAAGCAAATTATTGCTTATCTTGTAACATATTTAATAAATCTATTTTGAACATATCTTTTGAAGCATTTGCTTTAGATATCATTATACCTTTATATGTAGTTAATTCTGACATATGTCCCTCTAACAAGATTTTCGCCGGTGTAATTTCTTCTAACATTACAACCTCTTCTTCTTTGTGAACGGTATAAATTAATTTAACTTCGCCATGAATTTGTGTAAACATTTTATCACTTGGTAATCTTAATTCATAAGTTTCTGTTCCATTCTTTTTATTTGAATTTACTTTTTCGCCTAAGAACTTACCATTTCTTAACGCTGGATAAAATTCAAAGTTTAACTTTTTAAAAGCTAACATATTATACTTTTTTAAAGCTCTTTCTAACTTCTTAAATTCATTTTCATTAACGTAATCTAAAACGTATCCTTTCATTTGCCATACCCCCTAATTACGATATAAGTATAGCACACATTTCAAAAAATGTCAACTATTTGTATATATGAATAAATAAGTTGGCATTTTTATATTGCTTTTGTTATAATTTGATGTAAACAATTTTGACAAAACTTTATACTTATTTTAGATATATTATGGTTTCACCAACATTCCAGTTATTTAAACTAAATTTCTCTACTAACTTATTTTCTTTTAATACATCGTGAACCTCTTTAGTCAAAATATTGGTACTTTTTCCATGAATTACTACTATTTCTTTATTTCTCATTTTATAATTATCATTAATAAATTCCGTTACTAAAGCATACACTAATGCTTTTTCTTCACCATGTAAATCCAATCTAGGCGTTTTGTGTGTTAACATTGTTATTTTGAGCGGAACTTTCTTCAGTAGTATTCATATTAGTAGAATTCAAATTATTTGTATTAGTTTCTGAATTTTGATTGTTTGGATTATTTATAGCGCCAAATTTATTATCATAATATGTAGATACTTCAGTTATAGTCGGAATACTCATTCTTGAAGTCATTTTAGTAGTACTAAATGACGCTGCTATTGTGGCATAAGCAATAGCTTTTTCCAAACCAAAATCTCTACCAATACCATAAGCAAAAGAGCCTGCAAAAACATCACCCGCACCATTAGTATCTACGACTTCAGTTCTAACAGTTGGCATAATTTTCACTTGAGAATTAATCGAATAAACACAACCTCTTTCTCCTAAAGTAATAATAATTTCAGCATTGTTATATTTTTGTTTTAATCTATTATAAATATTTACTAATGAACTGCTATCGTTAAAATCTATTTTCATACTGGTAATTTGTTCACTAGTATCTTTATTAAAAATGATATAATTAACATATTTACATAATTCTAATATTTCATTATTAGTTCTAGAAGCTAGCAAAAAGCTTTTAGCAGTGGAATATTTATCACATGCTGAGACTGTAGCGTTAAAATCATTTCCATCAGTTATAATCAAATCAGGTTCTATACTAAAAGAATATTTTTTTAGATTAGCATTACTAATAATATCCAATATTGTTTTTTCTTTACTAGTTTTATTGATAAGAACAAGCTTTTGGCCAGTGGATTTATCATAACTTGTTTCAACATAATCTGTTTTTACCCCTATAGTTTCAAATTCCTTTTTGATTTTATCCGCAGCATCATCTCCACCCATCATACTAGCAATATAAGTTTCTACTCCCCATTTTCCTAATAAATAAGCAACATTCCCTGCGTGCCCCGAACCACATTCAAATTTTTCTTCTAATCTCAGTTTTTTACCTTCTCCAATAGCATCATTTACCGGACAAGTAATTTCTAAAAGTGACTCTCCAATACACAAAACTTTCATTTTATCCACCGCTACTTTCTATTTATAATTATACAATATATCATCCATTTTTAAAAGAGAGACTTTAAAACCTTACCAACAATATCCATACCACCCGAAACAAAATTTTCTAAACTACTAGTTAGATTATCTCCAAGCAACGACATCTTGCTACTATAATCTTCTCTTTCGTTATTTAAAAAACTAGTTATATCAACCTCTTCGCCATTTTGCACTTTTTCCTCAAATTGTTTAATCCGCTCTTCAGTAACAATAACTTGATCTCTAATCTTACTTTCATAATAACCACTCATGTTCGCAATAAATAACGCTACATAAACAATAAATAAACCTCCCAATATTTTTAAAAATATATTACCCTTTTTCTTTTTCATTAGTCATGTCTACCTTTATATGTTCCGCTAAAATATTAGCTAATACTTTTAAAGTATTATTAACTTCACTAATATTATTATATTGACCTCCTACTTCAATTAGCATAGTATTTTCATTAAAATCTTGATTATATATTCCATTTACTCCTTTTCCGCTTTTCTTCATAATTCCTCTGAATAAATTTTCATTATATTTTTTTATTCTTTCTTTTAAATCTTCGGCTAGTGTTAAATTTGGTTCATAATTATCGTGATCTAAACCAACAACAAAAAGAAGTTTTGCATATTTTTCCCCATCTACTTCTGTAGATGTTTTTTCGTATTTGCTAGAATCTCTATGCAAATCTATAAAATATCTTAAACTAGGATTTTTTTCATAAGCTGCTTCCATAAACATTCTAGACACTTTATAACTATACCCGTATTTCCAATTTAAACTATGTAATTTTTCAGTCACATTATCTTCTTCTACTATTACCCCAATACCTAAATCTTCTAAATATTCTTTTAATATTTTGCTAGCAGTTAAAACAGTTGAAGCAATATTGTATTCTCCTAAATAAGCACTTTGATATTTTTCTTCTTGGTGCGTATTGTAAATATAAACAATCGGTTCACCAATGCTTATTTCTTCTTCCTTTTTAGGTATCTCTAATTCTACTTTACTACTTTCATCTTTATTTACAACACTATCATTTTTTAGTTCAATGTTTAAAACATATTTAATTAAAAAATCCACATCACTTATATCATTTTTATAACTGCCAAAACTGTCATTTATTAAAACATCTATAATAGTATTGTTGTTAATCAAATTTTCTTGGTATAAATACTTTATAGTAAAAGCGATACTTAATAAAAATAATCCTATATATATTATAATATTATTTAATTTTTTTTTACCTTTAAATCTCCCCATATTATTCACCATATATATTATAAAAAAACCAACTTAAATATTATGTCTGTTTATGTAGCATATTCAACAAATTATATTAAAAGATCAATGACACTCACAATAATATAACTATATATAGTAGTTTTTCACGCCATTTCCTTTTTTATTCAATGCTTTTATCTAAAAAACATTTAATTACTTGCACATTATAATATTTTTTGATAAAATTAATATGAATTTTTAAGGAGGGATTGTATGCCAAATATCAAAAGTTCTAAAAAAGCTGTTAAAGTTATTGCAAAAAAAACAGAAGAAAATCATGAACTAAAAGCTAGAGTTAAAAACTTAATTAAATCTTGTGAAAAAGCTATTGCTAATGGTAATGTAGAAGAAGCTAATAAAGTTTTTAAAGATTTCCAAAAAAACATCGATAAAGCTTTACAAAAAGGATTAATTAAGGAAAATAAAGTTGATCGCGAAAAACAAAGATTAAATACTAAAATCAAAAATATGAAGTAGTCAGTTTACTACTTTATTTTTTTTTGCTAAAATTAAGGGGTGATGTGATATGAGAAAGTATATAATTCCATTGTTGTGTTATTCGGTGATTATATTAATATTAGTAAATATTAATGATATAACAGACTTTTTAGCAAAAACAATATCCAGTAATAGTGTTCTTACTATTGCAAAGGGCAATGATTATACAAAAGACTATGATTTCTTGTTTGTAAAAAATAGTAAAGATTATACTCCTTACTCATACGACGATTTAATAGATATTCTTTATAGTGTTATTAATCAGGGATGGGAAGAATTCACTTTTTATTGCCCTTCTGAATATACTGATTGTATTAAAGATGCCGCAAAACTTTCCAAAGATGAACTAAATCTAACGCATATCAATAACTTTGTTCACCCTTACAATAGTTTTGATACTTTACAAACATCAATTACTGAATCTGGAGAAATCACTATTAATATAGTTTATCTATACGAAGAAGCTGAAATAAAAGAAATTAATGATTATGTAGACAATGTAATTAAAAACTTATACAAAGAAAAAGATGATGATTTTGAAAATTTAAAACGAATTCATGATTATATAATAAATAATACAAAATATGACATTGCAAGAAATGATAATGGCGAAAGCGAATATAAATCTTTCAATGCTTTTGGACCAGCAATTGAAGGATATGCAACTTGTAATGGTTATGCTGATTTAATGGCAATTATCTTATCCAAACTAAATTACCAAAATTATAAAGTTGCTACTACTTCAGATGAAATAAGTTACGAATCGAATGGCCACATATGGAATGCCTTAAAAATAGATGATACTTGGCTACATTTAGATCTTACCTGGGATGATCCAGTAAGCTCCGACGGAAAAGATTACTTATATCATAAATACTTTCTAGTTACTACAGAAGAAATGCTTGAAGCTGATTCAGGTAATGTAAAAATAGAAGAACATAATTTTAACAAATCTATATACCAAGAATTTAAGATTACTAGTGAAAACTAGTAATTTTTTAGTGTAAATAAAAAAGCTAATATAATTAGCTTTCATAAAGTTTATAAACTTATTTTATACGGATTACCAATAGCTCCGCTACCACCAATGAGTTTCACATCAGATTTCAAATATACTACTGGTCTATATGGTTCACTATCACCGGAATAGATTTTTATTATATTTCCTTCTTCATTTACACTAATAACTGTAAACTGCATTGACCATTCTTCTCCTTCGGCATAATCTATATTACTAATTAACCATTCGCTATTTCCTGATAACCAGTTATTTGACGCACACGACGAATATGATGTTAATTGAGTACTTGCA
>SVAK01000013.1 GCA_015059445.1 Bacillota bacterium | reverse complement strand
CAGCGAAAATATGAAAGGATGTGTTTTTCGTGGCAAAAGAAGTCGTAAAGAAAATTAAATTACAAATTCCTGCTGGAAAAGCTACACCTGCTCCACCTGTTGGAACAGTTTTAGGACCTGCTGGAATCAATTTACAAGAATTCTGTACAAGATTTAATGATGCATCTAGAGATAAAATGGGAGATATAGTTCCTGTTGAAATTTCAATATTTGATGACAGAACATTTGATTTTGTATTGAAAACACCACCAGCTGCATTTTTAATTAAGAAAGCTGCTAAAATCAATTCAGGAAGTAAAAAAGGAGCTAACGAAGTTGTTGCAACTATTTCTAAGGATGAACTTAAAAATATTGCAGAAACTAAGTTACCAGACTTAAATGCTTATGATGTTGAAGCTGCTATGAAGATTATTGAAGGTACAGCTAGAAACATGGGTGTTGCTGTTGAAGGTTTAAATGATGCTGAATTAGCTGAACAAGGTGCTGAAGCTCAAGCAGCTGAAATAGAAGCTGCTAAGAAAGAAGCAAAAGAAGCAGCAAAAGAAGCAGAAATGAATAGCAATACTGAAGTTGAAGTAATTAACGAAAAAAGCGAAACTGAAGAATAATTAAATAAATAAAAAAATATCCGCAAATCTACCACGATTGGAGGGAAATAGAATGAAAAAATTTGGAAAAAAATATGTGGAAGCTTCTAGCAAAGTAGAAAAAAACAAATTATATACTTTAGATGAAGCAATAGAATTAGTTAAATCAACATCAACTACTAAATTTGATAGTACTGTTGAAGTTGCATTCAAACTAAACTTAGATACTAAAAAAGCTGATCAACAATTACGTGGTTCATTAGTATTACCTAATGGAACTGGTAAAACTAAAAAAATATTAGTTTTAGCTAAAGGAGCTCAAGCTGAAGCAGCAAAGACTGCTGGAGCTGATTATGTTGGAGATTTAGATTTAATCGAAAAAATTCAAAAAGAAAACTGGTTTGATTTCGATACAATCATTGCTACTCCAGAAATGATGCCACATTTAGGTAAAATTGGTAAAATACTAGGACCAAAAGGTTTAATGCCAAACCCTAAAACTGGAACAGTTACAATGACTCCAGAAAAAGTTGTTGAAGATGTTAAAAAAGGTATGATTGAATATAGAGCAGATTCATATGGAAACGTTCATTCAGTTATCGGAAAAGTATCATTTGAAAACAATGCATTAAAAGAAAACTTTAATTATTTATACAATACAATAGTTAAAGCTAAACCAGCTGCTGTTAAAGGAACATATATCCAAAATATATCAGTAACTACTACAATGGGGCCTGGTATTAAAGTTGATAAAAATTCATTTGACAAGTAGTATATAATATATTATAATAAAAATCGTTAAAAAAACTTTTTTGCCGAAGACAGTAGGGGATGAAAATCTTAATAATCCTACCGAGGGAAAGAATATAAAGAATCTTTATACTTTCCTTTATCGGAAAGTTTTTTTATAAATATTAAAGGAGGATATAAATGGCAAGTGCAAAAATTATTCAAGCAAAACAAAATACTGTTGATGAAATAGTAAATAAATTTGATAATTCAAAAAGTGTTATTGTTTTTAAGTATCAAGGAACAACTGTTGCAGATATTAGTGAATTAAGAACTGAACTTAGAAAAAATGATAGTGAATTAAAAATTTATAAAAATACTTTAGTAACTCGTGCTTTAGATAGTAAAAATATTAAATTTGATAAAGCTCTTGAAGGTGCTAATGCAATAGTATTTGGTAAAGAATTACTTGAACCAATCAAAGTATTAAGTGATTTTGCAAAAAAACATGATAACATAACAATCGAAGCTGGAATTATTGAAGGTAGCGTTGTTGGTGTTGAAACAATTAATGAATATGCATCAATTCCATCTATGGAAGGATTACTTACTATGCTTGCAGGTGGTATGATAGAACACGTAAAAAATCTATCTATTGGACTTAATTTATATGCCGAAAAATTAGGTGAAGAAAATTAATTATTAAGAAAGGAAATGATTTAAATGGCAAAATTTACAAAAGAAGAATTCATTAATGGATTAAAAGAAATGACTATTCTTGAAGTTAAAGAATTAGTTGACGCAATGAAAGAAGAATTTGGAGTAGATCCAAGTGCTGTAGCTGTTGCTGCTGCACCTCAAGCTGGAGCTGAAGCAGCTGCAGATGCTAAAAAGACTGTAGTATTAAAAGATGCTGGAGCTCAAAAAATTGCTGTAATCAAAGTAATAAGAGAAATTACAGGATTAGGATTAGTTGAAGCTAAAGGTTTAGCTGATAAAGGTGGAAACATTAAAGAAAACGTTTCTGCTGATGAAGCTAACGAATTAAAAGCTAAATTAGAAGAAGCTGGAGCTACAATCGAATTAGTTTAATAAAAGAACCAAAAATTTGGTTTTTTTATTTTATTTGACATTATTAAAAAAAGTGTTAATATAATATTAAGAAGAGGGATTGATATGAAATTAAATAATAATGGATGGGGATATAGAATATTTGTATTGTATTTAGGTGTTTTAAGTAGTTGTGTTTTAATAGCAAATCACTATTTACAAATATTGTTAGGAATCTAGTTATGAAAAAAATTACTATAGTATGGATTATACTAATTGTTATACTAATAACTGCACTAAGTTTTATAGGAATAAATATTTCAAACCATACAAAACCATATAAAGCTTTAGAAGGTGACATAGTAGATGCTATGAAAGTATATTATGGTCAAGATACTAATCTAACAAAATTACCATCAAATGGTAAGACTCACAAAGTTACAATAGAGGATTTAATTACTTTTGGCTTAACTATAAATAATAAAATTAATAATGATGAGTGCAGTGGTTATGGTATTGTAACTGGTAAAATGGGTTCGCACACATATAAAGCCTATATAAAATGTAATGAATACGCTACTGAAAATTACAAAAATCAATAATTTTTATTGACATATTTTTTTATAAATGTTATATTAATAACGCGTTTAATTATAAGTTCTATTTTTTAGTAGAACTTATCTTTAATAGACACAATGACACACCTGGATGTGTGTACGTAGAAAGGAAAGAAATATATGCCTACAATTAATCAATTAGTTAGAAAAAAAAGAACTGATAAAAAAAGAAAATCTAAGAGCCCAGTTTTAAATGTTGGTTTCAATAGTAAGGATAGAAAAGTTACTAATACAGACCATCCTCAAATGAGAGGTGTATGTACTCGTGTTGGTACTAAAACTCCTAAAAAACCAAACTCAGCATTAAGAAAATATGCTCGTGTTAGATTATCAAACGGTAGAGAAGTTGATACATATATTCCTGGAGAAGGACATAACTTACAAGAACACAGTGTTGTACTTATCCGTGGAGGACGTGTTAAAGACTTAATCGGTGTTCGTTATCATGTAATTCGTGGTGCATTAGACACTCAAGGAGTTAATGATAGAAAACAAGGTAGAAGTAAATATGGTACTAAAAAACCTAAAAAATAAGAATTAAATAAAGGAGGATAAATATGCGTAAAAGACGTGCTGAAAAGCGTGATGTATTACCAGATGCAATATATAACTCTAAAATAGTTACAAAATTAATCAATGCAGTTATGCTTGATGGTAAAAAAGGTACTGCTGAAAAAATTATATATGAAGCATTTGATATGATAAAAGAAAAAACAGGCAAAAATCCTGTAGAAGTATTTGATGCTGCTATGGAAAATATTATGCCTTTACTAGAAGTTAAATCTCGTCGTGTAGGTGGTTCTAACTATCAAGTTCCAATGGAAGTTAGACCAGATAGAAGACAAACATTAGGATTACGTTGGTTAGTTAACTACTCTAAAAATAGAAGTGGTAGAGGAATGGCTAGCAAATTAGCTAATGAAATTATGGATGCTGCTAACGGTGTTGGTGGTGCTGTTAAAAAACGTGAAGATACTCACAAGATGGCAGAAGCAAATAAAGCATTTGCTCATTATAGATGGTAGGAGGACCAGATGGCAAGAGACGTTACAATAGATAAAATAAGAAACTTAGGTATCATGGCTCACATTGATGCTGGTAAAACAACTACTACAGAAAGAATTTTATTCCACACAGGAATAACTCATAAAATTGGAGAAACTCACGATGGTGAATCTCAAATGGACTGGATGGAACAAGAAAAGGAAAGAGGTATAACAATTACTTCAGCTGCAACAACAGCTCATTGGAATGGTCATAGACTGAACATCATCGATACTCCAGGACACGTAGACTTCACAATTGAAGTTCAAAGAAGTTTAAGAGTACTAGATGGTGCAGTTGCACTTATCGATGCTCAAGCAGGTGTAGAACCTCAAACTGAAACAGTTTGGAGACAAGCAAATGAATACAAAGTTCCAAGAATGATTTGTGCAAATAAAATGGGTAAAATAGGAGCTGACTTCTACTACAGCTTAAAAACTATAGCTGATAGATTAGGAGCTAAAGCAGCACCTATCGAATTACCAATTGGTGCAGAAAATGAATTCTGTGGAATTGTTGACTTAGTTACAATGAAAGCTTATAAATTTGATGGCAGTGAACATGAAAATAAAGAAGAAATAGAAATACCAGCAGATTTAAAAGATAAAGCAGAAGAATATAGAACATTATTAATCGAAACAGTAGCTGACTACGATGAAGAATTAATGATGAAATATTTAGAAGGTGAAGAAATTACTGTTGATGAGCTAAAAAAAGCTATAAGAACAGCAACATTATCCGTTGAATTCTTCCCAGTATTATGTGCAGATGCATTAAGTAATCAAGGTATTAAACCTTTACTAGATGCTGTAATAGATTATTTACCAGCGCCAACTGATGTTGAAGCAATCGAGTGTACTGATAAAGAAGGAAATGACGTATTACGTCATCCAAGTGATTCAGAACCATTTACAGCATTAGCATTCAAAATAATGACTGACCCATTCGTTGGAAGATTATCATTCTTCCGTGTATATTCAGGAGTTTTAAAAAGTGGATCATATGTATTAAATAGTACAAAAGATACTAAAGAAAGAATTGGACGTATCTTACAAATGCATGCAAACCAAAGAAAAGAAATTACTGAAGTATACGCTGGAGAAATTGCTGCAGCAGTAGGTTTAAAAAATACTACTACAGCAGACACATTATGTGATGAAAAGAATCCTTGTATCATGAAAGGTATGGAATTCCCAGACCCAGTTATTGATATAGCAATTGAACCAAAATCTAAAAATGATCAAGATAAAATGGCTTTAGCTATTCAAAAACTAGTTGAAGAAGACCCAACTTTAAGAGTTAAAACTGATCATGAAACAGGACAAACAGTATTATCTGGAATGGGAGAATTACACTTAGATGTAATTATCGACCGTTTAAGAAGAGAATTCTCAGTTGAGTGTAATAGTGGTAAACCACAAGTTGCATATAGAGAAACAATAACTCAAGCAGCTGAATGTGAAGGTAAATATATTAAACAATCAGGTGGACGTGGACAATACGGACATGTTTGGGTTAGATTTGAACCTAATAAAGATAAAGGTTATGAATTCGTTGATGAAATCGTTGGTGGAGTTGTTCCTCGTGAATATATTCCAGTAACAGATAAAGGATTACAAGAAGCTATGGCTGGAGGAATCCTTGCTGGTTATCCAATGGTTGACGTTAAAGCAACATTATTTGATGGATCATACCATGATGTTGACTCATCAGAAATGGCATTCAAAATTGCTGCTAGTATGGCTTTAAAAGAAGCTAAAAATAAATGTAAAGCTGTTCTATTAGAACCAATCATGAAAGTTGATGTAGTAGTACCTGATGAATACATGGGTAATGTTATGGGAGACTTAACAAGCCGTAGAGGTCGTCCAATGGGACAAGAATCTCGTGGAAACGCTTTACAAATTACTGCAATGGTTCCATTATCTGAAATGTTCGGATATGCAACTACATTACGTAGTAATTCACAAGGTAGAGGAACTTTCGTTATGACATTAGATCATTATGAAGAAGTACCTAAATCAATCGCTGAAGAAATTATTAAGAAAAACAGCGCTAACTAAAAATAATACTTGAATTATCTTCAAGAATTAGATAAAATATATAATGTAATAAATTATATTAAAAAAAGGAAGGAAAAAAATTATGGCAAGAGAAAAATATGACAGAAGTAAGCCACATGTTAATATTGGTACTATCGGACACGTTGACCATGGTAAAACAACATTAACTGCTGCTATTTCAAAATTATTCAGTAAAAACTTCATGGATTATAGTCAAATTGACAGTGCTCCAGAAGAAAGAGAAAGAGGTATTACAATTAATACTGCTCACGTTGAGTATGAAACTGAATCTAGACATTATGCTCACGTAGACTGCCCAGGACATGCTGACTATGTTAAAAACATGATCACTGGTGCTGCACAAATGGACGGAGCTATCTTAGTAGTTTCTGCTGCAGATGGTCCTATGCCACAAACTAGAGAACATATCTTACTTGCTCGTCAAGTTGGAGTTCCTAAAATTGTTGTATTCATGAACAAAACTGACCAAGTTGATGATCCAGAACTATTAGAATTAGTAGAAATGGAAATCAGAGAATTATTAGGAGAATATGGATTTGATGCTGAATGTCCAATCGTAAAAGGATCTGCATTAAAAGCATTAGAAGGAGATGCAACTCATGAACAAGCTATTAGAGATTTAATGGCTTCAGTTGATAGTTACATTGAAGATCCAGTAAGAGATACTGAAAAACCATTCTTAATGAGTGTTGAAGACGTATTTACAATTTCAGGACGTGGAACTGTTGTTACAGGACGTGTTGAAAGAGGACAATTAAAATTAAATGACGAAGTTGAAATCGTTGGTTTAAGAGATACACAAAAAACTGTTGTTACAGGAATTGAAATGTTCAGAAAATCATTAGATTATGCTGAAGCTGGAGATAACGCTGGTGTATTACTACGTGGTATTTCTCGTGATCAAGTTGAACGTGGACAAGTTTTATGTAAACCAGGAAGCGTTACACCTCACAAAAAATTCAAAGCTACAGTTTATGTATTAAGCAAAGAAGAAGGTGGAAGACACACTCCATTCTTCTCAAACTACAGACCTCAATTCTATTTCAGAACTACTGACGTTACAGGAGTTGTTGAATTACCTGCTGGTGTAGAAATGGTTATGCCAGGAGATAACGTAGATATGACTGTTGAATTAATCAGTACAGTTGCTCTAGAAAATGGTACACAATTCTCAATTCGTGAAGGTGGACGTACTGTAGGAGCAGGAACTGTTTCAGAAATAATTGAATAATAACTGTTAATAAACTCGCATTAGCGAGTTTTTTTGTTGAAAAAAAAATAAATATCAATTAAACTTATAATAGGTGATAATATGGGGTTGCTAGATTTATTTAAAAAAGAAAAAATATCTAAACAAATAGCGAAAAAAAATAAAGTAATCAGAATACTTATATATATAATATGTGTAATCATTACTGCATTAATATATAATGTCTTCTTTGTTCCTAATAACATAATAACTGGTGGTATGGGTGGTATAGCCATCGTATTAAATAAACTTACAGGTTTAAGTACAGGAGTATTCTTGTTATTAAGTAACATAGTACTTTTAATAATTAATTACTTTCTATTAGGAATAGAATCAACTAAAAAAAATGCTGCATGTGCTATATTTTATCCAATAGTAGTATCAATCTTAGAGCCTATGACCAAAAATATTCAAATATCTTTTGATAGTTACTTATTTACTGTACTTGTTTCAATAATAATATATAGTATTCCATTAGGAATAATTTACAAAATAGGATATAACACTGGAGGAAGTGATATTATTAATGAAATAATTTGTACATTAAAAAAAACATCTGTAGGTCAAGCTAGTAATTATATTAACATAAGTATAATATTAGCATCGGCCTTTATATTAGGTATACCGGTTTGTATTTATGGAATTTTTGCACTTTTACTGTGTAATGTAATCGTTGACTTTATAATACTTGGTAATAGTGATTCAAAATTATGTATTATAAAAACGAAAAATATAAAATACTTAGAAGACTTTCTCTTAAATGATTTTAATATAGGATATAGTTTATTAGAAACTAAAGGCGGAATAGATAGAAAAAAAAGAAAAACTATAATGTGTATAGTTTCTAGTAGAGAATATTATAGATTCAAAAATTTAATTATGGATATTGATCCTAATGCATTTTTTATAACACATGATTGTTATGAAGTATTAGGAGGAACAAATAAACGAATAAAAATTTAAGTAGGTTCTTTAAATATAAAACAGTTTGGCGTATTTGAATTAAACTTTTTATATAAATAAATAATAAAACATAATCCTATAAAACCAACTAAATTTAATATAAATCCATAATAAAATTTTAATAAATATATTGAAACAATATAAGATATAGCTAAACTAATGTAAAATATCATAATATCTATAAATATGATATTTTTTTTAACTAATAATTTAAATCCATAATATAAAATTATTATAGATATAATAAAAGTGATAATACTTATAAACTTTGCAAAAAATAAATTACTAAATTTGAATGTAAAAAACTCTATAATTGTCCACAATAATATAGGAGTTATACCAAGTTTAATGTGTTCCCAAGTACTTTCATTTTTAGAAAAAAGAAAACCAAAAAAACTATTATAATTAGACCATTCATACAAAAAATGACCTAATGTACCTAATATTATAGAAAAAACTAATCCAAAGATTTCTATTAACAAAATATACCTACTTTCTATTTTAACAAATAAATATTTATGTTATAATCATATACAGGAAGGTGTAATTTTATGAATAATGAACCTATAGAAGTATTAGAAGTTAATAACAATGAATTATTAGAAGAACTTATAGTTCCAAATAATGAGTTCAGTGTATTAAGAAATTATGGAGAAGACTTATCAAACAAAACATATATAACTAATCCTGCAATCGGTAGAGATGATGAAATAAATAAAATGATTCTAGCACTAATAACCCCTGACAAAGGAGCGATGTTAGTTGGTAAACCAGGAATAGGTAAAACTGCATTAGTAGAAGGTTTAGGGTACAGAATACAAAATGGACTAGTTCCAGATGCATTAAAAGGATGGAAAATTATAAAAATAAATATAACATCACTTTTAGGTAATGCGGTTAGTGGCACTCAAAGCGAAAATAGATTAGAACTTTTAATACAAGAACTAAAACGCGCTGATAAAACAATTCTATTTATTGATGAAGTTCATTTACTTGTAAATAAAGCAACAAGCAATAATAATATAGACTTCGCAAATATGCTAAAACCAGCTCTAGATAGAGGTACAATCAAAATGATTGGTGCAACAACGACTGAAGAATATGAAGCTTATATCTTAAGAGATAGGGCGTTCTTAAGAAGATTTATAAAAATAGATATAGCAGAAGCAGTAGGCGAAACAGTAGTAAAAATACTTATGGGAACTTACCCTAAATTCGAAAAACAACTTGGAGTAAAATTAAACTATACAGATTTTCAAAAAGAAAAAATATTTAATTTTATAGTAAACATGACTACAGAATATAATAGAGTATATGAAGTAGCAAGTCGTTACCCAGATATATGTTTAACAATAGTATCAAGTGCATTTAGTTATGCAGTATTTGAAAATGCTACTGAAGTAAAAATGAAACATTTCTACAAAGCTATATACAATGCAAATAATATTTACCCTGATGCTAAGAAAAAAGAAATTGAAAAATTCAAAAATGAATTTAAAGATATGTTAGAAGAAGAAAAAGTAGATTTAGAAGATGTTTAAAAAGAACGAATTTAATTATTCGTTCTTTTTCCTTGATAAGTATCTCTTTTTACCATTTCTTTATCTATATCATTTAAAACACAAAACTTCTTAACTAACCAATTAGGTTCTATTAAATCCTTAGTATCAGGATCCCCTGTAATTCTATGAATTACAATATCAGGATTTAAACACTCTAATTGTTTAATAACAATATCTATATATTCTTCTTTACTTAAAATATGAAAATTTTCTTCTTCATATAAATCGGCTAATTTAGTATTCTTTAATACATGTAACATATGAATCTTTATTCCATCAATTCTAAGATTATTTAAAAATTTAACAGTTTCTATCATCATATCCTCAGTTTCATAAGGCAAACCATTTATAATGTGAACAACAACATTAATATTACGTTCCTTTAATTTATTAAAACAATTAACTAAGCATTCTAAATCATGTCCTCGATTAATATATTTTAAAGTTTTATCATGAATACTTTGTAGACCTAGTTCTACAGTCAAAAAAGTTTTCTTATTTAGTTCACTTAAATAATCCATTACTTCATCACTTATAGCATCAGGACGAGTAGCAATATTTAAACCTATAACATCCTTTAACTTAAGTATTGTTTCATAATATTTTTTTAAAGTATCAACATCTGCATATGTATTAGTATTTGCTTGAAAATATCCTATATATTTTGTATCAGGCCACTTTTTAGACATAACACTTTTAACTTGTTCAAATTGACTAACTAGATCTGAATTTGCATCACCTGCAAAATCTCCACTACCTAGTTTAGAACAAAATACACAACCACCATATCCAACAGTACCATCTTTATTAGGACAACTAAAATTTGCATTCAAACTAATTTTACATACCTTAGAATTAAATTTATTTTTATAAAAACAATTTAAAGTATAATACCTCTTATTATCTATCGTATTTTTAAACATACAAATCACTTCACTTAAAAAATATTTTAACATATTTTATAGTTAAAGAAAAATATTTTTGATATAATTAATATGAAGGTGAATATATGAAGTTATTAAGAACTGAAACAACAAAATTTATAATTTTATTAATAATTATTTTAATAGAGATAATCGTGATAATTTATAAAGACAATAAATGTGAAACAATTCCGAAATCATTAAAGTGTTCTCAAGCATTTAATTGTAAAGTGGATGAAAATAACACAAATATAGCTAATTGTAATTATATTGATGAAAATGGAATAACCCAAAAAATACAATGTAAATGGGAGGCTGATTATAATGAATAAAAATCGTTTAAAATTAATAAATTTAGTATTAACTATAATAGCGATTTTATTATTTTTATACATATTAATACTTCCTGGAAGAACTATGGATAAACCTATCTTATATTTATATCCAGAAAAGGAAGCTAATATAAAAGTATACTTTGAAAATAATAACCTTTTAACAACGACATATCCAAAATTTAATAAATACTGGAACGTATTAGTAAAACCTAATGGCGATATATATGACAAAGATGGAAAATATTATTATGCATTATATTGGGAAGAAAAATTAATCAATAAACAAAATTTTTCTGAAGGATTTTATGTAAATGGAGAAAATGCAATAGACTTTTTAGAAGAAAAATTAAATATTATAGGATTAAATGATAAGGAAAGAAATGAATTTATAATGTATTGGTTACCAATACTAGAAAACAATAAACATAATTTAATTTATTTTGAATTAACTGAAGAAAAACAAAAAACAAATAAACTTATTATTGAACCAAAACCTGATTCATTACTAAGAGTTACAATGCACGTAAAAAAAGTAAATGGTAGACAAAAAATTAAAGAACAAAAACTATCAACTTTTGAAAGAAAAGGTTTTGTTGCAGTAGAATGGGGCGGAGTTAAATATTAAAAATATTTAGGAAAGGGAATATATATGAAAAAAAGAATATTATTTATAACATTAATTGAATTTATTGTGGCGACAGTATATTATTACGTTGCACTACCACCAATAAATATTAGCAGTCCAGAATTTTGGAAATTTATAATTTTATTATTAGCTATACTAACAGTATTAATTACATTTGCAAATTTTAGCTTTGATTTTAAAACTATATTTGCTCAAAGAAGAATCAAAAATTATTCAAAAGGTATGATATTTTGTATAGGTTCTATACTTTTAATTATAGCAGGAATGGGTATAATTAATTTTATAGTATCTCCACTTTTTAATGCAAAAAGTTATTCTAACAGAATAAAAATAGATGAAACAGGAGACTTTACAAAAGATATAGAACAAGTTAATTTTAATTCATTACCATTATTAGATAGAGATTCTAGTGAAAAACTAGGAGATAGAGTAATGGGACAAATGAAGGATTTAGTTAGTCAATTTGATGTATCAGATGAATATACACAAATAAACTATAATAATGACATCTTAAGAGTAACACCACTAGAATATGCAGGGGGTATTAAATGGTTCACGAATAGAAAAGATGGAATAAAAGCTTATATTACAGTTAACTCTGTAGATGGAGAAGCAAAACTAATAAGACTTGATAAAGGTATGAAATATATGCCTAGTGCACATTTTAATGAAAAGTTAATAAGAAAATTAAGATTCTCATATCCAACAGTTATATTTGGCGATGCTAATTTTGAAATTGATAACGATGGAAAACCATTCTGGATTATTCCAACAATAAAATATACAGGTGTAGGATTAAAAACAAAAATAACTGGAGTGATAATATTTGATCCTATTACAGGTAATTCGAAAAAATATAGTATTGATAAAATACCTACTTGGGTAGATAACGCATTTGATGCTGATTTAATAATAGAACAAGTTGATAACTGGGGAACATATAAAAAAGGCTTCTTTAATAGCATATTTGGACAAAAAGAAGTTGTAAACACAACAGAAGGATATAACTATTTAGCAATGAATGATGACATTTATATGTATACAGGAATTACATCAGTATTAGCAGATGAATCAAATCTAGGATTTATACTAACTAACATGAGAACTGGAAGTACAGTATTTTATAGTGTTCCTGGTGCAGAAGAATATAGTGCAATGTCATCTGCAGAAGGCCAAGTACAACAAATGAAATACACATCAACATTCCCATTATTAATAAATCTAAATAATAAACCAACTTACTTAGTAAGCTTAAAAGATGCTGCTGGGCTTGTTAAAATGTACGGATTTGTAGATGTAGCTGATTATCAAAAAGTGGTAGTAACTGATGCATCAAAAGGTATAGAAGTTGCAGCAAGTAATTACTTAAATAACAATCAAAGTGAAGTAAACGAAGATACATTAACAAAAAAAGAAATTATTGTTAAAGAAATAAATTCTGTTGTTATATCAGGTAATACACATTACTTTATAATAGATGAAAATAATAATAAATATAAAGCATCTATTAACATTAGTGACAAATTACCATTTATAAAAAAAGAATCAAATATAACAATTGGATATTATGAAAGTAATATAGAAATAAAAGAAATAAAAAAATTATATTAACTTATAATTTTTTTAAATAAGGAGAATTTATGAACGAAATAGTAATTAATGAATTAACAGAAAAACTAAATATAACAAAAAAACAAATAGAAACAGTATTAACACTTTTATCTGAAGGATGTACTATACCATTTATTGCAAGATATAGAAAAGAAGCAACTGGAGCCCTAGATGAAAATAAAATTAATGAAATAGAAAAAGAGTACACATACTATAAAAATTTATTAGAAAGAAAAGAAACAGTAATAAGACTTATTGATGAAAAGGGTTTATTAACAGAAGAATTAAAAAATAACATCCTTAAGTGTGAAAAACTTACAGAAGTAGAAGATTTATATAGACCATTTAAAGAAAAGAAAAAAACTAAAGCAAGTGAAGCAATAAAAATGGGTCTAGAACCACTTGCAAAAAAAATAATGTCATTTCCAACAGAAGGAAGTATAGAAAATCTTTGCAAACCATATGATTACGACGTAAATGTTTGTATAGAAAATGCAGGATACATTATTGCTGAATGGATAAGTGATAATGCATATTATAGAAAATATATAAGAAATAAAATATGGAATACTGGTTTAATAGAAAGTAAAATAAAAAAGAATGCAGTTGATGAAAAGAAAACGTATGAAATATATTATGATTTTAAAGATAAAATTAAATATATGAAGAGTTATAGAACACTTGCAATCAATAGAGGCGAAAAAGAAGGTATAATTAGTGTATCTTTGGACTATAATAAAGATGAAATCATCGATTTCTTAAAAAATAAGATTATAAAAAATGACAAGTCATATGTTGTTGAGATTGTATTGGATTCAATTAAAGATGCATTAAAAAGATTAATCCTACCTAGTGTTGAAAGAGAAATAAGAAGTGAAATGACAGAGATTGCTGATGTAAATGCAATTAATGTATTCGGTATTAACTTAGAAAATCTTTTAATGACTAGACCTCTAAAAGGGTATAGAGTATTAGGATTTGACCCAGCGTTTAGAACTGGATGCAAACTAGCTTGCCTTGATGAACAAGGAAATGTAATGCACATTGATGTTATTTATCCACACGAACCAAAAAATGATAAAGATGGTGCAATAAAAAAAATAAAAGAACTTATTAGTAAATATAATCTTAATTTAATCGCAATAGGGAATGGAACAGCCTCACGTGAAAGTGAAGAATTAGTTGCATCTGTAGTAAAAGAATTAAAAGATGTATACTATATTATAGTTTCTGAAGCAGGAGCATCAGTTTATTCCGCAAGTAAACTTGCTCAAAAAGAATTCCCTGATTTCGAAGTACAAGAAAGAAGTGCTGTAAGTATTGGAAGACGTGTGCAAGACCCATTAAGTGAACTAGTAAAAATTGATCCTAAAAGCATTGGAGTAGGAGAATATCAACACGATGTTGATCAAAAGAAACTAACAGAAAATTTAGATTTTACAGTATCTAAAATAGTTAATGAAGTAGGGGTTAATATAAATACAGCATCTCCTAGTATATTAAAATATGTTTCAGGGTTAACAACTACAATAATTAATAAAATCATAAAATATAAAGAAAAACATATAATAAAATCAAGAGAAGAAATAAAAGACATTGGATTAAGTGATAAAGTATATGAACAATCTATTGGATTCTTAAGAATTAATGATGGAGAAAACCTGCTTGATAACACTGGAATTCATCCTGAATCATATAATTTAACAAAAGAATTGTTAAACAAATTAAAATTAGATCTAAAAGATATTAACACTGAAGAATTTAAAAAAGTTTTAAACAGTATTAATAAAGAAGAAATATCTGAATATTTAAAAACAGATATTTATACAATAACCGACATTATAAAAGAATTATTAAATCCAGGGTTAGACCCTCGTACAGAAGTAGACCCGCCAATATTAAAAAGTAATATTCTTACTATAGATGACTTAAAAATTGGTATGGAACTAAAAGGAACAGTTAGAAATGTTGCATCATTTGGAGCATTTATAGATATTGGATTACATGATGATGGACTTTTACACATCTCAAAAATGAGTAATAAATTTGTAAGTGATCCTAATGAAATAGTATCAGTAGGTGACATAATTACATGTTTTGTGTGCGATATTTCAAAAGAAAAGAACAAAGTATCCCTAAGTTTAATAAAAAACTAAAAAAAATTAAAAAAATTAAAAAAAAGTATTGCAATTTAAATTCAATATGGTATAATTTAAATTGCCTACTAAATGCGGGTGTAGTTTAATGGTAGAGCTTCAGCCTTCCAAGCTGATAACGTGGGTTCGATTCCCATCACCCGCTCCAATTAATTTTGCCTGTTTAGCTCAGTCGGTAGAGCGCACGGCTGTTAACCGTTAGGTCATAGGTTCGAGTCCTATAACAGGCGCCATTTAGAAATTACAAGCTTATGCTTGTTTTTTTTATTTCTTTTTATTATAATTTCTATATGAAGGTGATTTAATGAAATTTATTAAAATATTTTATGCCTTTTTATTAGGTTTAATTAATAGAAATATATTAGCTAAAATTCCGGTTTTTCTTGTATATAATAAAATGTCTAATATAACAATTATAATAATAGTAGAAGTTTTAATATTCATATTATTAGAAATATTTTTATATAAAAAAAACACTTTAAAAGAAAGTATTATAGTATCGATAGTAAGAATAGGTAGCTATTTTCTAGGATATGTATTGGATTATTTCTTTATTTATCCGCAATTTGAAAATATATTTGATAACATAACTTATTCACTAATCCATATGTTATCAACAAAAATAATGTTTTTACTAATATTTACAAGTAGTTTAATTGGATTAATTATTTCAGCTAACAAAGAAGATAAATGGAATGATTATAAAGAATATATAAAAAAAGAAGAACAACAAAAGACATCTAATTAGATGTCTTTTTTTCTTCATATAATTCATCTAAACATTTATTAAATTTATTATAAGCATTTTCTATTTTTTCTTCATCTGCTGTTTCTAACTGATACCATCCTTTTTTAAATGCTAATTCAAATAACATAGCTTGATTTTTACTTGTGTTAGAAAAAAGTTCGAAAAACAACTTATATATATTTTTATTACTTGCTTCATTTAAACTAGTTGCATAACTGACTACTAAATGTTTATAACTATTTAATATATCATTTAATATATCTGAATCATTTAACTCAAAACCTTTTCTTAAAGGCGTTTTATTATTTTTTATAGTTTCTCCCATATTATCCTCCTTACTCTAAAGTATTTAAAATGTTATTATAATCTGTTAAAAGATCTTCTTTAATTTTTGAAACTGTTTTATAAACATCATCATCTTTTATAATATCTAAATAATGATTTATTTTTTTTATTAAAACAAAATTCCAATTTAACATATCTTCTAAATAAGATAAATCTTTTGTACTTATAATATTAGGTACACTTTTCATATAATCCCTCCTATATTATTATGATAAATAAAATAACAAATATACTTAGTTCAATAATTTAATTATTTTTCTTGAAAAATAAAAAATATATGATATAATACATTTAGAATAGAGAGGAATAAGTATTATGAAAGAACTACTATTTAATAGTTTAATAGAAAAAGAAGCATTAGAAAATTTATTGGCATTAAACCAAATTAAAAAATGTGATGCTGAAATTGAAAAATATAAAAATGAAATAAATGAACAAAATGAAAAAATGATGAACATATTAAAAGAAGAAAATATTGATGAAAGTTATGTTGAAAAAATTCATAAATATAAAAATCTTTTAAATAATATTGATGGAGATAACGGAAGAATAGCTGAATTATCAAATATTATTATAGAAAATGAAAATAGAATAAATGATTTTCAAACAAGAATTATTGAAATTGAAAATCATTTAGAAGAATTAAAAAAAGAAATTTTCGAAACTGATGATCCGTCAAAAGTTATTGAATGTCAAAATGAAATAGAAACACAAAATGTTAGATTGAATGACTTAAATGATATATTAAATGGATTAATAAGTGATAATACTCCATTATTAATAGAAAAAGAATTTTTAATAGCAAAAAATAATGATTTTGATTTCAATATACCTAATTATAACAAATTAGAAATAAATGCAGATTTAAATACATTAATTGAAGAATTTAATAAAGAGGTTGAAAAACTTGCTCTACCTGTTAGAGAAAATATTGAATTCTGTCAAAAGAAAATCAATAATAGAGAAATTGAAATTCAAAAATATAATGATATAAAAAATAGCGTTATAGAAGCTTATCCAAATTCAGTTGGATTAGATACATGTGCTGCATATGAAAGCTTAGCTACTTTATTATCTGAATTAAATTTATTTAAAAACTGTGTTTGTGTAGATGAAAAAAATATTTTTGACGAAACTGAATTTGATATTGAAGAAGAAACAGAAGAAATAGTTATTGAAGAAAAAGATATAAAAGATGAAATGATTTCTATAGAAGAAGAACCAGTTGAAGTAACAGTTGAAGAGGAAGTAACAGTAGAACCTGTAGAAGAAGTTGTTATTGAAGAACCAAAAGAAGAAATCATCGTAGAAGAAACACCTGAAGAAGTAGTTGCAGAAAATACTACAGATGAAGTAGTAGAAAATGATGAAATTGGTTCAGTTTCTTATGTATTATCTGATGGAGAATCATTCAAAAATATAGCTGAAAAAGTATATCCAAGCGAAGATAATTGGGAAGCAATTTATTATTTTAATAAAGAAACAATAGATAAATATTTAGTATCAAATGGATTCAATAGTGACTTTGAAACCATCAAAGAATTAGCTGGAGATACTAACCTTTTTACAGGAATTAAACTAGAAATTCCAACAGATTACAACTATAAAGTATAAGGCAATTTAAATAAAATTGCTTTTTTTTTGCCATAAAATGGAATAAATGGAGATTTGACATCCCATAATAATTATGGTAATATAAAGAAGTTCGACTGGGGAGGAGAACAAAAATGAAAACAGGAGCAGTTCCTAAGGGAACTCTAAAACACATTGTGTGTTGTTTGATTTTATTGTTAATATTCGTTATAACAATAACTAAAGTAGATGCTAGAAACGAAAGTGATTTAACTACGGATGCAACTGATACATCAGATGTTGTACCCCTGCGCCCGCAGTTAAGAGATAATTTATTACAACTTCAAATATTAAATGTTGAAGAAAGCGAATATAAATTCTATGATACACCAAGAATTATTGAAAAAAATATAGAATATTATATAACTGAGAATGAAAGTGCTCTTACATTCTTTAGTAAAGCTTTTGGATTTGATATTGAATTCGTAAAAGAAGACTTACGAACAAGAGCAGAAACGATAGGGGAGTTAGAACCAACTAACATTGGTTCATTGGTGAATAAAAATAGTGAATTAAAAACATTTGAAAATATTGAATATGGAATAGTCGAATACTTCTATGATTTATCTAGAAGGCACCCAGAAAAAATAAATAAAAAAGTGGTACCATATTCTGGTGATAGTGATTATGTTGAAAAACTTATAATTTACTATACAGGAATATATTCTAATGTTGATACGTCTATTGCACTTAGTATCGGTGCAGCAGAAAGTGGTTATTATAAAGTCAAATATATGTTAAAAAGAAATAACGTATATGGTGGTATGTCTAATAGTGGTCTTATACATCATGAAAACATTGAAATTGGAGTGCTAAAATATGTTAGATTATTATCTAAAAATTATTTTGGTAAAGGATTAACTACAGTAAATTCTATTGGTAGAATCTATTGTCCAAGAACAAATGAATACGGACAGAAGATTGCAAGTCCACACTGGATTAATTTAGTAAATACTGCTAAAAACAAATATAATAATTATAATTATGAAATAACTATTGAAGATATAATAAATTATTAGGAAATACATTAACTTGTATTTCTCTTTTTTTTACCTTATAATTAATATGGTGATAGTATGAAATACTTTAAAGATAGTATTATAGAAAATAAAAAAGTAATTTTAAGATGTGATTTAAACGTAACAATTAAAGATAATGTTATATTAGATGACACCAAAATAATAAAAAGTTTAGATACAATAAATTATTTATTAAATAATAACAATTCTATTATTATATTAAGTCACTTAGGGAAAGTGAAAACAGAGGAAGATAAGATAAAAAACACTTTATATCCAGTATATTTAAAATTAAAAGAACTAATAAATACTAATATATATTTTTCTGAGTATACTAGTGGAGAAGAATTAAAAACATTATCAAATAAGTTAAAAGAAAAAGAAATATTATTAGTTGAAAATACAAGACATGAAGATTTGATAGATAAAAAAGAAAGTAAATGTAATGATGAACTTTCAAAATATTGGGCATCATTAGGAGAAGTATTTATAAATGATGCTTTTGGAACTTCTCATAGATGTCATGCATCAAACTATGGAATAAAAAAATATTTACCAACATACTATGGAAGTTTAATAAATGAAGAAAAAAACAAATTAGATGAACTTATTAATAATCCAGAAAAACCATTCTTAGTAGTAATGGGTGGTGCAAAAGTAGAAGATAAATTAATGCTTATAAGTGAACTTTTACCTATTTGTGATAATTTAATAGTAGGTGGAGGTATAGCAAATACATTTATACATGCACTTGGATATAATGTTGGAAAATCTTTATTAAGTTTAGAAAATGTTGATGAAATAAAAGAACTTATAAATAAATATAAAGAAAAAATAATCATACCAATAGATTTTTATGTAAGTTATAATGATTCTAAAGAATATAGAAATTTAGATGAATTAAAAGATGAGGATATAATATTTGATATAGGAGAAAAAACTATAGAAAAATATTCTGAAATAATAAACAATTCAAATACTGTATTTATAAACGGTACCGTAGGATTATATGAAAACAAAGATTATGAATATGGTACTAAAACTCTATTAGAAAAATTATCTAATAGTAATGCTAAAGTTTTTGTTGGTGGAGGAGATGCAGTAACCGCTACAAACAAATTAGGATTTAATAACACATTTTATTATAAGTCAACTGGTGGTGGTGCGACATTAGAATATATAATAAATAAAAATATGTCAGCATTGGAGGATTAAATGATACTAATTTTAAATAATAAGGCTAACTTAACTTATAAAGAAGCAAAATATTATGAAAAGTGTTTAAGAAAATATAATTTAATAATATTTCCAACTAATTGTTATCTACCAATATTCAAAAAAGGGAAATATATATTAGGTTCACAAGATATTAGTGAATTTAAAGAACTTAATAGAACTGGTGAAATAAATGCAAAACAACTAAAAAGCTTAAATGTAAAATATTCACTTATAGGTCATAGTGAGAGAAGAATATATAATAAAGAAAATAATATTACTATATTAAATAAATTAGAAAGATGTTTTGAAAATGATATAACACCATTATATTGTATAGGAGACATAAACGATACATATGATGAATTAATAAAACAAATAGATGTAGTAGAAAATAGATTTAGTGATAAAGAAATAATTTATGTTTATGAACCAATAAATAATATAGGTAACTTAAATCCAAATTTAAATAATCTAGAAGATAAAATAAAATTTATTAAAGAATATATAAAAGATAATTACTATAAAGATATAAAATTAATTTATGGTGGTGGAATAAACATAAGCAATATAAATGATATTAAAAATATTAACAGTATAGATGGTATAATAATTTCATCGGAAAGTCTTAATTTAGAACATGTAAAAAGTATATATGTAAAAACAAAATAAAAAAATTTTGTTTTTTTATAAATATTGTTGTATAATAAACAAGAAGTGAAGAGGAATGTATATGTTAGAAGAATTAAAAATAGGTGACATATATGAAGTCCACTGTTATAAACATAATGGGAAAATAGACAGAGTTTGCGATGAAGCGATGATACTAGATGTTACAGAAGACTATATAGTTTGTGGAAATTATAAATCTACTTTAACAGAAAGTAATGGTAAATCACACAAAACAAAAGAAGCAGCAATATTGTTCTTCTATAAGAAAAGATGGTTTAACATCTTAGCACAGTTAAAAAAATATGGTTTATTTTATTATTGTAATATTGCAAGTCCATTTCTAATCGATGAAAAAATAATAAAGTATATTGATTATGATTTAGATTTAAGAATATTTCCAGATGGTTCATTTAAGGTATTAGATAAAAATGAATACAAATATCATAAAAAAATAATGAAGTATCCTAAGGAAATAGATGATATATTAAATTTTGAATTATCAAATTTAATAGAACAATCAAGAAATAAAGAGTTTCCATTTAATAAAGATATAGTGGATAAGTATTATGAAAAATACCTAGAATTAAGAAAAGAGAAAGAAAATCAAAAAAATGATTAAAAAAGCTTGATTTTCTTTTTTTTATATTGTAACATTGTAAATGTGCTTCAAATAGGCAGTTTAATCTAGTGAATGTCAAAAAAATGAAAAAGTAAAAAAAACACTTGACACAAAATAGTAAATTTGATATATTACTAATGCACTGCAAAAAAGAGGTGCGGAAATGATCTTTGAAAACTAAGTAAAAAGAATTTGAGTAATTATGGCTAGAATCAATTCGAATAAAATTGAAATATATTTTTATTGAGAGTTTGATCCTGGCTCAGGATGAACGCTGG
>SVAK01000012.1 GCA_015059445.1 Bacillota bacterium | reverse complement strand
TGTATCAAATACTCCAATGATTCGCCATAGTTCATTATTAAACCACACATAATTATCTGGATTCTTTCCTTCATAGCGATATCCTGTATCTACCATGGTACCTGATGCATCTTCAAATGTTTCATGGACTACATCACCTACGGCTTGCCCAGTTCCATCACTTGTTCCTTCGACAGCTTGATCTATTATATATTGTGTTAAATAATCTTTTGTATAATCACTTGTATCTTTCGAATATGTTAATGTACATGTTGTGCTATTTTCTATCGTGCTACTTACTTCTAATCTTTGATATTTATCATTCCATGTAACTACTTTATTATTACAACTAACTTCTTTTTTATATCCCAATCCATAAGCAATCGGTACTGTAGTGCTAGTAGCATCATCAGATTCAACAGTATTAATCGACACCTTTAAATCGGGTGGTGGTAATTGTAAATATATATCACAAAATAATGTTTTATTACTAGCTACAGTTAATTTACCATTACTATAAGATAAAACATCTGCTACAGCTGCTCCATTATTATCTACACATTTGCTCATTTCTTCATCTAAAATATATCCAGATGGATAATAAGTTCCTCCAGTGTATACTTCATACTTACCAGTATCTTTATTTTCAACATACATAGCAAAGTGTTTCTTATCAACAGTGTTTACTTCTTTTACTTTATCTATGTTTCTATGAGAAAAAGATTTATACATTAAAAAAATAGTAGTTATTTCAATCACAACTAATAAAGCTACTATAGCACGCAATACTAATTTTTTGTCTTTCACCCATTCCACTAAACATCACCCTTATTAATATGTGTTTTCTACCCATCTTTTTTCATACTACATTTATATCTATTATAATTAAATTTTACAACACCTGAGTTTTGAAGTCAACATATGAGTTGTAAAAAATGATGATAACATTTGGTCGAGTTGAGATAAATTATAACAAAATAAAGCAAATATTGAGACTGCAAAATTTCTTCCAAAAAGTTACTGATTATCTTAAAATAAGATTTCTTCTTGAGTTAAATTTATTAAATAATCTAATAACTTTGAATAACTGATACCTAAATGTTCAATTAATTGAGGATACATACTAATTTCTGTAAAGCCTGGCATCGTATTAATTTCATTTAATATAATGCGATTAGTAGATTTTTCAACAAAAAAATCTACTCGAGAAAGTCCTTTACAGTCGCAAGCTACGTATGCTTTCTTAGCTATATTTTGAATATTTTGGATAATATTTTCATCTAATTTTGCTGGTACCATTGTATATGATTTTTCACTTTTATATTTAGAATCATAAGAATAAAATTCATCCCCAGAAACTATTTCACCAACTGTACTAACTATTAAATTATTATTGCCTAGAATAGCACATTCTACTTCTCTGCCGCTAATAAATTCTTCAATTAATACTTTACTATCATATTTAAATGCATCTTCTAAATAATCAATAAAGTCATTCTGATTAAAAGATTTATGAACTCCTACAGAAGAGCCAGAATTAGATGGTTTTATAAAAACCGGAAATTTCAAGTGATTAGAAACTTTCTCAATAAGCTCATTTTTAGTCAAATAAATCGTATTAAAATAATCATCTAAATAGAGATATTTATTATTATGTTTTTTTAAATATATAGATTTAGCTTGTTCAATCCCACAGGAATTAAGTATTCTTTTTGTATATACTTTATCCATACATAAAGATGATGCTAAAACTTTACATCCTACATAAGGCTTACCTAACATTTCTAAAAAACCTTGAATTGTTCCATCTTCTCCATTAAGACCATGTAAAACTGGAAACACAACATCAATATTTTTTAAATAATCAAAAATATTATCAATTAACTCTATATCATCAATTTCTTCATCTATTTGTAATACTTTAATTTCTTCTATAGATTTAGTATATTTATAAAAGAGTCCTTTTCTACTAATGTAAATAGGAAATATTTTATATTTCCCTTTATCTAAGTTAGAAATAATACTAGTAGCTGATACTATAGAAATATTATGTTCTGTTGACTTTCCTCCAAAAATAACCGCTAATTTCATATAATCACCATTACAATATATATTCCTAAATTAACATAAAAAGAAACTCCTATTCTAGAGTTTCTTTAAGGCCATTATAGATTTCTATAAAATTCATTCCATTTGATGCTTTAATTAAGATAGCATCATTTTCTTTAATTATATTTTTTAGTTTATTTATTCCTTCTTCATTATTGTCAAAACTAAAAATATTATTTATATTATATCCTAATTTAATTGCTTCATCTTTAATATATTTAGAAGCATTCCCTATTGTTACCAAAATATCTATATTATTTTCTTTTATTACTTTTCCAACTTTTCTATGTAGTTCTTCTTCATAATCACCCAGTTCTAACATGTCTCCTAGAACCGCAATTGTTCTAAAGTCTTTAAGAGAGCCTAAATAATTAATTGCGCTACTCATAGAATCTAAATTGGCATTATAACAATCATTAATTATAGTAATATTATTTATATTTTCAATTTGCATTCTTCTTTTAGTTAAGGCAAAATTTTCTATTCCATCTTTGATATCTTCTATGCTGATATTAAATAATTTTCCTATGCTTAGAGCGCACACTCCATTAAGAACGAAATGTTCACCAGGAATATTTATTTTAAAATCATTTTCAACATTATTAATATTTACTTTGTAATTACTAGAGAAGGCGTCTGATATTATACCACTAGCAATATAATCGCTTTTATTATTTACACCGAAAGTAACTATGTTATAATTATCTCTATTATCTTCATACCAATTATGTAACATATCATTGTCATTGTTAATAACTAGAACGCTAGATTCATCCATTCCTTCTAATATTTCTAACTTAGCTTTCAAAATGTTTTCTCTTGATTTTAAAATCCCGATGTGAGCTGTACCAACATTAGTTATAACTCCCACATTAGGTCTGGCTATTTTTGATAAAAGACTAATTTCTCCTAAGTTATTCATCCCCATCTCTACTACTAAAGCATTATGTTCTTTTAATCTTAAAATTGTTAGCGGTAATCCAATATGATTATTATAATTACCTTCGGTCTTTAAAACATTAAATTTTTTACTCAAAACACTAGCAATAATATCTTTTGTACTGGTTTTACCTACACTACCGGTAACCCCAATAACAGGAATATCATACAAACTTCTTTTATAACTGGCCAGTTCTTGTAAACATTTTATTGTATCTTCCACTAAAACAATGAATCTATCAGAATATTTTTTTAAAAATTCCTCATCAATTAAAACACCTTTATTTAATACGCATCCTAAAGCACCTTTATCTAAGGCGTCTTTATACAATGTGCTTCCATCAAATGTTTCACCTTTGATGCCCACATAAATATCTCCATTATTTAAAGTTCTAGTATCTTTAGAAAAATTTTCTAATTTAGTATTTTCATCACCTATTACTAAATAGCCATCACACTTTTCTAATATATCCTTTACATAAATATGGTTCATACATTCACACTTTCTAATACGATTAGTCCTATTTAATATTTTTATCTTTTTTAATAATATCTAATATAATATTATATAATTTTTCATTTGCTTCTTCTAAATCCATATCTCCTACTTTAAAAGGCTCTCCAAAAGTTATTTTTAAATTCTTCGTTCTAAATTTATAATCACCAGTTATGGCATAAGGAACAATTGTCGCATTTGTTTTCTTAGCCATTGATACAGCCCCAAATTTAAATGGCTGTAGTAATTTTTTGGTTTTGTTTCTTGTTCCTTCTGGAAATATACCTAATGCAAGTCCCTTATTTAAAACATTCAAAGCAGCACTTTTTGCATTATCATCGTGAATTTGTCTATTCACTGGAATACAACCCGCCATTGTAAAGAACCATTTAGTCTTAGGATTAGTAAAATACTCCATCTTGGCCATGTAATGTACAGGTCTATTAGTAGATAATATGGCTAAACATTGATCCATTAAATGGATGTGATTTCCACATAGCAATATCGGTCCCTCTTTAGGTATTACTTTTTTATTTTGCGTTTTAAAAGGATACCAAAATCTAAAGAACCATCCCAAAGTATATTTAACAAAATTAAATCCAAACATATTAAATTCATTTTTACCAAAAGATTTAAATGCTAAAAATATAACATATAAACATAATATAATTAGAATACAATAAACTACAAACATTCTTATCACCTATAAATAATATATCATAAATTATTTTTTTATTCTACAACCTTAATACTTGTTATAATTGGCTGACTACTAATTGCTACTAAGCCATTGTTATCAATTGGTTTAGCATTCCTAGCAATTGCATCTACTACATCCATTCCTGAAGTAACATAACCAAAGGCAGCATAATCACCATCTAAATAAGTACTATCTTCTTGAACAATAAAGAATTGACTAGAAGCACTATCATAACTTACATTATTTCGTGCCATGGAAATAACACCTCTAACATGAGAAATACTATTATCAATTCCATTTGCCAAAAATTCTCCTTTTATAGTTTCATCAGAGCCTCCTGTACCATTATGTTTTGGATCTCCACCTTGAATCATAAAGCCATCAATTATCCGATGAAAAGTTAACCCAGTATAGAAACCATCGTTAACTAATTCCACAAAATTTGTCACTGTTATTGGAGCAGTATCAGCATCTAATTCTAAATTAATTGTTCCATAATCTTCTACTATCATTTCCACATTTATTTTTCCAGATAAGTATTCTTTTGGATTTTGACTACATCCACTCATAAATAACATAATCAAAAATAAAATTAAGATCTTTTTCATATATCCTCCTCTATCTATATGTAATAACTATAGCATAAATAAAAATATAGAACTAGTATATTTTTATATCAAAAAACTTGATAGACATTATCAAGTTATTTTTGAATTAATTCATTTCTTAAAGCATTATAGTCTGTTTTTAATAATTTTGTTTTAGGAAATTCCTTCTTATATATATATTCTCTAGGCAGCATGTAATGCGATAAATTTTTCTTTGCATAGTCCATTATATTTTTCTTAACTGTATAAGTTTCTTCAACTCCATCATTAAGAATAATAAAGGCCTTTGCTACTTCTTGTTTATATGGGTGAGGAACTCCAACCACACAAGCATCTTTAATATATTCACAGTCTCTTAAAACACTCTCGATATATTGTGGATAAACATTATAACCAGATGAAATAATTATTCTTTTCATTCTTTGAACATAGAACATTACTCCATCCTCATCTATATATCCTAAATCACCTGTATGAATATAATATCTTCCGTCTTCATGCAATTCTAAAACTTTTTTAGTTTCTTCTTCATTATTTAAATAACGGCTCATCATAGAAAGTCCACTCAAACAAATTTCCCCAGTTTCACCAGTTTTTACTTCTTTTCTAGTTTGAGGGTCTATAATTCTAACAATATTCCCTGGTAAAGGTATGCCCACACTACCTAATTTGTCGCTTCCTAAAGAGCCAAAGCAAAATGGTCCAGTAGATTCAGTCATCCCATAACCTTGAGTAATTGTTGCATCAGAATTATGTTCTGCTAAAAAATCATTCACTAATTTGTTTTTTTGAATAGATAAAGAATCTCCACCAGATATTACCAATTTTACTTGTGACATATCCACATTTTTCATATAATCATTTTTTAATAATGCTTCATATAAAGTAGGAACACCAGTTAATACATTAGGTTTATATTTAGTAAGTAATTTATCAAATCTTTTAGCATCAAATTGCGGCACTAAAATACAAGCCACACCTAAACACAATGGTCCATATAAACCAACTACTAAGCCAAAACAATGAAATAATGGCAATATAGATAATAATGTATCCCCCGCTCTTAACATATTAAAACAAATTTTAGCTTGTTTACTAATGATAGTAAAACATCTATTTGAAAGAACAATACTTTTAGGTATTCCAGTTGTTCCACCACTGTGAAGAATAACTGCATCATCTTCACTACCACGATGGGCATCAATATTGCCATCATAATAATCTCCTAAATGTAAGAAATCTTTCCAAAAAATGTAAAAGCTATTGTTCTTAGGTTTTTCTTCTTTTCTTCCTTTAGTAACGTTATATAAACCATTTAATAAAATTGGCATAGACTCTGAAGCACTAGCAAATATAACTTTATATACATTAGTATCTTTAATAATATTTCGAAGTTTACTATAAGTTTGATTAAAAGCCACTAATAAAACACTTTTAGTAGAATTCAAATAGTCTTTTATTTCTTCTTCAGCCGATAAAGGATGAATCATATTAACAATTGCCCCAATTTTATTTACAGCAAAGAAAGAAATCGCGGCTTCCGGTGTATTTGGCATACAAATTGTAACTACATCGTCTTCTCTTACGCCCAAAGACTTAAAGGCTCTAGCGCATTTATCTATATAATCCCAAAAAACCTTAAATGTTATCTTTTTTCCAAAATAATTTATTGCATAATTATTTTTATACTCTTTAGTTACTTCCATCATATATTCATATAATGATAATTCTGGAGCTTCTATGCTTAAATCTTTTTCTTTATAGAAATGTTCCCATAAAAAATTTTCTTTTTTTCGTTTCATAAAACACCTTTCTATATTCACTACATTATTAATTATACAATAATATTATATGTTAAAACAAGCTTACAATTTGCTAAATTTAATTACCTTCTTGTCTTTTTAATGTTTCACCATTATTTAATGCCAATTTATATTGTTCTAATCTGCTTAGTATCTTAAATACATGATTTATATCTTTACCACTCATAATTTCTCTTTCTCTAATATCAAATGTACACATTAAGCAGTTACAAGTTTCCAAATCTAATTCCTTATGATACTTTCTAAGAATCTCAATAACTTGTTCTCTTTTAATAGAATCAAAATCAAAAAAGTCAGGATTTTGTTCTTTTAACAAATCATAAATAATTGAAGTATTAATTAACGGCGTCAGAAAAATCATACGGTTCTTTCCACTATTTCTTAAATAAGTTTCATATTTTTCTTTTTTCACCTCTGACATATATTCCCAATTACGTTCATAATAAGAACTTACACTATCATAAGTAAGCAAATTATCTTTTCTTTCTCCCGCTTTATAATTATAAACGCTAACCATTAAAGAAAATAATAATTTATTAATAGTACTTTCTCCAAATGGAATATTTAAATATTTCATTATTTTAGGAATACTCATATTTCCTAAAATAGTCTCACCATGATGCAGATTAAATATAGTTTTAGCTAACTCTATATCACCATAAAAAGGTAACTCCGGATTATCTACTACTCCTCGGTAATATGCAAAATCAAATTTCCTACAATCCGGATTGATGGACATTTCATGCAAAAGCACTTTTATTCTTTGCAGATTAGAATGGACAAACTCTAAAACTAAATTATATTTTTCAGATATTTCCGAGTTTGTCAGTTTATTACCAAAACTTTCTCTTATTAATAATTCATCTGACTTACTAAAATATCTTAATTTAGGAAGTATATCTAATTCGTAGTCTAATTTACCAGGAATTTCCTTATTTAAATATTTAAAAATCGCAATAATTGCTCTTTCAAAAGATCTTTTTAATGAAGGAATATTAATTTTTAGCATTGCTGCTAAATCTTCTAAAGATTTATAGGGATAATTATTAAGTTCAAATAAATAACAAAGTATATCTTTCTTATCATCACTCAAAGGTAAATGTGGATCGCTTAAAATATGATTAAGTTCACTTCGAGAAATAAATCCTAGTTCAGGTTTCATTATGTCCACTTTACGAGCCTTAAGCTTTAAAAATGCGCTATTTATTCTTTTAACAATTGTACTATATTGTCTACCTAATAAGTTTGCAATTTGCAATTTTGAATATCTAGCACCATTAATATTATAACCGCATCTTATTCCGTATAACAAAGATACTATTTCTTTTTCTTCTTGATCTAACACGCTATCACTGGGATGATTCCTAATTTCTCTTGCAAAATCATCAGCAGAAATCTCTACTTCTTTAGTTTTCCACTTCAGATAATAATCATCAAATTTTCTCATCACATGATTTATTTTAACAATAGAAATTTGGTATTTTTCCATTATCTCTTCATTTGATAGCAAGTCAACTATTTTATCATATAATATTTTTTTATCTTCATCAGACATCTCAAAAGCTGCTTCTAGTATAAATTTTTCAAATTCTCGAGGAGAAAAATTTATAGCTTTCAATATTCCAAAACGATAATAATCAATTTTTCTGATGCCATCCGTTATAATATTAGATATGCGATATTTTGTTAAACCAGTTTTTTCACTTATTTCATCATAACTTAATTCATCGTATACAAATAATTTTAATATCATTCTTGTTTCTTCAGTAAAAATATATTTTCTATCTAAAACAAAAGGTTTATATGTTGCGAAATCTATGTTGAGCGAATAATTATTGACCGTGTCCAGTTTTATAGCAAAATCTCTTGCCCCTCTGATTTCTCCGTGTATCCTTAAATAATCCTCTTGTAATAATTCTGAAATTTCTTTTATAGATAAAGCTTTACCATTAACGCCATAAAACATATCAAGCAAAAATACTCTTCTTTCAGATAATTTTCTTGGAAAATCCCTTTTAACTCGTAAATATCTTTCTTTATTAAAATCATTTTGCAGAATTCCATAAATATTGTAGCAAATCATTAATAATTTTAAATGTACCATGTTGCGGTGAAGATGACAAATACTATTAGGATATTTCTGATCAAATTCGCTTTTTTCCTTTTTGAAAAAGAAAAAACATTCTAAATATAATATTTGTTCTTCGTCAAACTTATCCAAATTTTCCATAAATTTTTGATATAACTTTTGTTTTGACACTGGTGCTTGTTTGTGCTTATAGCCAAAGATTGTCATATAAACATCTTTTTCAATCAAGTATTTACTTCTGACTACACTTTTAGGAACCCTAAAAAATCTTACTAATAATTTTCTTTCTGCTGAGGTAATATAAGGCATTTCTGAATAATACATATCCATTATTTCTTCCGAACTTTTTGAAAATAAACTTTGAATTTTATTATAATCAATACTGTTCCCCAAAAAATTCACATCAAAAATTTTGGTGCCATAATGCTTCATAGTTTGTTCTTTAAAGAATTCAAAATCCTTAAGATTATTTGATATGTTATTCATTTTTATTCTTAAAGATAATAAAACTTCATTTAACTCTTCTAAAGAACAAAAAAGTTTTTGACATAATTCTTTTTTTGAATAAATAATTTTGCTAATTAAAATATAATGTAGTACTCTAATTTCCAAATCTTCCAAAGAACTTTTCAAATACAAAAATTTTATTATATCTATAGGTTCCACTGGGGTTATTCGATATCTTTTTAAGTCCTTCTCGTTAAATTTATTAATAACTTTTAGAAATTTCGGATTATTATCACCCATATATGGTTTGCATTTTCTTAAAGCTTGGGCTTCAATTTGTCTAACTCTTTCTCTAGAAATATTTAATATTATAGCTACATCTTCTAATCTTTTTTGGGAACTACACAAGTATCTATAATATATTACATAATAACTAACTGGTTTTAATATTTCTTTTAAAACTATCAGCAAACGAGTATTATCAAAACTTTCTATTACTTCATCATAGTTAGAATCTACAGTTCCCGTTAAATCCCCAATCTCAGTATCTTCTCCGCTTTGTACTAAGGCATTTAAGCTCACTGGTGATAAATTGATAGAATTTTTAATAGTAGCTAAAGTTTGCATAGAAATATCTAAAATATCACAAATTTCTTCATCATCTGGAATATCTTTATTAGCTTTAAAACATTCTTCCAAATAACTTTCATATTTTTTCTTAGCTGAATAAAATGTTTGCGTCTTCTTTATTTCAGAATCAACATTCATAATAGATCTAGATATAGCTTGGCGAATCCAAATAATCGCATAATTACTTAAAGAACCTTGAGAAGGATCATATTTTCTTATGGCTGTCATTAATCCCGTAGTTCCCTCTTGAACTAAATCCATTATTGTCATATGACTAGCGGCATTTACAAACGAGTGTGCCACTGATACTACTAAACGCAAATTACAATTAACTAATTTATTATAAGCTTCTTGATCTCCATTTTTATAAGCTTTAAATAATTCTAATGTCTCATCTTTAGATAGTAATGGGTATTTTTTTGCCTCTCTCATAAAATCTTTAAAAACATCATCTGAAAAATAAATACTCTTTATATCTTCTCTGGCTTCTCCAAAAAATTCATCCATTACTATCACCTCCATTTTTTTATTCTGTTTCTGATTGTAATTTTCTTATTAAAGAAAAAGCTTTTTCCTTTTCTTCTTCTATCATAAAATCTCTTTCACAAAGATTAAATTTACCTATCAGAGCATTTCTTGTCCCTTCATTTAACTCATTATAATATTTTTTTAATAATACCCACACTTCTTCTCTCGTTACATTTTCTAAATCAAAAAAATCTGGGTTTTGATCTTTTAATAAATCAAAAATAATCGTATCACTTACAAATTCAGTATCATCCGTAAATTCACTTTTTGCCGTACTACCGCTTAAATATCTATTAAAACATTCTAATCTATGGAGAGACATTTCTTCTTGATTTCTCATATAATATTCTCTAATAACTGCATCACTAAAAGATGTTTGTTTTTTAATTCCTCGTTGTAATTTATAAATACTAAGTATAAGCAACGTCATATGATTTCTTACGGTTTCAGCATTACAAGATAGCCCTAAATCATGGATGACTTCAGATATACTTAAATTATCCATAGTCGATTCACCAGTGTATAATTCAAAACACTTCTTAATTAATAATAAATTACCATAATAAGGCAAATTAGGATTATCAATTAACTCACGATATGTTTCAAAATCAAAATAACATTTTTCCTCATGCATTACAATATCAGACAAAGTGATTTTTATTTTTTTTATCATCCGATTTATAATATGAAGAGAAATTCCATATTTTTGAGAAATTTCTTGATTAGTCAATTTATTTTTGAAATGCTCTATAATTAATAACAAATCCCTTTTACTAAAAAATCTTAAATTAGGTTCTATATCTATATTATAATCTAATGTTCCCTCAATTTCATTATTAAGATATTTAAAAATAGAAACTATTGCTCTTTGATATGTCCTCTTTATTTGCTTAGTTGGAGTATTTATTGTTTTAGATAATTCTTCTAAAGTTTTTAATGGAAAATCTTTTAATCCAAACAAATAACATATAATGATTTTAGCATCTTCTGATATTGGCAAATGTTGATCATCTAAAATCCTATTTAACTCATCATTACTAAGATATAATAAATCCGGCTTAAGTAGGGATTTTTTTCTCAATTTAATTTTATTTAATGCTTTTTTTGTCTTTTCATTAATTGCAGATTCACTAAAACATAATATTTTAGCAAGTAAAGACTTTTTAATTTTTGAACCTTTATTATATTTATTAGTAAATCCATATATACATGATAACAATTTCTTTTCATCAACAGATAAAACACTATCAAAGCTAACTTTGTTTATTTCGCTTTGAATATCTAATTCTGTAAGAATAACATCTTTTATCAAATAATCAGTATATTGATCATTAAATTTAGTCATAACTCGATCATATTTAGCTTTTGATAAACCAAATTCTTTGATAATTTCTTCATAGTTTTTATTTTTACATTTTTTAGCAACTACCATTTCCTTCTCTACTTCAGTTAAAGTACAGCATTCTGAATCAAATAATTCTTGTAGCGCATCAAATTCAATATAAGATGATTGAATTAAACCAAAACGATAAAAATCTATTCTTCTTAATCCATCATTAATTAAATTAGTAACTTTAGTTCTTGAAAGCCCAGTATACTCAGAAATATTTTCATATGATAATTTATCTATTAAATATAGTTTTAAAATATTTCTAGTTTCATCAGTAAACTCATACTTTTTATCTAATATAAAAGGAATATAAACAGAAAAATCTATAGTTAACTCTTTGGAATTTCCGTAAAATAGATTTTTTAAAAATTCTATAGCATTAAATACTTCACTACGAATTTTGGAATAATCTTCACCTAACATCAATGCTATTTCTTTTATTGTTAATGCATTTCCCGAAACTCCATAATATAAGTCTAATAATTGTTTTCTTCGCGGACTTACTTTATTAGAAAAAGTAGTTATAACAAATAAATAATTATCTTTAGAAAATTCACAATCAAATAATTTATCAATATTAAAATATAAAATTTCTAGTTTTCTAATTAAAAATTTATAATTATTTGGTAAATTACTATTAGGATATTTATTTAGAAAAACTGATAAATTTTTTCGACACAAGAAATATTCTAAAAAAGCTTGCTGTTCATCAGTGAATTTATTTTTATGTTTACAATAACTCTCATATAGTTTTATTAATGGAATTGCAGCCTCTTTATTCTTATAACCAAAAACAGTTAAATAAACATCACGCTCTATTTCATATTTAGAATAATGAACGTTGTCGTATAATCCTAAATACTTCTTTATTAAATCTATTTCATGGGGTGACAAATCTTTAGCGCTCATCATTATTTTAGAAATATCAATATCTAAGATTTCTTCACTTTCCGATTCGTTTATATTTATTAAATCAAAAATTTTGGTACCATAAACTTTTATCATGTTTTTTGTATATTGTTTAAATCTTTTAGTATCACTAAAAGATTGGTGTAATTTATTAGCTAAAGATTTTTGGGCTTCTAACAATTCATCTTCATTGCCATCAAAATCAACTATAGATTTTTTACCTTGATATTTAAAATTCCCAAAAAATAATAAAAATAACATTTTTTGTTCTAAATCAGTTAAACTCTTTTTAACATACATGTATTTTATAATGTTCATGGGCTCAATTGGATTTACATTAACATTTTCAATTTTAATGTTTTGATCAATCAATCTTTTAACTGCCCGCATAAATAATGGACTTTCGAATGTCATATATGGTTTAATTTTACTTAGGGCTTGTTTCTCGATTTGATTAGCCCTCTTACGCGATATACCTAAACATTTACTAATATTTTTAAAAGTTGTAGCATCTTTAAATAATATATGATAATAAATAACAAAATATTCTATAGGCGTTAAAACTTGTTTTAGCACTACTAACAATCTTTGGGTATCAAAGTCATTAACTATATCTTTAAAGTCATCAGTTGAACTACCGATAAATTCACTTAAATCTTTTTCTGAATCATATGGAGATGGAGTTGCTATGCTAATAGGTATTAAATCACTTGACGTTCTAATTAAATTTAAACGATTCAAAGTTATTCCTAATAATTCACATATTTCTTCATCGTTAGGTAAAGGTTGGCCATCATCAAAGTATTCTTGAATAAACTTTAAATATCTATTTTTATCAGTGGCAAAATTTACTGTTTTTCTAATAGAATCTTCCTTATTAATTAAAGATCTTTCAATTGCTTGTTTAATCCAAATAATCCCATAAGTACTTAGCTTGCTTTTTTCTTCATCATATTTTTTAATGGCATTTATAAATCCTAATGTTCCCTCTTGAATCAAATCCATAATTTGCAGGTTACTTATTTTATGCTGATAATTTCTAGCTACTGAAGCCACTAAACGAAGATTATGTTTAACTAATCTATCTAAAGCCCATTCATTCCCAGACTGAGCTTCCCCAATTAACACAAGTGTCTCTTCATCGGATAAAACTGGATACTGATGAATTTCTCTTAAAAAATCTTGATATATATCATTGGTTATAAAACTATCAGATCCTTTTTTCACACTGTTTCCCATAAAACCACCTGTGAAAAATATTATAACATTTAAGTAAAAAAAAGAAAATAATATTAAAGATTTCCTTTCTTCTCTAACATCATAAGTTTTCAAGTCCTTTCAAACTAGTTACAAATTAAAAATATTATTTTTTATTACTTTCATTTTTCTCTTTAAATATTAATAGCTTTTGAATTAAATAATTACAAACAAACAAAATAAATTCAACTGGCACTTTAATAAAAGTGGCATTTATATTTAATAATTTATATAAATTATCTACTACAAGTGCTGATATAAACATTTGGACTACTACTAAAATATAATATTTTAATATTGTCTTATAATTTTTTTCATCACTTTTAAATACTTTATTCCTATTTAATAAATAATTTATAAATGATGAGATAATTCTCGCTAATATAGTCGCAACAATTATCTTACTTGCAAATATCCAATTAAAGATATTAAAAAATACTATATCTATCACAAATGAAATCCCGGCCACAAATATATATTTTATAAATGTTTTATATCTTTTAATTAATTTTTTTGCTATTTCTATCATAACAACACAACCTCGATAAATTAATTTTAACATTTAATTAAAAAAAGTAGAATATAAATTATAAAATGTATCCTACTTTTTATTTTTATCTTCCTCTCTACCTATTAAGAATTCTTTTAAATCTTTAGCAATGCTCTCGGGAATTATCTTTGCTAATTCTTCAATATTAGCATTCTTAATATTATTAATGTTTCCATATTGTTTAATCAACTCTTTTTTTCTAACTGAACCGATACCATCAATATTATCTAAAATGCTACTAATGCTCCCTTTGCTTCTTAAAGTCTTGTGATAATTAATTGTGAACCTATGCACTTCATCTTGGATACGAGTTAAATAATGAAATACACTACTATCTTTATCTAATTCTATAATACTATAAGTATCCCCATCAATAAGTTCATTAGTTCTATGCTTATCATTTTTCTTTAATCCGCATACTTTAATACTTAAATTTAAAGAATGTAATGTATCTAAACACGCATTAATTTGATTAATACCACCATCAACAATTATTAAATCTGGTAACTCACTCTTTTCTACTAAAGCTCTTTGATATCTTCTGTAGATAACTTCTTTCATTGTGTTATAATCATCATTTTTATCTACACTTACTTTATATTTTCTATACTTTTTCTTACACGGAATACCATCTTTAAAAACAACCATTCCACTTACTGAATAACTACCAAAAAGATTAGAATTATCAAAAGCATCTATTCTTCTTAAATTATCCAGATGAATTAATTTCCTCAATTCTTCATTAGCATTTGTTGTCTGCATTTCCTTTCTTTCAAAAGTTTTAATTTCGTTATCTAAATAAATCTTAGCATTTAAATTAGCCATATCTAATAATTTTTTCTTAGTTCCCTTTTCAGGCACTACAAAATTAGTCTTTATTAACTCACTCAATATTTCATTGTCAAATACATTTTCTACAAGTATTTCTTTTGGAACTTCATGTCTTGTATAAAAATTCAATAAGTAGTCCTGTAATTCTTCAACTGGATCAATTTTAATAGTAAGTATTTCATTATGACTACCAATTAGTTTATTATTTCTAATGAATAAAACATTAATTCCTATATGCCCTTTATCAATATAGTAACCAAACATATCACGATTCATAAAATCATGCAATTCTACTTTTTGTTTATCTAAAACTATATTAATATAATTTAACTCATCTCTTAATTCTTTAGCCATTTCATAATTTAGAGTTTCTGAATATATATTTATTTTCTCTACTAATTTATCTTTTAAAACTTTATCATTTCCTCTTAAAAATGCAAGAATTTCAGATTCCATTTTTTGAAGCTTTAATTCATCAATTTTTTTTGTGCAATATCCTAAACATTCCTCTATATGATAATATAAACATACTTGTTTGGGTTTGCCATCACATTTTTTTAGAGGATACAACCTATTAATAAGACGGACTATCCTTCTAGCAGCATAAGCATTAGGATATGGCCCAAAAATCGTCTTATTATCCTTCCTTTTAATATTTAAATATCTAGATACTTTTACTTTCGGATAAGGTTTGCCAATATATTCTATATACGGATAGCTCTTATCATCTTTAAGTAAAATATTATATTTGGGATTATATTCTTTAATTAAATTAATTTCAGTTATAAAAGCCTCTGTTTCTGAATTAGTCACTATATAAGTAAAGTCTACTACTTCTGAAACCATCTTTCTAGTTTTACCTGTAACAGTTCCTTTAAAATAACTATTTACCCTTTTATATAAATCTTTAGCTTTACCAACATAAATTATTATGCCATTTTTATCGCGCATTTGATAACTGCCAGGAAGATGAGGAATTAATTTTAATTTTTCATTTAACATAAAACATCACTATCATTAGTATAACACGTTTTTAAGAATTATTTATTAGTTTCCTCAGATATTTTATCTTTTAAATACATATGAATAAAAGCAAATAAATAGTGCTATGTTTGACAAACTAATATTTAATTATTACAATATTTTTAGGAGATTTTTATGGAATTAATTAATACTTATACATTAGAAATAAAAAAATCGAAATTCATTGCTTACTACTATAAAGTAGAAACCAAAGAGGAGATTGATGAAATATTAATTTATTTAAAAAAAGAACATAAAAAAGCAAGACACATACCTTTTGCTTACAAAATAGATAATATAGTTAAGAAAAGTGATGATAAGGAGCCTAGCAATACAGCAGGCACACCTATTTATAATATAATAATCCAAAATGATTTAAATAATGTTTTTATTGCAGTAGTAAGATACTTTGGCGGCACTTTATTGGGGGCAGGCCTTCTTACAAGAAGCTATTTAAATAGTGCCAAAGAGGTAATTAAATTTGTAAAATAAAATGATATAGAATTCTATATCATTTTATTTTTATCTTATTTATAGCCCAATTTCAAATTTATTATCTTTTTCACTTATAATTTTTGTTCGTAACTTGCATTTTTTTCATAAAAAAGAATGGTTCATCCATTCTTCAAATACTTTAGTTAACTATTCCAATTATTTTTTTGTAAATATCCTTAATTTCTTCTGGCGTACGATACCCTATTTCCTTTTGCATCATTAATCCATCTTTATAAAAACATAAAGTAGGAACACTCATGATTCCAAATTTCACAGCAAGTTCTGGAAATTTATCAGCATCAACCTTTATAACATCCATATAATCTATTTCTTCTAAAATACTAGCAAGCATTTTACAAGGACCGCACCATTCAGTGTAAAAATCTACCAATAAAATTCCTTGTTCTACTAATGAATCAAAATCTTCTACCTTTTCCAAATACTTAATCATTTACTAACCTATACTGGTCTAGAAATACTAACTCTTTCTAAACCGATCTTTCCAATTTGCATTAATTCATTTGCTTTATCACTAGTTATTAAATCATAATTAATTTCAATTTGTAAAATATAAAGATTTAAATCTTCAGTGGTTTTTGTTTCATCATTAGTATATTTTTCAATACCTTCGTATATTTCTTTAGCAGCTTTTTGAGCTCCTCCTAAATAATTACCTACTACTGGAGTATTATTTAAAATAATATCTGATATTTTACTGTCTGATATTAAACCTGCTGAAAAACTAAACTGAGCTAAAACAAATAAAATCAAATATAAGAAAATCCATGATTCTAGGAATCCTACTATCGCCCCACCAATTTTTGAAGGAATGATCCAAATCACCGTAAACTTTAATAAAGTATCAATAAACCCAGTCACTGCTAATACAATGTTTAAAACACAATACAATAGAATAAAAATAACTATAAAAGCAATAACATTATACAGTAAAATGTTTAACGAAGTTAATCCTTCTAATATCCCACTAAATCCAAAGAAAGGCAATTTGTCAATTAAGAATCCAGCTAAGGGTACCCTTAAAGAATAACTTAGTATAACAATGGCCACTAAACCAATAAAACTAACTAATGATTTAATAAGCCCCTTTCTAAATCCAGCATAAGTTCCTAAAATAATAAATGCAATTAAAATAATATTTACAACTATACTCATCTAATCATCTCCTATGATAAAATTATATTATATTTATAATGAAAAATAAAGAGTATTTTGGTATAATTATTTCGAGGTGTAAAATGACTATTGTATTTAAAGTATCAGATAATTTAAAAAATAAAATAATTGATTATTATAAAGATTTAAGGAAAGAAAAAACTCCCCCATATGCTGTTTTTCAGGCGCAAGAAGCCGATACCACTATTACCTTATATGAAAGTGGAAAAATTATGTTTCAAGGCACTAGCGCAGATATTGACGCTAACATATGGATTGATTTAGAAAAAAAGTTAAATAATCGCATAATAAATATAGATGGAACAGAAAAAAAAGTTGAAAAAAAAGAAACTAATAATTTAGATTTTTCTACTATTGGTTCAGATGAAGTTGGTACTGGTGATTTTTTCGGTCCAATTGTCGTGACAGCAACTTTTGTTTCAACTAAAGATTTTGAATTTTTACAAAATTTAGGGGTGAGAGATTCAAAAAAAATAGATGATGCTAAAATTTTACAAATTGCACCAGAAATAATGAAACAAATACCATATGTTACAACAATTTTAGATAATAAAACTTATAATGAGCGACATAGCAAAAATTTAAACATGAATAAATTAAAAGCCATTTTACATAATAAAGCATTATATGAACTTAAAAACAAAAATAATTGGAGCTTTGCTAAAATAGTTGTCGATGAATTTTGTAGTAAAGAAAAATTTTATGAATATATCCAAGATGTACCAGAAAAAGTTATGCATATTACGTTCATGACTAAAGCCGAAGATAAAGTATTTAGCGTTGCTTGTGCATCTATTATTAGTAGATATATATTCTTAAGAAAAATGGATGAATTATCAGACTCTGTGCACATTCCTCTCCCAAAAGGAGCTGGAGCTAATGTCGATAAAGTTGCTAAGGAAATTGTCGATGAGTTTGGCCATGATAAGTTGTATGAAATAGCTAAAATGAATTTTAGCAATGCTAGCAGATTATAAAAAAAGAATCACAAAAAATTAATAATGTGATTCTTTTTTTATAACTAATTTTTGTTCCGGATCAAATTCATCCAATCTCAACGTTACCCTGGTATATAGTGCCAATATAAATCACCACTTACACTAGATATATTAAAAAACTATCTCCATTAACTATAATTTTATATATATTTTTGCCAATATTTTATCATAAATACCTTATTATGAAAGTTCTTTCTGATATAACTTTTTATAAATGTTATTATTCTTAATTAAATTTTCATGGGAATCAAATCCTACTACTTTTCCATCATCAATAACTAAAATTTTATCACAATCAATTACTGTCGATAAACGATGAGCTATAATTAAAATTGTATAATCATTTCGAATTTTCTTAATTGAATTATGAATATAATCTTGAGTCTCATTATCCAACGAACTTGTTGCTTCATCCAAAAGAATAATCTTACTATTTTTTACTAACGCTCTAGCAATTGCCAATCTTTGTTTCAAACCCCCAGATAATATTACTCCATTTTCACCAACTAAAGTATCATATTTTTTATCTAAGTTATTTACATATTCATCAAGTAAACACAGTCTACATTTTTCCACCATTTCCTTATCTTTCAATCTAGGGTTTACTAGTTTTAAATTATCTTTAATAGACATATTAAAGATATATGGATTTTGAGTAATTGTTGAAATATTACTTCGTATTGTATTTTCATCAAGCTCATTAATATCTATACCATCTAGAAATATCTCACCATCAGATACGCTGTATAATTTGTTGATTAGATTAAATATTGTAGTCTTTCCAACTCCACTTTTTCCAACTATTCCTATAGTTTCATTTTTATTAATCTTAAAATTTATACCTTTTAAAACTTCATTATTATCATAACCAAATTTAGTATTTCTAAATTCAATGCTTCCATTAAAATTAGGAATATTTTTATTACCAAATTTTTCTTTTGGATACTTACTACCATCTATTATTTCATATAATCTTTCTAAAGAAATATTAAAATCTTTAATATTTCGATAAATATCACTTATTTCATCTATTAAATATATTGCTCGATGTTGATACATAAAAATTACCAAAAAATTAGCACCAGTTAAATAATTATTTTTTATTAAAATAATTCCTAATATTATCAAAGCAAAATCTATTAAATATCTAATTGCGTTATCTAGAATATAGAATTTTTCATCATTTTTTCTACTGTCAAATGTATAATTTATTATTTCTTTTTGTTCTTTTGTCGTTTTTTTAATAAGTATGTTTTTTAAATTTAGTACTTTAATATCTTTAATTCCCCTAATTAATTCACTAAAATTACTAGAATATTTTTCATTAAATTCATTCATAGTTTTTCTTTCTTTTTCCCAATATTTAGTTCTTCTAACACTTAAAAAGAACAACAGTAGAGATACTAAAAGAAAAAATATACCAAAAAAAGGACTAGTCCAAAACACATAAATAAATACGCCAATAGAAGTTAATAAACCTGTTAAAGAATATCGCACTCTAGTAAACACGCCAGATAAAGCTCCGGGTTCCCTTTCAATTCGGTTAATAAAAAATCCCGTTCCTTCTGTATCAAAATTTTTTATTTCTAAATCAAATATTTCTTTTGATACTTCGGTTTTTATCTTAAGTTCTACATTATCATGAATTTTCATGCCACATAGATTATTAAAAAAACTAACTATATAATTACCAAAACTTACAATTAAAATTAAAAGTGCATATTTAAACATATCATCTAAATTTGTATTAGTTATTGCTGTTAAATTTTTAGCAGATAATACAGGGGTCAATGTATTAAAAGCTACTAATACAAAAGATAAAATAAAATATACTATTATTAATTTTTTTTCTGCTTTAAAATAATTAAATATTTTTTTATAATACTTCTTTTTATTCACAAACTCCACCACAACTTTAAGTCTATTCTAACTTATAAATTTAGCGAAAACAAGAAAAAACAAAATATATTACTATATTCTGTTAGTTTCCTTTAATGTATTAAAATAATTATTTCCTCTATTACTAAACGATTCACTATTTTTTATTTTAATACTATGCGATCTAAAAGATAAATAATTATGCATAACTTCTTCTGTATATAAGAAGTCAATTATGGCATCATACCCTACACTCTTAGTATTATTCATATTTTTTTGATATCTACCACTTTGATAAACCGTAAACTGGTTTGGTGCTATAGATTGATAATATAAATTTTCACCTTTATCTTTACCATATCGGTTATTAATATATTTAACCCAAGATTTACTATGTGTTCGATTATAGATAGTATTTATAACTGCATAAGCATCTTCATATGAATTAGCTTGTGCTTCACTCAATACTATCCCACATAATACTTTAAACTGATACTTAGATAGATTATATTTGGTTAAAATATATTCTATCTTTTCTTCATGAGTTACATTAATAGTTAAATAGGAATCTAATTTAGTATAAGTTATTTGTGTGACTACTGGATTAGATTCTGGTACTACCAACAATATTATTGTTAAATATATTAATGGTAATACTAAATATTTTAAATTATATATTTCAATTTTATTCTTTATATACCCCCACAAAATGCGGAGGGCATACGTACTTTCAATTAAATTATTCATCATAATCCCCCTGAATGAACAAGTTAATTATAGCACACAATGCATTCTGTGTCAAATTGTGTCAAATTTTTGGTATAAATTAGTAATTTCAACGAGCTAATTCATTTTCTATTTCAATCCTATTTTCTTCAGTTAATTCATCTAAAAAAATTACAATAAAAATAACCTATGTATCTTCGAGACATTTTTTATATTTACTAAAAAAGAGGTTGTCTAAACTTCTTTTTCAACTGATCTATATATTAACGGAACCCCCCTCCGCCTCCGCCGCCACCAAAGGAGCCTCCGCCGCCTCCACCAGATGAAAATCCACCTCCACCAGATGAATAGCTTTCCGCTCTACTTTTTGCAGCACTTGCAGCACTTACACCATTATAAGATATTGTATGTATAAAAATTATATCATTATAATATTCATCAGAAATAACGTCAGGATATAATTTTTTGAATTCTTTTGCAACTTTTTTTGCAATGCCAAATATTTGTGCATAAATCAAATATTCTTCCCAAAGATTTACTTCAATTGATGCTCTATCTTGAATATTTGAAAACTCATTTAAAAACTTTTTTAATCCAGCCATTTGGAAAGCGCTATCTTTCATTAAATCACTAACCAGATATATTTTACTAAAGGTTTTTTGCTCTTCCACAATAAGTCCCTTATTGACATATTCCATTGTTACGTTATCAATTATTTTGTTAAACCATTTCAAAATTTTATTATAGTTTATTTTACACCAATGTTTAAATTCATTGCTTTCCAATACACCATCATTACTTGCATCATACATCATTCGATATAATTCTTTTTCTAATTCCGTTAAGTTATTATCTTCTAATAGTTTAATTGCTCTCTCTTCCCTTTTTAAGATTGGACTTTCAACAGTTATATTTTGTATTCTTCCTTCTTTTAACCACTTTAATAGTATTGCCCCTAAAAAATCTGTTTTATTCTTAACTAATCCATATTGGCAAGCCACCCAATAAGCTTTAAAAATATCCTTTTCGCAAGGTATATCTCTAAAATATGGAGCATCTTTTATTTTTTTTGCTCCCTTACTAAATTTTAACTTTTTAGTACCATATGCACTGCTATTTAAAGAACAACTGACCGCAATTATAATAACTATATAAGGAATGAATTTTATTATAAATAATATCACATTTACAATTATATTTAAAAAATTAACTTTTTCTTTTACGTAAGTTGTAGCGCCGTCTTCAGCCATTTCATAGTAATTATCAAAATCTTCTTCTAAGATAGTGCTAGTATTAAATGTCCCTTTAGGAAATTTAACTAAAACGGTCATATATTCGTCACTATCAAGTTCATCTTCATGAACTAATTCTATATACCCATTATAAACATAAGCATATCCACCATAATTACCATATCCCCAAACTGGCAAGTCATTACTATATTTAAAATCACTATAAATTTTAATATAAATATAGTCAGGTTTTTCAGATAATTCATAAGGAATTAACTGCCAATATATCATATCAGAATCCTCTGTACTAACTACAAAATTAGTGATAGTATATTTCATCTTATAAGTATTAGTACCATAAGAAGTAATTCCAAAACATAATTCATAACCATTATCAATCGCATTAATTCCCGCTTTATATTTCTTTGCAAAAAAAGATGCATCAACATCCCAATAATCTAATGTATTAAAATTAGTACCATTCATGGAAACATTAAAGTTCTTTATTTCCGAAGTACCTAAATTATAATAAGGTTTATATCCTTCGGTACCACTAGATAGCGAAGCAGTCCATTCTTCAGTTATATGAGCATTTCCGTTATTATCTACATAAATATCCATGGTAATTTTCTTAATGTCATTAGCATAAACATTAGTTGTAAATAATAATCCTATTAATAACACTATAATATATCTTAATTTTTTCAAATCATTCACCTACTTAAAAAGGCATTTAATAATGCCTTAAAATTTAACTTTCACGTTTTCTCTTTCTTCTTTAGAAGCTTCAAAAAATTCTCTTTTCTTAAAGTTAAACATTCCAGCAATTATATTAGATGGAAACATTTCAATTTTATTATTTAACTTTAATACAGAATCATTATAAAATTGTCTTGCATATACAATTTTTTGTTCAATTTCTGAAAGTTCGCTTTGTAAATTATTAAAATTTTGATTTGCTTTCAAATCTGGATAACTTTCTGTTAAAGCAAATAATTTGCTGATAGCATTTGTAAGCTCTCCATCAGCTTTTAATTGTTCTCCTAAATTATCTGCACTAACATAAGAATTTCTTGCCTTAATTACATTTTCTAATGTCTCTTTTTCATGTTTTGTATAACCTTTAACAGTTTCTACTAAATTAGGTACTAAATCAAATCTTCTTTTTAATTCAACATCAATTTGACTCATTTGATCTTCTACTTTATTTTTAAGGTTTACTAAGCTATTATATACACTAATCACATAGAAAACTAATAAAACTGCAACTATAATTAATATAATCCACCAATCCATTATCTATTCCTCCTATGATTAAATATTAACATATATAATTAATCATTTCAATTAAAATCTAATTAATTTTCTCGCCATTGTTTTAATGTTAGTCGGCATACTTTTTTTCATAACCATAACCCACGCACATATCTCAGGGGTCATAGTTAATAATTTTTGCAAAGTACCAATTTCTGTTTTTTGAAAATTAGGATTTGCCTTCAATATATACTGCATAAATATTTCATTGTATGGATTAGCGTGATTATTTGTCCAAGGTTTAATGTCTAAAACACCAATACCATGTAATATTTTGGGATTTCGTTTTGCTTCTTCTATTTCTTCGTTAGAAATATTGCTATTTTTTCCAAAATATCTACTTTGTAATTTTGGATCAAATAAATAAGCATTAGCTCCCAAATTATAATTTAGAGGCATTTCGGCAATTTCACCTTCAAAAGCACAATTTATAGCATCTTGATCTGGATATGTCAAAATTTTTCTATTTTGTTCAAAAAAATGAACTACTTGGTCTTGCATACTACTATTTATCCATTTATCAACATTAAAATATAATACGCCCGAATTGAAATATTGAGATATTCCCAAATATTGAATATGTCTTAAATCTATACCATCTTTAACAGCATTAATTGCATTTGCATTATATTCTGATAAGCTATTTAAATCGGAAACTACAATTACATCTGAATCCAAGTATAATAAGTTTTCCATTGTATTAACATTATCTCTTAATATATCTTGAAAAAATAATCTTGCATTGGGAATTTGAACACCTCGCCATGCAGGTATTTTAAATTTATCTAAATCATAATTTTTTATATCATAAAAATAGACTTCTATATTGGGATATTTACATAAAGCTGCTTCTATTCTATTATAATCATCAACAGCAAAACCACTAGTAATGATATGAATTTTTAATCCTTCAGCATTTCCATTCTCAATTAGAGATAATGCTGATGCTAACATAAAATCTACATATTTATTATCTACTGTATATAATACATTTAATTTTGACATATAGAACACACCTTTAATTAAGAAAATATTCTAGCATATATTATTTTTAGCGTCAAATAAACTGCTAAAAAGTCCTTTTCTTAGAAACATTTGGTGTTTCTGGATTAAATAAGCTTAAATATTCTTCATGACTTGCTAAAATACTATTTCTTGTCGCTTTGTTTTTTACTA
>SVAK01000011.1 GCA_015059445.1 Bacillota bacterium | reverse complement strand
GGTGACGATAGCTTAGTGGACACACCTCTTCCCATCCCGAACAGAGAAGTTAAGCACTAATACGCCGACGATAGTGTAAGCGAAAATAGGTAGTTGCCAATATTTTTTTTTGCAATAATTTTTAATTTTACATAAATATTTATTAAGTGTTAAATACTAAGATAGTACTTGTATACAAAGTACTTTTTATTTTATAATAAAATAGGTGATAATATGGATTTTAAATATGTTTCGAAAGAAATTGATGATACGTTAACAATAGCTGAAAATATTGAAAGTGAGAAATTTCCAAATATGGTAATTTGCCTAGATGGGGAATTAGGAAGTGGTAAAACAGTTTTTGTAAAAGGTTTTGCTAAAGCACTAGGAATAGAAGATAATATTACTAGCCCAACTTTTAATATTATTAAAGAATACGAAAATGGAGAACTAGCGCTTTATCATATGGACGTATATAGATTAGATGAAGTAGAAGAAGATATTGGTATAAGAGATTATTATACTAAAGGCGGAATTACAATTATCGAATGGTCTGAATTAATAAAAAAAGACTTACCTGATGAGAGACTGGAGATAATCTTTAAAATAGTAGATGAGAATACTAGAGTTCTTGTATTTAAACCTTACGGAAGAATTTACGAAGAGCTATGCGAATCCATTTTATAAGGAGGTATTATGAATTTATTTATAGATACACATTTAAATGATGTAAGAATTATATTATTTGAAAACAATCAAATTATTAAAGAGCGAATTATAGAAGGTGAACAGCAAAATAGCAAATTAATAATGCCTATTATAAAAAAAGTTTTGGATAAGAGAATACCAGAAACTATAATAGTTGTTAATGGCCCAGGATCATTTACTGGGGTTAGATTAGGAGTCACTATCGCAAAAACATTAGCATACACAATGAAAATTCCAATAAGAACTATTACCGCTTTAGAATGTTTAGCATTAAGTACAGAAGAACCCGAAAAAATAGTGGCATTTAATGATAAGAATGGATACTATATAGGAATTTTTAATGAAGATTATGAACTAATTGGAAATTATGAATATTTAACGAATTCTGAATTCAATGAATTTTCTCAGAAATATAATGTTTTATCTGATATAAAAGTAGATTACGAGAAAGTTATTGGATATGCTTCTTCTAAAGAACCAACAAATGCTCATGAAGTGAATCCTGTATATATAAAAAAGATAGATGTAGAAAAATGATAAGAAAAGCAATTAGTGATGATATTGAGAAAATTAACAAATTAGGCTTACAATTGCATCCTAATTTTAAACATACATATAATGTTGAACATTATTTAACAAATGAGAACTACATAATTGTAGTTAGCGAAGATAGTAAAACCAAAATTAATGCATTTATGATTATCTATAAAAATATAGACAATTTTGAGTTGGAAGCTATTGTTGTTGATATGGCTTCAAGAAAAAAAGGAATTGCTAATAATTTGATGAATTATTTCATCAATAGTTATGCTAAGAAAAATGACATTATTTTGTTAGAAGTTGCAGTTAATAATAGTATAGCAATAGATTTATATAAAAAATTTGATTTTGAAATAATTAATATTCGAAAAAAATATTATAATAATATTGATGCCTATGTAATGAAGAAGGTGATTTGATGAAAGATATTAACATACTAAGTATAGAAACCTCATGTGATGAAACTAGCATAGCTATTGTAAAAAATGGTGTAGAAGTGGTAGCTCTCACAATTTTAACACAAATGGATACACATGCTAATTTTGGAGGAGTAGTACCAGAAATCGCATCCAGAATGCATTCTGAAAATATTACAATGGTGTTAGAAGAAACATTACAAAAAGCTAATATGAGAGTAGAAGATTGTGATGCAATTGCAGTTACTTATTCACCTGGTTTATTAGGGTCATTATTAGTGGGAATTGAATTTGCAAAAGTATTATCTTATGTCTATGAGAAACCTTTAATAAAAGTAAATCATCTTGTAGGACATATATACGCTAATAAAATAGATAATCATTTAAAATTTCCATGTTTAGCGCTCATTGTAAGTGGAGGGCATACAGAGCTTATAAAAATGACTGGTGATTATGAATTTGAAAAACTTGGAGAAACGCAAGATGATGCCATAGGTGAAGCCTTTGATAAAGTCGCTAGAGTTTTAGGACTTACTTATCCTGGAGGACCAAATGTTGAAAGGTTAGCATTAAATGGTCAAAATACATATAAATTGCCTACAATGTTAAATGATGATACTTATAATTTTAGTTATAGCGGTTTAAAAAGTAGTGTAATTAATCTCGTTAATAATGAGCGTCAAAGAGGCAATGAGATAAGAAAAGAAGATTTAGCATGTTCATTTCAAATTGCAGCTGTGGATGAATTAAAAAGAAAGTTAGAATTAGCTTTAAAGAATAATAATATAAAAAATGTAATTCTTGCAGGTGGTGTGTCTGCTAATAAATATTTAAGAAAAGAAATAGCAGATTTATGTGCAAAATATGAAGCATCACTAGACTTGCCAGAATTTATCTATTGTACTGATAATGCGGCAATGATTGGAGCAGCAGCATTTCCATTATTTTTAAAAGGAGAATTTGCTGATTTAGATTTAAATGCGGAATCTAATTCTAAAATATGTTAATAATATATGAGTTATCAACATATTTTACAATTTGGTCAAAATGTGGTATAATTTAATTACGGGGTAGTTTGGTTTCGACATGTAAATACTAGAAATGATTGCAAGTGGTAGGCATACCTAAAATGCATATAAAAAATAAATAACGAAACTAATTATAGTTTTGCTCCAGTATACGCTTAATAACGCGTAGGAGTACTTTATAATTACTTTGCTTATAGAGTTTTTATAAGGTTAATTTATATAAGATATATTATTTTATTTGATTAATGTAAAATAACGAATTTGTAATTAATCTTGTTATATAGAAAGTGTGTTGGAGCTGTCTATATAATAAAATAAATTCCAACTAAACTTGTAGATATTGTTTTATAGGTTATATTGGACACGAGTTCAAATCTCGTCTACTCCACCAAGAGAATTTTACCCCGGTCTTTACGGGGTTTTTAAATTTTTATATTCTCTTTTGAATATAAAAATTCTAAAACAAATTTGAACGACAAATTGCTAGAAAATAACTGATGTATTGCATAAAAATTGCTTTTATGAATTTGCTTATTTCTAGTTGAAACGGATTTGCTTTCAGTAATTTTAAGTATATGTTTGCTAAATTAATAAAAACATTATAAAATATCAGTAGGTGGTAACAATGGGAAAAATATATAACAAAATATTAAAATTTAATAAAAAATATTCTGGAGGGGTAGCTTGGCGCAAGAAAAAACATGCTAAAGTAGTTGAGGAATATATAAATCCTGAAGAAGATGTGTTGTATGCTTTTTGTGCACAAAAGAATGAATCATTTGCAGAAATTTTTAATACATATGCAATAGTTGTTACATCTAAAAGAATATTGTTAGGACATAAAAGAGTTTTATGGGGGAGTTTCTTATATTCTGTAACACCAGATTTATATAATGATTTACAAGTTTATAAAGGCTTAATTTGGGGAAAAATTACTATTGATACCGTTAAAGAGAAAATAATATTAACTAATTTGCCAAAAAAAGCATTAGATGAAATAGAAACTACTATTTCAGAATTTATGATGGAAGCAAAGAAAAATTATAATAATGAAAAATAAGAATATTAAGTTAATTATATTTGTTGGAATTTTACTTTTAATCTTTGGTATATTTCTTTTTTTCACCTTTAAAAAATATAATTATAAATTAGAGTATAAGATAAATGAATACAAAGTAATTGAAAGTTATAAAAAGAATGATAGTTACTATACTTTTTTAGTAGAAACTAAGGATCAAAAATATTTATTTTTAAAAAAGAATAAATATCTGAGAAACCGCGAATTAATAAATGATATAAAAGTATATAGGCAAAATGATGAAATCTGTATATTGCCCCAAAGTGATAAAGTAGTTCTTTATCCTCTTTGTAGCAATTCTGAAGAAGTTTATGCTTATAACCTATCTCAAATAATGAATGTTACCTATAATTATAAAGAATTAAAAAAAGAAAACAAAGAATATGAAAATATTATAATTAATAGTTTTAATGATGCATCTTATTTAATTTACAATTATAAGGGATTTTATATGGTTAACCAAGATAACATGCAAAATATAGAACTATTTGATAAAGGTAAATATTCAATCATATTACTATATCAAAAAGATAATTACTTATTAATTCCTGATTATAATGAAGATTATTATTTTAATAAAATACACCTTATCAATATAATAAATGGGAAAACAAAACAAATTAAATTTGATTATAATATATCCTTTGATAGTATGTTTTTAGGAGAATACCAAAACAAAGTTTACCTGTTAGATAAAAAAGAAGAAAAAGAATATGCTGTAGATATAAAAAATGAAAAAGTAGAAGAAGTAGATTTTCAAACAATGCAAAAAGGTAAATTAGTTAAAACAACTTACAAAAATATAGTTAATAACAATTTAGTTTTTCCTACTAAGAATATATACGACTATGAAATAATTGATGAAACATTATACCTAGTAAATAGTAATATTAAAATTAGATTATCTAATTTAAAAGTAGATAAAATAGTAAAAAATGCTGATGAAACAGTTTATTATTTAAGTAAAGATAAATTATATATGTATAACAATGAATATGGCGAAGTTTTATTAATGAGTTACTTCGAATGGAATTTCAATAACACAAATATATTTTTATATAAATAACATATTTGTGTTTTTTTCATACTTTATACTAGAGGTGTTAAAATGTTTGAAAGTTATAGATTAGAAAAAAATGAAGACTTATATAGTGTTGCTAAAAAATATAATACAACAGTTAAAACTCTTCAAGATATTAACAATATATATTTTTTAGATGCAGTGAGAGAGGGTATGGAAATAGTAGTTCCTACAGAAAGTAAGGATTATTTTAATTATTATGTTGTTGAACAGGGAGATAGCTTATATGCTATTGCTAGAAGATATAATATTAACCCAGAGTTACTTGCTAGTATGAATGGATTAAATCTAGAAGATTATATTTATCCTAATCAACAATTGTTAATACCAAAAAATGGTTATTCATATTATATAACGGCTGAAGGTGATACATTAGATGAAGTAGTAAAAGTTTTCAATTCAAATAATGATAAGTTTTTAAATGAAAATAAAACCATCTATTTAATGGCTGGTCAACTTTTAGTAAATAAAAAATAAGAATATAACTAGTAATATGTTAAGTATTATTAGTTTTTATTTTGCAGTTGATTTACTTTTTAGTGCTTTCTTGATATTATAATAATAGGAGAATAGTTATGATATTTAAGAAACCATATGCATTTTTAATAAAATACTTTAAGTTAATTAATTTAATATTGGCGATGCTTTCAGTTTATATAGCATATAGGACTTATAATATAATTACATTTTTTAACGAATATATTTCTCATGATTATTCCGGTAATTATTATGTGGGTTTTTCCAATACATATATATCTCCTTTTGTGTATTTAATTATAATATTAATAATACTAGGCATATTAGTAATTTGTGCATTATTTATATATAAAAAGAAACCAATAAAAGCTTATTTATCAAGCTTGATTTATTATATAGTTTTTTTAATATTATTAAATATATTTAAAAATTTAATGATTACACTTGAAAATGATGTAATTACTGCTGAAGCAGCAAGAATATATCGAGATTTATCTTTAATTTCTATCGTGCCTCAAGCATTCTTTATATTATTATTTTTAATGAGAGGGTTTGGTCTTAATTTAGGAAAGTTTAATTTTGCTGCAGATTTAAAAGAATTAGAAATATCCGAACAAGATAGTGAGGAAGTCGAAATTAATTTTAAAAAAGATGATTTAAAAGTAAAAAGAACTTTAAGGCGATTCATAAGAGAATTTGGTTATTATATTAAAGAAAATAAATTTATATTTCTAATAATTTGTTTGTCTTTACTTATTGCAATATTTTTTATAACTTATAAAGCTTTGCCAAAAATAATTGATCAAGAATATAAACAAGGAGAAATATTTTCAATAGGCGATTTAACTTATAAAATAGAAGATAGTATAATTACCAATTTAAATTATAATGGTGATACTTTAGGTGAAAATACTTATTATATTGTAGCAAGACTTTATATAGAAAATAATTCTAATGAAGATATTAATATAGATTATAATAGTTTTAGATTGATTATTAATGATAAAAGTTTTTATCCCTCTATTGATAAGGGAACAAATTTCATAGATTATGCTGTTAATTATTATGGAAATACTATTAAGTCAAAATCAAAGCGTTTATATTCATTGGTATATAAAATAAGTGATAAAGATGTTTTAGAAAGTTACCAAATAAAAATTGATAACGGGACTATTGTTCAAAATAATATGATTAAGAGTAAGTATAACTATATAACCATTACTCCAATTTTAATCAATAAAGTAAGTTTAGAAAAAACTATTTCAATAGGAGAGGAATTGTCGTTTGTCACTAGTAATTTAGGCAATACTACTTTAACATTATCAAATCCAGTAATTACCGAAAAATATATTTATGATTACGAATATTGTTCAAATAATATATGTAATACGTATAAAGATTTAATTAATATAAATTACACAAAAAATGAAAAAACATTAATAATTTTAGATTATAGCTATAATATTGATAAAGAAACTCCTTATTATGAACATTCAAGTACAGTGAATGAGTTTGCTAAAAGTTTTATTAAAATAAAATACATAGACAATGGTGAAATAAAATATGATTCAATAAATAATGTAACACCTGCAAATTTAAAAAATAAGTTAGTGTTAGAAAGTACTAATAAAATAAAAAATAGTCAAGAATTATATTTATCTATAACAATAAGAAATAAAGAATACTTAATTAACTTGAAATAATTATTGGTTAATTGTTCTATCTAAATCTTCCAAAATATCTACGTTATCTTGTAACATTCTATAGTAATTAATTAATATGTTATTGTATAGATTCATTTGTTTCTTAAAAAAATTCCATTTAAATATAGAATATAAAATACACATTTTTGTGTATTTTTTTTCTATTGGTTTTATTATATTAATGTAGTATTTATATGCCTGTTTCATATTAATCACAAGTATATTATACCATAAGCAGGGCATAGTAGTTACCGGACATTATAATTTTATAGTGTAAAAATGTGTTTGGTGGTTATATGACAACTTTTAAAAGAGATTTTTCGTTTGACAAAAATATTAGAGAAAAAATATCAAAGAATATTAAAAAGTATCGCTTATTAGCTAAAATTACTCAAGAGCAATTAGCAGTAGATGTTGGTTTATCTTATGATTTCATTAGAAGATTAGAATTTAAAAAAGGTAAGATAGGATGTTCTATTGATACTTTATATAAAATTTCAGTTGTATTAAATACAAGAATCGATAAATTTTTTGAGTAGCATTGTGCTATAATAATTTTAGGTGATAAAATGTTCGAAGAAAAATATATTGAATTATTATTAGAAAGATGTTTAAGGCTAGAAAAGGGGACACCTTTGTTTATAAATTATAATAAAGTTATAAAAGCATTTGTATCAAAAATTGTTAAGCATGCCAAAAAATTGGGAATAACAGATATTTATTTAGACGAAAGAGACTTAAATGCGGAGCATGAGTTATTATTAAATTTAAATGTGAATGATATACCTAACGAAAATATTTTTAATTGTAAAGTATGGGATGAATACGCAAAAAAAGATGCGGCGTTTTTACTACTAGATTCGGACATTCCAAATTTGATGGATGATGTTGATAGTGAAAAAATAGCTAAAGCTTCTTTTTCAAGACAAACGACCAAACCACTTTATAAAGAAAAGCAGTTAAAATCACTCATACCGTGGTGTATAGCGGCAGTACCTAATGAATTTTGGGCTAAAGATATTTTCCCTAAAAGTAAAAATCCAGTAGAAACATTTTGGGAAGTCTTAGGAGATATTTGTATGTTAAATAGTGATAATCCAATAAGTAGTTGGAATAAACAACTTAAAGAACAAGCCAGAAATATAGAAAAATTAAATAATTTAAACATAAAAAAGTTGCATCTAAAAAACAGTTTGGGTACAGATTTAGAAATTGAGTTATTAAAAGATTCCTTGTGGCAAAGTGCTAGTACTGGGGAATGGATCGTAAATATTCCAAGCTATGAAATTTTTACTTCCCCAAATTATAAAAAGACAAATGGCATAGTTTATAGTTCAAAGCCTTTAGTTTATAGTGGGAAAATCATAGATAAATTTTATTTAAAATTTAAGAATGGAAAAGTAGAAGAATTTGGGGCAAAAGAGGGACAAGAGATTTTAAAAGAAATAATTAATACAGATGAATTATCATCATATTTAGGAGAAGTTGCTATAGTAAATTATGATTCTCCAATTTCAAATACTAAAATGATTTTTAAAAGTACTTTATTTGATGAGAACGCATCATGTCATCTAGCTTTAGGCTCGGGATTTTTAGAATGTCTTAAAGATGTTGATAAGTATGATGAAGAAGAATTAGAAACAATAGGAATGAATTCTTCTAAAAATCATGTGGATTTTATGATTGGGACAAAAGATTTAATAATAGAAGCAGATACAAAAGAAGGTACAATTGTTATTATGAAAGATGGTAATTTAGTAATATAATTTGCAACAAATTTAATTTCATATTATAACATTTTTTCACTAGAAAGGGCGAAGTACATGCTAAATCTTAAAGCGGAATTAAAAATGTCTTTATTACAATTAAGGCAGGCAATAAACTTAGAAAAACAAACTTGGATTAATCGTTATACAACTAATTGTTATGCTTATGCACTTGGATTAGATGTACCACAAAATGATATTATAGATAAGGCCTATATTCCGGGAACTATGAGTGGCACAGGTATAAAATTGGATGATAATTATATTTTTACTTACAATGATTTAATTACAAATATTTATGGTGATTTAGATTTTTTAGGAATAAGTTTTAGAGAGGTATCAATCAGCGAACAACTTAACGAAGAAGAATGGAAAATTGCTATTTTTACGAGCAAATGTGCTGATTATATAGAAGACATTCATTTTTTAAGACTTCGAAAAGACGGATTTTGGTATCATAAAAATGGTTGGATTTTTAATCCGTCTCCATTTGACGATGATGAAAAAATAATAATGAATCCGCAAACTTGTTCTTTATGTAACAAGGACTTTCATCAATGCTTAAGTTTGCGTTTAAAATAATAAAAGAACATTTATTGTTCTTTTATTTAATTTAGAGGAAAAATTTGAGTTCGATACCAAAGTTAAAGATTATACTCAAGTACTAATTTTCTTTGATTATATGATGCTGAAAATTATTTGTATTAATAAGTTCTAAAATTACTTTAGGTTTCAGTTTTTTGCTGTTTAATTCATCTACGCTCATCCATAAATATAATAAATGACTTTTTTTCGTTTCTTCAATATTATTTATAATGTTTAAATTATACATGCTTTTATCAATAAATTTAACCTCGTGTATTATTAAAATTTCATGAATATTATTTTTAGAAAAGCTGGATTCAAAGAAGTTTTCTATAATTCCTAGTATTTTAACATGTTGAACATCAATATTAGTTTCTTCTTTAAATTCTCTTACAGCAGTATCTATGGAAGTTTCTCCAAGTTGACATCTGCCACCTGGCAAAGTAATATGATTTACTTGATTATCCACTTGGACTAAAATTTTATTGTTGTTTCTTATAACAATCGCTACACGATAATTAAAAATTATATCAGCACTTTTAATTTTTATATCTTGCATAGTTTTCTCCTTTTAAATTAAAGAAATAGAATAGGTTCTTATATAGCTAGTTTATCACATATTTTAGTATATTAAAGCTCGAACTATATAAGTTCGAGCTAATTTCATTATGGAGGAGCCGGCCGGATTTGAACCGGCGATGACGGTGTTGCAGACCGGGGCCTTACCACTTGGCTACGGCTCCATATATAAATAATATATGCAATTTGTTTGCTAATATTAATTCTAACTTAAAATAAAAAAAAAGTCAATTAAATAGGGATTTTTGCCATTATATTCTATTTAAATAAGTTAGTAAATCGAATATAATAGAAATATAATTATTAAACGCAACTAAATTTCAACATTAAACAACCAGAAGTTGGTAGTTGCTATCGTGCATTTTAGATAAAATGTATTCGAGGTGAGAAAAATGAGTTTTGGGGAAAAATTAACAAAACTACGAAAAGAAAGAAACATGTCCCAAGAGGATTTAGCGAACACTTTAAATGTATCTAGACAGGCGGTGTCAAAATGGGAATCAAATAGTTCTTATCCAGAAACTGATAAAATTGTAGCTATATGTAAAATATTTAATTGTAGTATGGATGAATTAATTGGCTTAAAAGAAGGCAATGTAAAAAAGGGAAATAAATTTATTAGTAATTTTAATAAATACTTTGACTTAGTCATTAAAGGTATTAAGCTGTTTTACAGTATGACATTCAAACAAAAAGTAAAGTGCCTTGTAGAGATGATGTTTTATGCTCTTATGATAATATTTATATTTCTAATAATAAATACTTTTGTTATAGAAATAATTAGAAATTTATTTTATTTATTACCAAATGAATTATTAATAATTTTAATTCAAACTTTTAGGGGATTATTGTTGCTAGTTTATCTAGTGTTGGGAATTTATGTTTTAGTAAAATTATATAATGTTAGATATTTGAAATATTATGAAGAATACAATGACCATAAAGAAGAAGTTGTAATTGAAGAGTATAATGTATCTAAGATAAATATTAAGGATGAAAAAATTATTATTAGAGATCCCAATAATGCTTTTCAACCTTTTATTTGGATAAAAAGTTCCCTTTTATATTTTGTAAAATTTATTACTTTATTTTTAGTAATGGCCTTAGCAATAGTTTTTATAATATTAATTGCTTGTATAATATTTATTTTATATTTTGTTAATCTTGGTTTATTAATACTATACATTGCTTTAGGATTATTGGGAGCTTTAATAAGTATTTATGTTATTTTAGAAGTGTTTATTAAATTTATATTTAATATGAAACAAAGCGCAAAAAGATTATTTGTTATGTTTATAATTGGAATTATTATAATTGGCCTTTTCAGTGGATTGTTTGTTTATGAATTAACTACTTATAAAATTATTGATGAACCTATATACGATACTTTAATATATGAAGAAGAAATTAATATGCAGGATAATTTACTAATTAATTTCTTATATTATAAAAATTCAGATATAATATTTGAAGAACGAGATAATATTAAAATACAATTTTATTCATCCTCTAGAAGCAGCGTTAGCGTTGAAATACAAAATGATAGCATTATTTGTGAAAATTCATTTGGAAGTGTAGAAACATACTATGAAAGTTATATGTATTATAATTATCCAGATTACTTTAATGATAAAACTTTTAACGATTTTCTAAGAAATATATTGCAGAGTGTTAAAGAAAAAGAAATTGTTACCGAAGATGTATTATTTAAAGTAGTCCCTAAAATATATATTTCTAAAGAAAATTATCAAAAAATACTTAGTTATCATCAAAAGTATGAAAAAAACACTAATTCATATTGGTGTACTTATGAATAAAGCCTAAAAATCAGGCTTTTTTTATTGGCAATTTCTTGAAAACTTCACAATACGCTAATATAATAAAAAAGAAGTTTTAAAAAGCAGTATAAAAAAATATATATTTTAGAGGAGGAAAAATGTTAGAAATTAAAAATATTAAAAAAATCTACAAATTAGAAGATTTTGAACAAAATGCCTTAAATGATGTAAGTATTAATTTTAGAAAAAATGAATTTGTATCAATTTTAGGGCCAAGTGGAAGTGGAAAAACCACTCTGTTAAATATTATTGGTGGACTTGATAAATACACTTCTGGAGATTTAATAATTAATGGAGTATCTACAAAGAATTATAATGATCATGATTGGGACATATATCGAAATCATAAAATTGGATTTGTATTCCAAAGTTATAATTTAATTCCCCATCAAACGATTTTAAGTAACGTAGAGTTAGCGCTTACTTTAAGTGGAGTATCCAAAAAAGAAAGAAAAGTACGAGCTGTTAAAGCTTTAGAGAGTGTAGGTCTAAAAGAACACATAAACAAAAAACCAAATCAACTATCTGGTGGCCAAATGCAAAGAGTTGCTATAGCTAGAGCTCTTATTAATAATCCGGAAATTGTACTAGCTGATGAGCCATCTGGAGCTTTAGATACTAAGACTAGCATTCAGATAATGGACTTATTAAAAGAGATAGCGAAAGATAGATTGGTAATAATGGTTACACATAATCCAGAATTGGCAGAAAAGTATTCGACAAGAATTATTAATTTAAAAGATGGTGTCATTGAAGGTGATAGTAATCCTTATAATGAAGATATAAAATCTGTCAAATCTAAAATAAAAAAGAAACATAAATCAAGTATGTCATTTAAAACTGCAATTTCTTTAAGTTTAAATAATTTAATGACTAAAAAAGGAAGAACTATTCTTACAGCTTTTGCAGGAAGTATTGGAATAATTGGCATCTCTTTAATAATGGCTCTATCTAATGGTATAGAATTATACATAGCTAAAGTTCAAGAAGATACAATGACAAGCTATCCTTTAACAATAGAAAAACAAACGGTAGACATTACTTCTTTTATGAGCAATATGACATCCCAAAATGCTGAAAAACACGAAGATGATAAAGTATATTCTAATAATATTATGACTGATATGATGAGTATGATGACTGCTCAAGTATCCACAAATAATTTAGTTGATTTCAAGGAATATATAGAAGATAATAAAGAACTTCAAGGATTAGTAAATGATATAAAGTATTCATATAATTTTGATTTAAATATTTATTTAGGGGATACAAGCCAAGGTCTCTTAAAAGTGAATCCATCAAATATTTTGACTGAAATGGGTATGGGTTCTGAAATGATGAGTACTTATAATTTATGGACAGAACTTACAAATAATCAAGAATTGTTAGATAGCCAATATGATATACTTGCCGGGCGATTACCAAGTGCTTATAATGAAATAGTTTTAATAGTCGATGAAAACAATTCGGTTAGTGACTATGCTCTTTATTCTTTAGGTTTAAAAGACAAAAAAGAATTATATTCGTTATTTCAAAGTACAATGAAGGGCGAAGAATACGTAACTGAAGACAAAAATTATACTTATGATGAAATACTGGATTTGAAATACAAATTGGTATTAAATTCAAATCTTTATAAAAAAGAAAATGAAGTATGGGTTAATAAAGAATTAGATATTTCATATATGAAGAAATTAGTAGAGGAATCAGAGGATATTAAAGTAGTCGGTATTATTAGACCTAATGAAGAAGCTGCAATATCTAGTACTACGGGTGGTATTGGATATATTAGTGAATTAACACAATATGTTATTGAAAAAAATAATAATTCTAAGATTGCTAAAGAACAAATAGCAAATAAAGAAATAAATGTCTTAACTGGTGCAGAATTTAAAGCTGCTGAAAGTTATGAAAACAATTTAAGTTCTTTTGGAGTAATTGATTTGGATTCACCTGACGTAATTAATATTTATCCTAAAAGTTTCGAAGCAAAAGAAGAAATAGAAAATTTAATTAGTGAATATAACGAAGCAAAAGAAGAAGAAGATAAAATACAATATACCGATTATGTTGGGCTTCTTATGAATAGTGTGACCACTATAGTCAACATGATTAGTTATGTATTAATTGCCTTTGTGAGTATATCTTTAGTGGTTTCATCAATAATGATCGGTATTATTACATATATAAGTGTTCTTGAAAGAACAAAAGAAATTGGAATTTTAAGAAGTATTGGTGCTAGTAAAAAAGATATAAGTAGAGTATTTAACGCTGAAACATTTATCATTGGCTTGATATCTGGTTTATTAGGTATTAGTATTACTTTATTGATTAGCATTCCAACAAATATATTACTAAAACAATTAGTAAACATTTCTGGGTTATGTCAACTTCCAGTTGGCGGAAGTATTATATTAGTGATAATTAGTATTATTCTTACTGTTATAGCAGGGGTGATTCCCGCTAAAATTGCAAGTAAAAAAGATCCGGTTATTGCTTTACGGACAGAATAAAAAAGAGTTTCAAATTATATTTGAAGCTTTTTTTACTCATTAACTCGTATATTATATTTATGAATTTCTGTGGTAATTTAAGTGAAAACGTGATAAGTAAATTTTAATACTTAGTTGCGATAAAAATAATCTTATGCTATACTTTGGGTATACTAAGGAGCCAAACTTCTATGAATAAAAAGGTTGCAAAAATACTATTAAAACAACATGACGATAGCGAGGATCTAGAAATAAAAAAAATGGCGTATTTAAAAGTGCCATTTCAAAAGTTTCTTTTATACACCTTAATTTTACTTTTTTTTACTCTGTTATGCTCTTCGATTTTAATTATAAGTTATCATATTAAAAGTAGCAGAACAAATTTTGGCGAAACAATAGAAATTACCAATCTCAAAAATAATGTTTTAATCATTAATAATGGAAAATTTGATGAGAAGATTACTGATAAATCTTTTGAAAATGATAATGACTTAACGATAGAAAAAATAAATACAATTACATTGTCAACTAATAAAGATTCTAAGGAAAAAGGGATAATTAAATTTAATGTGAAATATGAGATTAGTGAAAATGACTTTATAAAAAATGAAATAGCTACTAATTACAGTGAATTATTAGTAAGATTTTCATATTCTTTTGACAACGATAATTGGATATATGTTAATAATGTAATATCTACTTCAGATAGCAATATAATTCCATTAATGGGAAACTATTATGATATTGCGGGACTTAATACTACACTGCACATAGCAACAAATTATGAACTTACTGCCGATATTAATGATAGCACAAAAATGTATTGGCGTGCAGAAACAATAATTAGAAATAAAAAAAATACTAATAATAATTTAGGTGTAAATTTTAAAATAGAATATAAAGATAATGCCTAATCTTAATATTTATTATTGTTAATATTTAAAAATTTGTATATAATAAGTTTAGAATAAGGAAGAGTTGTATGAATACTAAAAAAGATGAAACGCATTACAATTTTAAGGGGTTATTTAAATACATTTCAACAGTAGTGAGTTGGACAATGTTTGTATTATTAGTAATTATTGGGGCATTGTTAATATATTATTATATATCCGTCAGGCTATATGCTACAAAAGGTGAAAAATATGAACCAAAGTTTTCAGTATATACAATAGTAAGTGGAAGTATGGAGCCAACGATAAGTGTATATGATGTCATAATAAATACAAAATTAAATGATATAAATGAAATTAAACAAGGCGATGTTATTACTTTCATTTCCACTTGGAGTGTAACTCAAGGTATGACAATTACTCATCGAGTTATTGGTAGTAAAACATTAGATGATGGTTCTACTTGTTTGATTACAAGAGGAGATAATAATACTCAAGAAGATGAGACTTGCGTTACAGAAAAAAATATAATTGGGGTTACAAAGGCAGTTATTCCAGGGCTTGGTAAAATTCAATTTTTCTTAGCGAGTAAATTAGGATGGCTATTATTAATTGTAGTACCAGCTTTATATATTATAATAAAAGAAATATTTAAAATATTTAAATTATCTAAAGAAGTAAAAGTGGAAGATGAAAATAAAAAAATTAAATCTAAGAATCCAAAATTAGAAGAAGCTTACAAGGATTTATTAAAAGTGAAGGGGCAAAAGTAAAAAATTTATCTTCTTTACTTTTTTTATTTGATGTTTTATAATCTTTTATAAGAAGAGGTGGAACATGGATTTAAAAGGGTCAAGAACTGAAGCTAACTTAATGGCAGCATTTGCTGGTGAAAGTCAGGCTCGAAATAAATATACATATTATGCAAGTAAAGCAAAAAAAGATGGTTATGAACAAATAGCAGCTATTTTTGAAGAAACAGCAAATAATGAAAAAGAACATGCTAAAATGTGGTTTAAAGAATTACATAATGGTGAGATACCTAGTACTTTAGATAATTTAGCTGATGCAGCAGCTGGAGAAAATTATGAATGGACAGATATGTATGCCGAATTTGCAAAAGTAGCAAAAGAAGAAGGATTTGATCGTATTTCATACCTATTTGAAGAAGTAGGAAAAATAGAAAAAGAACATGAAGAAAGATATAGAAAATTAATTAATAATATTGATGAAGGCTTAGTATTTTCAAATGATGGAGATACTATTTGGGTATGTCGCAATTGTGGGCATGTAGTTATTGGTAAAAAAGCGCCAGAAATGTGTCCAGTTTGTAAACATCCTCAAAGCTATTTTGAAAGAAAAGCAAATAATTATTAATAAAGACACGTCGATTTAAACTAAGTAGGTTTATTAATTCTAATTTAGAGAAAAAATACAAATGGTGAAAGTATTTTTAGATAAATGATAAATTGAAGTTCATTTAATGAGTGTTGTTGAGTAATTCGCATTAAGAATTAAAGTGTATGATTAATTTCATAAATAAAGGTGGTACCGCGGGAAAAATTCTCGTCCTTTGTTTATGAAGTTTTTTGTTTTTTGGGAAAGGTGATAAAAATGATACATATTGAAAAAGTTAAAGAATTAATGAGTGAATTAAATGGCTTATTTGAAGAAATCAGAAATAAAAATGAATTAGAAACATTAAAAGCAGAATATATGGGAAAAAATGGTAAAATAACTTTACTAAATCAAATGATTAAGGAAATACCAAATGAAGATAAAAAAGAATTTGGTATGCAAGTTAATGAATTAAAAAATAAATTTAACTCAGAATTTGCAAAAGTTGCGCAAGAATTAGAAGAAGCAGAAATTAATGAAAAACTAAATAGTGAAGCTATTGATGTAAGTTTACCTGGAACAAAAATTGAAGTAGGTAATGCTCATCCTATTGAAAGAATAATTGAAAGCTTAGAGGCTTTGCTTATGAGCATGGGCTATGACGTAATAGAAGGCCCAGAAGTAGAAAAAGATTTATATAACTTTGAACTTTTAAATTTACCAAAAGGACATCCAGCTAGAGATGCTCAAGACACTTTCTATATTAAAGGTGAAGAATATTTACTACGTAGCCAAACAAGCCCTGTTCAAGCAAGGTGTATGCTAGCTCATGAAGGCAAAGATCCAATTAGAATTATTTGTCCAGGCAAGACTTATAGACGAGATGAAGATGATGCAACTCATTCGCATCAATTTACGCAAATGGAAGGATTGCTAATTGATACTGGAATTACTTTAGGTGATTTAAAAGGAACCTTTGAAGAAATTGCCAAAATGTTATTTGGTAAGAGTAGAAGCACACGATTTAGACCAAGTTTTTATCCGTTTACTGAACCTAGCGTAGAAATGGATATTAGTTGTTTTAATTGTAATGGAAAAGGATGTAACATTTGTAAGGGGACTGGCTGGATTACAGTTGGTGGTGCTGGTATGGTTAATCCAATAGTATTACGTAATTGCGGATATGATCCTAATAAGTGGAATGGTTTTGCTTTTGGTTTTGGTATTGAAAGACTTGCAATGCTTAAATATGGTATTAATGATGTTAGGACATTTTATATAAATCATGATATTAAAACTTTAAAACAATTTGATAGAAGGGAGTATTAATATGGCTATTAGTTTAAACTGGATAAATGATTATGTAGATATAAAAAACGAAGATAAAGTAGAATTAGCAAATAAAATAACAAAAGCAGGAATAAATGTTGAAAAAGTTATAGTTAATAACATTAAAAATTTAGTTGTTGGTGAAATTTTAGAATGTGAAATGCACCCAGATAGCGACCATTTACATGTATGTAAAGTTAATATTGGTAGTGAAGTTACGCAAATAGTATGTGGTGCTAGTAATGTAAAAAGCGGAATTAAAGTTATTGTAGCTCTACCCGGTGCTATTCTTCCTGGCGAATTTGAAATTAAAAAGAGCAAAATCAGGGGAGTAGAATCTAATGGCATGATTTGCGCTTTATTCGAATTGGGTTTAGAAGAAAAAACCGAAGAAAATTATAATAAAGGTATTTGTGAATTATCAGAAAACGCTTTAGTTGGAGAAGATGCTTTTGAATATTTAGGATATGGTGATACTTCTTATGAATTAGATTTAAATCCAAATAGAACTGATTGTAATAATCATTTGTGTTTTGCTTATGAAGTGGCTGCGGTGTTGAAAAAACAAGTAACTATGCCCGATATTACATTTTCGGAATCTTCTGAATCAATTGATGGTATGATTAATTTAGAAGTTGATACCGAAAATGTACCTATGTATAATTTAATGATTGCCAAAGATGTTAAGATTAAAGAAAGTCCAGATTTTATTAAAAAGAGACTAGAAATTGCTGGGGTCAGAAGTATTAATAATGTTGTGGATATTTCTAACTATGTAATGTTAGAGTATGGTCAACCATTACATTTTTTTGATAAAGATATAGTTGGTGATAAAATTGTAGTTAGAATGGCAAATGATGAAGAAAAAATTATTACTTTAGATAAACAGGAAAGAATATTAAAGAGTGATGATATTGTAATTACAGATGGGGATAAAGTGTTGTGTGTTGCTGGAGTAATGGGTGGTTTTGATTCTGGTATTAATGATGATACAAAAAACATTTTAATTGAATCAGCTTTATTTAACCCATATAATATAAGATATACATCATTAAGATTGGGATTGCGCAGCGAGGCTAGTTTACGCTTTGAGAAACCATTAAGTCATGAATATTGTGAATTGGCAATTCAAAGAGCGTGTCATTTATTGGAAAAATATGCAGATGCCAAAATAGTAAGTGGATGTGTAAGTTATGATTGTGTTGATAAAACTTTAAAGAAAATTAATGTTAGTTTAACTGAAATAAATAGTATTTTAGGTATGAGTTTAACAGCACAAGATGTTGAAAGTACATTGGATAGTCTCGGTTTTACTTATGAAGTAAATAATAATCAATATGAAGTTACTGTGCCAAATCGCAGACAAGATATTGTTCTTCAAAAAGAAGATATCATTGAAGAAGTTGGAAGATTATATGGATACGATAATATAGTTCCTACTTTACCAGTTGTTAATATTAAACAAGGTGAATATTCTGAATCAGCTAAATTTAGAAAAATAGTATCAAAAAGAATGCGTAGCCTAGGATTTAATGAAGTTAGAACCTACACACTAGTTAATCAAGATGATGCTAATAAATATAATTATAATTTTGGTGATATTATTAAATTAAATCGTCCAATGTTAAAAGAAAGAAGCTATATAAGACAAAGTTTATTAACAGCATTAGTGGATGTTGCAAAATATAATATTAGTAAAAATAATAAAGATATATTATTATATGAAATTGCTAACGTGTATTCTGGTAGTGAAGAATATATAGAAGATACTAAATTAGCATTTGTTTTAAGCGGCAACTACTTAACAAACACTTGGAATTCTAATGCGTATGAAATGGATTTCTACTTTACTAAGGGAATTGTAGAAAATTTATTATCATTTTTAGGTTTTGATAATCGTTATTCATTAAAATTAAATAATAATTTGCTTAAAGAAATTCATCCGAAAATCAATAGCGAGATTATAGTTGGCGGAAAGAGCGTTGGTTATTTTGGTAAATTACATCCAAGTATAGCTAAAGAAGATATGTATGTTTGTGAGATATCTTTAACTAAATTAAATGCAAATAAAACAAGTGATATTAAATATCAAGAATTAAATAAATACCCTAAAGTAGAAAAAGATTTGGCGTTTATAGTTGATGATAATATTGAAAGTATAGAAATATTAAAAGAAATTAAAAAAGTTGGTGGAAAATTATTAACTGAAGTTAAAGTTTTTGATGTCTATAAAGGCGATAAAATTGATAGTAACAAAAAATCTATTGCATATAATTTAATTTTTGAAGACAATACTAGAACTCTTACTGAAGGCGAAGTTATGAATATATTTTCAAATATAATAAAAGTAATTGAAACCAAATTTAATGCTCGATTAAGAGATAAGTAATAAAAATAAAAATGTCTAGCAAATCCTAGATATTTTTATGTGGTAAAAATTGACAATAGGATAAAATTTAGAGTATAATAGTAACATAAGTTACCGTAGTATAGATTGGGGGATGTATATTATGCCAGTAAGTTGTAAATTAACTAAAGAAGAGATTATTAAAAAAGCTGTAGTAATGGCAAATAAAAAAGGTTGGGATAGTGTTAATGCTAGAGATTTAGCCAAAGCTTTAAAAATATCAACAAAACCATTGTATCGTATTTATCAAAATATGGATGAAATCAAAGAAGATATGTATAAAGAAATTTATCGTCAGTATGATGAATTTATTACTAGTAGAGTTGATAACAAAAAAGCATTAGTAACACTATGTGTTGCTTATGTCGAATTTGCGAAACTTTATAAAAATTTATTTATTAGTTTATTCTTATCTAATAATTTAAAATGGAAAAGCGTTGATGATGTCTTAAATGAAAAATGGAATCAAGGAGCAATCATCAATTTGGTAAATAAACAGGGATACACTTTTGATGAAGCAAAAGAGTTATTTATGCATGTATGGTTATACGCAAATGGGTTAGCAACTTTAATTGCTACAAATAAAATAGACATTGATGATAAAGAAATTATAGTTAGAATAGTCAAAATATATAAGACTTTAGAAAAATAACTTTAAAATAAAAATATTGTTTGCTATAATAGACAATATGGGAGGTAAATATGAAAAAAGTAATATTAAGCACTATTGCAATTATGTTGATGTTTGTGATGATGCCTTTTGTAAGAGCTATTGAAAAACCAGAAGTTACTGATCATGAGAAAGTAACAATTTATATTTTTAGAGGAGAAGGATGTGGCCATTGCCAAAATGCCATTTCATATTTTTATAGTTTAGGTGATGAATATGCTGATTATTTAGAAGTTAAAGCATATGAAGTATGGAAAAATGCTAACAATGCAAGTCTTGCAAAAGATGTAGCAGCAGAAGTAGGCACAAGTTTTACTGGTGGTGTTCCATTAATTGTTGTTGGTGAAAAATATGTCGGTGGTTTTGGAGAAGGTACAGGCGCTGAATTAATTCAATATGCATTAGACTATTATCAAGATGAGGAATATAGAGATGTAGTAGAAGAAAAACTAGCTAATAAAAGCTATGATGAAACAGTAGAAACTATTGCGGAAGCAGCAATTTCTGAAGGTTTAATTGGTGGAAACGCTGCTACACAAGAGACTGGTAAATATGACACTTTAATCATAATTGGAATCTTTGTAGTATTAATTGGTGGTTTTGCTGGATTAGTAATTGCAGGAAAAAAATAATTTGTAAATGACTTCCTTTACGGAAGTTTTTTGTTTGCAATAAATATTTGTGTTAGAATTGATTATTTGTTATAATAATTCTAGGTTGATAATATGAAAGAAAAAAGAATAAAAGAGTTAAAACAAGAATTAAAATATCTAGTAGATACCGAAATAAAAAAAGAAATAGAAGAAAACATTATGAAATTAGAAGATAGTACTATTAATATTAAAGATCTGGCTAGAGAAATATACTTAAAAAGAGGTTTAGATATTACTAAATTTAAAATAGGGGTTATAGATGGTTTAATTAACATTATTGGTGAAATGGTTAATTTATTCAAGAATAGGGACAAAGATATAAAAAAGAAAATGGTGTTGGAAATAATATATATTGCGATTATTTTAGTTCTTATAAAAATACCATTTGATTTAGTAAGAGATATTGGGTATGAATATATAGAATTGTTATCTACTAATATACTATATTATAATTTATGGAACTTAGCTTTTTTACTAATTTATACAATCACTATAATATGTACTTTCATTGTTTTTATAAGAAACTTCAATAATAAATATAAAGATACTAAAGTTATTTAGTATTTTTTTTATAAAAAAAGCACTTTTTCAGCGCTTTCTAATTATCTAATTTATATGGATTAGTAGAGAATACTCTTTTACCATCACTATCAACTTTATAATCCACAACAGTTTCTGTTTTGTTATTTTTTGTACTCGTTACAGTCATTTGAAGTTGATAACCCACAATGCCATCGCCAGTTGAATTTATAACTGCTGTAACTTTACGGTTTAAGGCAAGTGTACCAGATAGGTTTAATGCATCAACGTCTTTTCTAATACTTATTGATTCTGTTTCCATCAATTTGTTAATTTCTGCAGTCATGGATGCATTTTTATATAAATCTAAACTTACTGCACATTTGTTGGTTGTAACATCAATTGCCACTATGTAATTATTAATGTCATATATATTATTACCATATTTACAATTTATTGGAATTTCCTCTTTGTCAGCATCCTTTTTTCCAATGGTTAATTTAGCTTCTTTAAGAGATTGATTTCCACTGCTATCTTTGGCGGAAATTTTTATAGCATATGTTCCCTCATCTTTATATTGTGAGTAATCAATAGTGTTGTTTTCTTCATCGACACCTTCAAAAAATGATATGATACAATCTTCATTACTATTATCAACACAAGAATCCACAAAATCTTTAGGCGAATAAGAACCATTAGCTTTGATTGAAACATCTTTAACTTTTAATTCTGGTCGGGTTGTATCAACAATTATTAATGTGCTGGTATATTTTTTGTCATTAATAATTAATCCGATTTCATATTTTCCTGGTTTTGATACATCATAATCTTCTGGATAAATGACTTCAATTTCACTTAAATTTACATTTTCAATTTTTGAAAAGAAAATTTCATTAGTAAAATTATCATTTACTTCAATTGTAACTTCCTGTTTTCTACTTAACGAACCTTCAGGAGGATTGTGATTTTCACCTTGGAAATGAGATGTGAATATAAAACAAACAACAACTCCAATAATACACACTCCTATAACTACTAAATTTATAATTGTCCTCTTTGTATTATAGACACGATTATAGAAAAATTTTTTAGCCATAGCAAAACCTCTATTCTTAATATATATCTATAATAACATATTATGCAAATAAAAGCCAATAGTTAATTCTAGAGATTTATAGTATTAGCATATATTTTTAGTAGTATGATATTGCATTTTCACCCAATTTATGGTATTATCTAACATGCAATTGGGAAAAATTGCAGTTATGTGGGAGGGAATGCGGATTTGCCCATAACCACTAACGCGAAAAAATTTTATAGGAGGTGTTTTCGTGGCAAAAGAAGTCGTAAAGAAAATTAAATTAGAAATTCAAGCTGGAAAAGCAACACCAGCACCACCAGTTGGAACAGTTTTAGGGCCTGCTGGAATTAATTTACAAGAGTTCTGTACAAAATTTAATGACGCAACTCGCGAAAAAATGGGAGATGTAGTTCCTTGTGAAATTTCTATTTATGATGATAGAACATTTGATTTTGTATTAAAAACTCCACCTGCTGGATTCCTACTTAAGAAAGTAGCAAAAATCCAAAAAGGTAGCGCTAAGGGTGCAAATCAAATTGTTGCAACAATTTCTGAAGCTGAATTAAGAAGTATAGCAGAAACTAAATTACCTGATTTAAATGCTTATACTGTAGAAGAAGCTATGAATATTATTGAGGGGACAGCTAGAAATATGGGTATTGCAGTTTCTGGACGTACTGATAAAGAGCTTAATGAACAAGCTAAAGATGCTCTAAAAGAAGAAAAAGAAATGGCAAAACGTGAAGCTGAACTTGAAGAAATGGAAGAATCAGCAAAAGCTGATACTCCAATTGATGTACCAGTAATTGGTGACGAAAATAAAGATTCAGAAGAATAATATAAATAAGAAAGCAAAAAATTCAAATCCGCTAATTAACCACAGTTAGGAGGAAAAAAATGAGAAAACATAGTAAAAAATATGTGGAAGTTTCTAAAAATGTAGAAAGTAATAAACTTTACACAAAAGAAGAAGCAATTAATTTAGTAAAAACTACATCTGTAACTAGTTTTGATAGTACTGTAGAAGTTGCTATTAAATTAAATATTGATGCAAAAAAAGCTGATCAACAATTACGTGGTTCATTAGTAATGCCTAATGGAACTGGTAAAAGTAAAAGGGTTTTAGTAATTGCTAAAGGCGCTTTTGCTGAAGAAGCTAAAGCTGCTGGAGCTGATTATGTTGGAGATAAAGATATGCTTGATAAAATCAAAGCAGAAAATTGGTTTGATTTTGATGTAATAGTAGCAACTCCAGATATGATGCCAGAAGTTGGTAAGGTCGGTAACATTTTAGGACCAAAAGGTTTAATGCCTAACCCTAAAACTGGAACTGTAACAACTAAAGTAGCTGATGTTATAAAAGATCTTAAGAGTGGTATGGTAACTTACAGAACTGACTCTTATGGCAATGTTCATACTATTATTGGTAAAGTATCTTTTGATGAAACTAAACTATTAGAAAATTTAGTATATGTAGTAAAAACTATAAATAAAGCTAAACCTCAAGCAGTTAAAGGCGTATTTATAGACAAAATTTCAATTGCTACAACTATGGGTCCTGGAATTAAAGTTGATAAAAATTCTTTTGACTTTTAGTAAGTTGTAGTATATAATACTTGAAGAAAAGAAAAAACCGAAGACAGTAGGGAAGAAATTTTAAAAATCCTACCGAGGGGAAACTTTAAACTTTGTTTTTTAGCTTCCCGTATCGGAAGCTTTTCTTAATATATAAGGAGGAAAAATGGCAAGCGAAAAAATTCTTAATGAGAAGAAAATTATCGTAAGTGAAATTGTTGATAATATCAAAAATAGCGAATCAGTTATTTTATTTCAATACCAAGGTTTAACAGTTGCTGAAATGAGCGAATTAAGAAATAAGCTTAACGAAATTAATTCAAATGTTAAAATTTACAAAAACACTTTATTAAAAAGAGCTTTAAGTGAATTAAGCATTGATATGGATGAATTTCTTGAAGGTCCTAATGCAGTTTTATTTGGTGAAACTTTATTAGAACCAATCAAAGTTATTGCTGAATTTGCAAAAGCACACGATAAATTAAATATTCGTGTTGGAATTATTAGTGGTGATGTAGCTAGTCTTGAAACTATTAAAGATTATGCTAGTATTCCATCTCGTGAAGGACTACTTACTATGTTAGCTGGTGGAATGATTCAATATGTTAAAGATTTATCAATAAGTTTAAATCTTTATGCCGAACAATTAGAAGGAAAGGAAGATTAGAATGGCAAAATTAACTAGAGAAGATTTTATAAGTGCATTAAAAGAAATGACAATTCTTGAAGTAAAAGAATTAGTTGATGCAATGAAAGAAGAATTTGGTGTAGATCC